>CAJBMK010000065.1 GCA_903954165.1 uncultured bacterium | reverse complement strand
TATAGCATTTTTTGAAAAAAATGCAAAAGGGTGTTAGTATGGAGCACTGTAATGGAGGCGTGGCTGAGCGGTTGAAGGCACCGCACTCGAAACGCGGCAGGGATTAACGTCCCTCAGAGGTTCAAATCCTCTCGCCTCCGCAATACAAAGAACAAGCGCTGTTGAGCGCTGTTTTTGTAATGCGGAGGCGAGCAAGCTCTGGGAGAGCTTGCGGAGAGGATTTGAAGCCCGATTGAGCATTTTTTCAAGTTTCTGAACGTAGAAAAAATCCAATCGGGGTACTGAAATTGTAAATTTCAAACATCCTCTCAACTCCTCTTTTAAAACTAGCCCGACTCGTGTATTCTTTTATACAACATGATGAAACATTCCCTTATAAACCTTCTCAAAAAACACCGCATTCTAAAACATGGCAATTTTACTCTTCGAAGCGGAATAACATCTTCCTATTATTGTGACATCAAAGAAGCGCTCGGAGTACCGTCTATTTTAGATTTAATCATTAAGGAATTTCTACCGATTATTCCGGCCAAGACGACTTGCATTGTCGGATCTGGTTATGGAGGAATTACCCTCGCCTCACTGGTTGCATATAAAAAGAAATTACCGCTCGTTTTAGTTCGAGATTACATGAAGGACCATGGAACCAAAAAAGTAATTGACGGTTATGTTCCAACAAAAAGAGATACTGTCTGCATTATTGATGACGTATTCACCACCGGCAGCAGTATTCGAGATACAAAAGAAAAACTGTCGGCACTACATGTCAATTTTACCAAATCGGTCGTTGTTTTAAATCGATCAAATTCAAAAACTATTCTGAGTATTTTAAATAATAAAGACTTGGCATGATAAAAAATTTTTGAACCATATTGCCCCAATCCCCTTCCCGCCGTATGATACGGGCATGTCTATCAACAAACCTCTTGTCGGGGTCGGAGTTATTATCAAGCGAGACAACACGGTTCTTATCGGGAAACGAATCAATTCTCACGGGGACGGAACATGGAGTTTTCCCGGCGGACATCTTGAATTTGGAGAATCACCGGAACAGTGTGCGGTGCGGGAAGTTGAAGAAGAAACAGGTCTTCATATTTCCGACGTATCAAAACTGACGTTTACCAATGATATTTTCCCGAAAGAAAACAAACACTACATAACACTATTCGTAACCGCCGTCTGCAAGAATGGAGATCCTCAATTACTCGAACCGCAAAAATGTGCCGAATGGAAATGGGTCGAGTGGAATAATTTGCCGCGACCTCTCTTTACCCCAATCGAAAATCTTATTAAGGAAGGAATTAATCCTTTTGCATAAATATAAAAATCCTATTATTCAAAAGTAAAACCGTTAACTTTCGTTAACGGTTTGTTGTTTATGAACTGCTTATTTTATTATTTTGCCAGTAACGCCTTGCCGTTCATAATGGCAAAGGTCTGTTGAGTCAGGTTTTCGAAAGCAAACTTCTTCACTTCCGGGTTAACCGACGAACCTGTTTTGAACAACTCCAGTGTAAAGGCTGTACTAATGACGGCCATGTGATACTGCTGAAGTGTCTCGTCGCTCGCCTTGCACAGACCCCAGTTCTGGTTTCGTTGATTAAACGAAAGTAAACCGGTCACCGGATCGTATTCGAACGGAATACGAAAGTCTTCCGCTTCGATGTAGGCAAATCGCAAACCGGTCGACCCGCCCCGAACTTCAACACGTTTGCGTCCATGTTCCCCGTAAACAATACCGGGAGAATGGCCGAGATTTTCTCCAGTCGAAGATTCTTTTGTTTCCTTTGTCTTCTTACCGTCAGGACTAGAACCCTTACCTTTGTTGACAAACGGAT
Source organism: uncultured bacterium (assembly GCA_903954165.1). Lineage (GTDB taxonomy): Bacteria > Patescibacteriota > Minisyncoccia > Phycocordibacterales > CAJBMK01 > CAJBMK01. Next base: position 3,485 of record CAJBMK010000065.1, on the reverse strand, counting down.
TACCGTCTACCGCAACCGATACACCCTCATCCTGACCGAGAACGGTTTTTCGAGGCGGTTTTGCGTGATTAGCGCCAATTGTTCCAATCGTAATCTGTTGAGCCACCGACTGGAACTGGGTCTGCTTTAGGAGCATTTCGGCATACGGCATAACCTGCGTACCGATTCGCTGGAATCGATCATCGCATGCCTGTTCTTCCGCACGTTCAAGTTCGATTTTTCCAACCTTCTTGTACCATGTGTCCAAAGCCAGACAAAGTCCGAGCAATGCATCATTATTCTCGAAGCGAGTTCGATCGGCATGAAGCGCGACCTTATCACAGAGAATACGTCCTTCAAATACTCCGGACGCTAACGCTTTTGCGGTGCGCGACTCAAGAATTGAATCCGTACACTCAACAAACTGCTTCGTCGTAATGCGAGACGGATTATTTGTCGTGCCAAACGTTATTACGCCTTTTCGTCCCTTGCGAGACAATTGAGCGATATACAATTCTGCAACAACCTTCCCGCTCTCGGGATAAGACGTTTCAGCAAACGGGCTCAGTTTTTGGCCCATATACTCCGGAGCAACAACATTCACTTCCTTCACTGTTTTATCAACACCAATGACGGAAATAACGATATCAATATGTCTCCGACGAATTTCTTCACCGAATTTAATAGCAATATCATTTGCCAATTCGTCCGCATCAAGCCGTGAAGCCCGACGGTCTTTGACGATACCGCGCATTTCGACACGAGTCCGCCACCACACCTTTCCATTCGCATCAAAATGAAGCGAATCATCGGCGATAATCGGAATACTAACCTTGGCCTGCGTTTCGATATCCGCCCTCACAAATCGGGAAGCTAAATAGCCGGTCGACTTGTTATCGGGGCACGATGTTACGATAAACTCTTTGGTTATCCAAAGCGGAGAAATGAGACCAATTCCAAACTGGCCGTATTTGTCCTTTTCTTTCATCGTATTACCGACCGACTGCAACGCCTCACTGATTTTTTCCCGACTAATACCCGACCCGTTGTCACAAATAGTAACAATCCGCCGCGGTAAATCGGCATCAATTCGTATGCGTTTTGCGCCGGAATCGATTGCGTTTTGAACCACTTCGTTAGACACTGCCATCAAATCGGCATAGTGCTTTGCCAAGATAATGAGAACATTACCCTGGTTCATTTGGATTCCAACAGACTCGTGACTCATGCTTTCTTTTCCATCCTTTCGTACAACAGTTTATTCAGAACTTCCCATGTTAAGTGCAATGGAGGATTTGATCCTTGCCCCATTTGAAGACGCATAGCATCTCGCAACCCTACCGGTCCATCGAGTAATTTTTGCCCGATTTCCCTGACTAACTCGCATACTGCACCGAAGTCGGCAATAAGAATCGAATCAGTTGCATTATTTACACTATCGTTCTTTATTTCTTCCAACTCTATCACTACAGAATCGGATTCGAAAAAAGACTTATGGACGGCACTATGTTCACTCAAATAAGTCATGAGTGCCAATCCATTTTTGGCAACCACTTGAGATATCTGATTCATTCTACCCTCGGTAGGAGTAACACCGCCCCATATATATTCATAGAGGCGTGTCACTTTTATATTCAGTTCTTTTCCCAGAGCTTCCACATCAACGATTTTACACGCGAAGCATTGCCCCAGTAAAAAGAATGGACGTGGTACCTGCAATTCCTTGACCTGATAACCTATCAGACCGAGAAAATGCTGAACCCGTATAAGATACATACCGACAGGCAATAAGCCTTGCAACCGCCACCGAGCTTCCGCTTTGTAAGCAGCCCCGACGAACTCCTCAAAAACTTCGTTTTTACCGAAGCGTTTGAAAAAATCTGCCAGGCATTCTTTGGTAGTCCCTGACATTAGTTTTTCTTTCATTCATATATCAATGTTCTACGAATCGTCATTAATTCGTACTGCGTCGCATATTTGCATATTTTAACATGTTTGTCAAGCTTTCCCGACCCGCGGCCAAAGAAAAAGGCGTATGGTTTTCCATACGCCTTTTGATGCCTAATTATTCGAGCAATTTACGAATTTCCGCCAACTGCTCCAATGCTTGTTTTACTTTGGGGTCGTTGACCGCCTCTTCCAAAGAATCAACCTCACTCCCAATTTCTCCGATTTTTTCCTTCTTCGAAGCAAGCTCCGCCCGATACTTTTCGAGATCACCGAGCCTCTTCTGAAGACTTGCGGTTTCACCAGCTATCCTTCTCTCCTCTTCCTCAAAGTCAATTGACTGAAATTCAGCCAACTTTTTCTGAGCGATAGAGAGAGCATTTTTTACGGAGGCGTGATCTGCCACCATTTGTTTCAAAGACAAAATTGTCTCTTTTGTTCTGTCGGGAGCGTACTCGATTACGGGCTTCATTTTTTTGACGGAGTTGACACCTTTCGGTTCTGGCTCTCGAGCAAAGCTAACCGCCAACTCGGTAATAACATACCGCGGAGGTTTCACTTCGGGATTTATCCTTTTGATATACCCTTGACGAAGAAACGGCTTCAGTAATGACAACGGCAATCCGACTGTTTTTGGTATTGCAGCCTCCTCAAGCGCCTGCTTAAACATATCAAACGAAAAAGGCATCTGCCTATTTTCGTTGCACAAACTGACAATTGCACACACCACCAAGTGCAACTTCGACGGATTATCGAAGTACTTAGTATGCTCCGCCTCTGAATTCGTGGCGTTTTCGGAAACCGGTTCAAACACCGACACTTCTTCGAGTTCAGCTTCCTTTGGGGGAAGTGTTTCAGAAACTGCGCCACTTTTTATTGCGACTTCCGATTCAGGAAAATCGCTTAGCGGGAGCGCAAACGAAGTATGAACTTCTTGGTTATGAGGTTTGTTCTGAGGAACGAGTACCGCATCAGTAGAATTTTTCAACTCGACTTCGGTATCTTTCGGCAAAATAAATGTTTCTCCACCCAAATATTTTTGCATCTCGTTGAAAAGCACCGAGCCTTTCGTGTGTTCGTTATTGTTCGGCTTCGTCAATCTGAAATACACTTCAAATGTATCTTCAGTGTAACCCACGTAGAGTTGAACAGCGTGCTTGTTTGGGCGAATGAGTTTTATTCCATCACCCTTAAACGCTACAGCCCTCTTACCACCAATACATTGTATTTCTACTCTGTGTTGATTGAAACCACATTTTTCACAAACATGGCTGAAGACCCTCTCGAGAGCAGGTCTGTTAATTCGGTCTGTACAAATATTTAGATAGGTAATTTTCACCAACAACCCCTGTTAATTGTTATAAAAAGTTCTTTTTTTGCTGGGAAGTATTTTATAACAAATCTTATCGTAAGTCAAATTTAGCACGGGTACATTCAACATTGAAGTGCAACACTCTGACGGTTAAAGGTTTCTAATGGTGTCCTCCATCCAAGCCTCTTCCTAGGGCGATTGTTCAGTGCCCTCTCCACTGCTTGGATAGCTTCATTTGGTATTGTGG
>CAJBMK010000064.1 GCA_903954165.1 uncultured bacterium | reverse complement strand
TGGCAAGGGGCGCTTTGGCGACGTGAAGCGTTCCGAAACAGGCGGAAAATGGCTGAAAGGCGTGATTGAAAAAGACAGCAACTATTTCAACCCGTTCCTCGACATTCTGGAGTCTGCGTCATGATCGTCGCAATAATCTTCAGCATTGTGTTGAACAGTGGGCTGGCAAGTGTCTTCACGAAAAAACAAACCAATCGGGGTACTGAAACTTTACGATTCAAACTTCCTGCGCGAATGGACGGAAATTTCGTATTTACCGAATAGTATTGGATTTAATATCAAAACTATACTTACACACACCTCATTAAACAGCGTCATATTCTATCCACAGCTTAATTCATATGAATTCAAAAAAATGATATAATACAATAATGTTAAGTCAAACTGCAATCGAGAAAATTCTCGCATTATCTGAAAAGGTTGTTTTAACGCCGGATGCAATGGCGGATAAACTAAATATTACGTTTTATCCGTATAATGAGAGTACGGTTAGTCCGAATGTAATTTCATTTACGCGTCATCTGGAGCGGGTTATGCAAGAGGTAAAAGTCAATATAATTCCGTACGAAAAATCGCTTGAACGTATTCCGATGTCAAAGGTTATGAAGCGGACTTTTAAGATTTGCATCAATAATGTAATTGTTGCATTTGAAACGGTATTTCGTTTGCGACACAAAAATCCGTACGTACCGTTTTCAATTCTTCGCACTGTCTGGAGGCGCAATAAAATCAAAAAAGGCATTTCGGTTATAGCTCTTGGCGAAAATGAAACATCGAATCTTCCAATGGATAACACGTCGAGTTTTACGGAAAGCTCGGTAATCACGATTCTCGATTGGCCAAAAAATATTTCAGAAGATTCCAGTTTTATGGAACATTTTGACACCGCAATGAATTTATTTGCATACAATATGACCAATATTGTTATTGGTGTTAAAGAAAATGCATGGATTTTGTATAATTTTAACGCATCACATCCGATTTATAGCATGGAAGAAACAGAGTTTAAGCACGCCGTACTTCACGCGCTCATTCCGAAAATTGTTGCTCCAATTCGACCGGTTAAATTTAAAGAGTTTACGATACTTCGAGAACAATTTAATCCGTTGGACGATTTGCACAAGCCTTTTACTGAAGATTTGGTTGCCAGCGGAACACTACTCGAAAGTACAAATTTGTATCCAAAAGGAAAACAGATAGATACACTGCCGTTTAGAAATAATTTGTACAAATGGATTGGGAAAATCCATCTCGATAACCGAAACGGTATGAGTTATGGTTTTTTGGCTCACCAAATGCCGATACAAATATCTGAATTAATTCCGTTTGACGATGCGTCAAAAATTCTTTCGGCGGAAATCCCCGCAGATACCGATTATTTTTATGTTAGTGAAATGCTTTATGTTATCGTATCCGTTTCGGAAAAGGGCAGGTACGTAATGCACGTACCTGATATTTGGGTTCTTACTCAGAGGTCGGGATGCGATAAAACGCACATAGTTCCGGAAAAAGATCTTGTAAAAATGGGATTATCAAACGGTAAAATGCTTATTCAAACTCCAAAAGGTCTTGTTCTGTCGAATGACTATCGTACATCGTTTGATACCAGAGTAATTCTAGCTCACGCAGTTGGTAATGCAATAATCGCGTCCATATTTGCGTTTCTTGATAAGACAAATGCATTTGCGACACGTGCTGTGGGTGAAGGTTTTTCTATCAGTCATTGGCACGGTTATATTGACCCGGCTTTTATTCCGCAGGGATGGTTTGCGCACGGAATTCGTAATCCTCACGTTGCATGTTCGTCACCACAGTCCGCGATATACGCAATACAAGGGAAGCTTGAAGTATTTCAGGATGCGTTATTGAGACACGAAACATACAGCGGAGATGTTCATATCGAACCGCACCACGGTACGAATATTGTATATTCCAGCCTGAGTGAATTGGCGGAATTTTTTACGGCTCACCCGGAAGCCAGCGTGTTGGGAAATAAACATTATTATAAATATAAGTGAATTCAATTTTCTTAAATTATTTTAATATTTCACTATTTTTAGGCGGAGTCATCGCCTTGTTGTCAGGTGCCGGAGTTTATTTCAACAATCGCCAAAAAAGAGAAAATAAAGCGTGGCTCGCACTCAATATTTGTTCTGCAATATGGAGCTTCGGTTATTTGACTATGATTACCGCCACATCAAAGGAAGTTGCGTGGCAGGCTAATTGGGTTCTTCACGCCGGCGCAATACTTATTCCGCTGTTATATTTCCAGTTTATTATTTCATTTACTCATCAATACGAAAAATTCAAGTATTCTCTTTACACGGTTTCTTCACTGACTGTTTTCTTTTCGGTTGCAAATTATAGTTCGTATTTTGTTAATGATGTTATTCCGAAATTCACTTTTAATTATGTCTGCAATGCGGGCCCTTTGTACTTGGCTTTTGCGGTATATTTTTTTCTGCTGGTGCTGTATTCCGGATGGGTATTGTTGGCGTATATTAAAACTGCGAAGCCTGAAGAGAATTTACGAAACAAATTTATATTTTTTTCCTCGCTATTTGGTTTTATCGGAGGAGGAAGTGTATTTTTTATAACTTTTAATATTCCTATTCCGCCGTATCCGCTCATTTTATATTCATTGTATCCTGCAACTATAGCCGTTGCGATGATGAGGTACAATTTATTTAACATTAAACTGATTACCTCGCAGATTCTTGTATCGGTCATCTGGATTTTGTTGCTCATTAGGACGTTTATGTCGTCAAATAGCCGGGAATTTATGATGAATAGCTCTTTACTGTTGCTTATAGTAATTCTCGGTATTTTACTCGTTTCCACCGTTAAAAAACAGCTAAAATACCTCCTAACGATTGAAGATCAAGCCAAAGAATTAAAAAAAGCAAATGTTCGTCTTAATGAATTTATGTCTTTTGCATCTCACGAAATCAGAGGTCCGCTTACTGCAGTGAAGGGAGTTGCGTCAAATATTTTGGACGGCGATTATGGTGAAATTTCTCAATCAATGAGAGACGCGGCTCGCCAAATACTAGTCCGTGGAACTGATGTAGTTGCTCTGATTGGCTTGTATCTAAATAAATCAAAGCTGGAACTCGGTGTCATTAAATATGATTTTGTAAATATTAATCTTAATGACTTGATTGCGACCGTACTTATTAGTCTTAAGGCGTCGGCTGATAATGCCGGAGTATCAATAACCTTTGTTCCACCGGGACAAGAAAGCTCATGGATATCTATGGTAGATCGGTCAACGCTTCTGGAAGTGTTATACAACGTGATCGATAACTCAATTAAATACGCGCCCGTCGGACACATAAAAATATCACTTGAAGCAGATGATAATAAAATACGGATTAAGATAGCGGACGACGGAATTGGTATTGCACCTGATGTAATGCCTTTATTATTCAAAAAATGGAGTCGGGCGGAAAATACAGAACGGGCGCAAATAAAGGGTAACGGTCTCGGACTGTATTTGGCAAAACAAATTATCGACGCTCATAAGGGAAAGATTTGGGCGGAATCTCCGGGGGAAGGCAAGGGTTCCACATTTATAATCGAACTTTCGGAAGCGCCAATGATACAAAAAACACAATGATTTACATAATCGCATTACTTTATATCATAATTGCAATAAACCTTGTTTTATCCGTGGTAATTGTGGTACGAGAAAGCAAGAATACAAGCTACGGATTATTCGCCCTTATTGCATGTGCCTCAGCTACGTGGGCCTTTTCAAAAATCGGTTATTTGCAGGCTAGCGATTTATCGCATTTGAACATGTGGCTGGTAAATTCTCATGTCGCATCGCTTTCAACAGCAATGTTGTTTTACTATTTTGCTATATATTTTCCGAAACGAATTGTTAGGAAGTCATGGATCATTATACTGTCGATAATTCCGTGGGCGTGCGTTACCGGATTAATTCTTTTTACGGATAATATTTTTAGAATTATAAGTCCGTATATTTACAAGTTAGAAATTGGATACATACCGTTTGTGGCGTCGCTACTTTTCTATTTTATAATGGGATTTTATTTTTTGTGGAGACAGTCGCGACGGGTAGACTCCGCAAACACTCGAAAGCAGATTTGGTTTATTATTGTAGGTTTGCTTTTGTCTGCCTCGCCGGCCTTCATTACCGATTTTGCATTGCCCGCCATCGGAATATTTTCCTATACCTGGATGGGACCGTTCTTTACGGCAATTAGTGTGCTGGTAATCTTTATCGCCATTCTTCGTTATCAGTTGTTTGACATAAAGATCGTCGGTGTCGAGTTATTAATAATGTGTCTGTGGTTTTTCACAATATTTAAAGCGATTATTTCACAGAACTCCTCGGAGTTAATTGAGAATTTTGTACTGTTAAGTGTTGTATTAATTTTTGGAATTCTTTTACTAAGAAATATTTTGTTGGAAATCAAACAGCGCGAGCATGCTGCCACATTGGTTGAAAGTATTAAACATGCCAACTCAGTTCTCGCGTCTTCAAACGGTAAACTTCAGGAACTCGACCGTCTAAAAACTGAATTTCTATCGCTTGCGACACATCAGATCAGGGGACCACTTGCCGCTATTCGTGGCTATGCTTCATTGGTATTGGAGAAAGATTTCGGACTTATTAACTCAAATTTGTTGGATCCTATAAATAAAATTTTTGATTCGGCAAAATCACTGACAACTATTGTCGATCAATTTTTAAACGTTTCAAAAATAGAACAGGGAAAAATAGTGTATGATTTTTCGGATGTGGTATTGGCGGACGTGCTGAGAAAAGTTGTCAGTGATCATATGGATGAATCACGACAGCACAAGCTGATTATTACCGAAGAGATACAGACGACACCCAAAATAATCGTTAAAGCGGATAGTGAAAAAATAAAAAAAATCTTTAACATAATTTTCGAAAACGCACTTCAATATACGCTCTCGGGGACAATAAATGCATCTCTAACCATACATAATAACAATGCCGTTGCTTGTATTTCCGACACGGGTATTGGAATTCCCGATGAAATTAAAGAGAATTTATTTCGTCAATTTATCCGAGCGTCAAACGCTAATATTACAAACACATCCGGAAGCGGACTCAGTCTCTATATTGCATCAGAAATCATTAAAGCCCATGGAGGTCGTATATGGGTCGAATCAGGCGGTCCGGGATTGGGTTCTCAGTTTTTTGTTTCGCTACCAATTTTAAAAACTGAAAATTAATATACACTATGTACGTTCCATTACTTTATTTTATTGTCGGACTCAATGCATTACTGTGTATTATTATTCTTATTCGCGGGAATAAGAGGATAGCATTGACGTTATTTACACTCATTGCAACATCGGTTGCCGCATGGGGATTTGTATCGATAGGCTATTATTCCGATGTCATTATTCCGATGTTGAGTTGGCTCGGAGCTGCGCATATTATGGCTCTTTCTGTCGTTACCCTGTTTTTCTATTTTTCTACGGTATTTCCGCGCAGAATTTTAAAGGGTAAATTTATCCTTACATTTACCACAATTCCTTTTATAATAATCGTTTTCTTTCTTTCGTTTTCAGATTTTATTTTAGGTCCGGAAAATGAGGTTATTATTCGATCTGATTATGGTAGCTACGTCTATTTGTGCACCATACTATTTTATTTGATATTCGGATATTTCTTTTTGGCAAAACAGTATCAGCTTTCAACGGATTCGCATACACGAAGCCAAGTTCGACTTATTATGCTCGGTTCTGTCTTATCGACCGCACCGGCACTCATGAGTGAATTGGTGTTTCCAAGTCTCGGGATTTATACCTATACATGGCTCGGGCCGTTATTTTCTTCAGTCCTTGTTATATCTATATTTATTGCCATAATTCGGTATCATCTTTTTGATTTGAAAGTGGTAATTACCGAGATTATTTCCTTTGGCGTTTGGATGTATTTTTTGATAAAGTTTTTACTTTCAGATACGTGGCAAGTACAAGTCACAAATCTCGTCTATTTACTGTCGCTTTTGTTTATCGGAATTTTACTGGTTCAGAGCGTATTAAAGGAAGTAATTGAAAGGCGGAGAGTTGATCAGCTGACGATTGATATGAAAGCAACATTTGATAAACTGAAAACAGTAAATGCATCACTTATAGAAATCGACAGACAAAAAACAAAATTTTTATCGTTGGCAACACACCAAATACGAGGACCTCTCACGTCAATTAAGGGCTACACTTCAATGATATTTGAGGGTGATTATGGTGAATTGCCGGATAAGCTAAAAGAACCGCTGACAAAAATGTATCAACTGAGCCAGTCCCTCGTGTCTATAGTTGAAGATTTTTTGAATACGTCAAAAATGGACGGTTTTCATATATCGTATCAATATTCACTATTCAATATTGATGAGCTTGTTAACGCAATTATTGACGACATGAAACAGTCTTTATCAAAAACTAAAGCGAAATTACTCTATGATGTAACATGCGGGAATACATGTATGATTCACGGAGACAAAGAAAAAATTCGGCAAATATTTCACAACTTGATTGAAAATGCGATTAAATACACGCAAGATGGTGAAATTAAAATTAGTACTAAGCTAGCCGGTGAAAAAATAATTTTCAAAATTAGCGATACCGGAATCGGAATGTCGAACGAAACTATTTCACACATATTTAAAAAGTTTTCTCGTGCGGAAAAAATTGGTGAAGAAACACATATTTCAGGGAGCGGGCTTGGTTTGTATGTCGCAAAAGAAATGGTAAAAGGTCATCACGGGAAAATCTGGGCGGAATCTCCCGGCGAGGGCAAGGGGTCCACATTCTTTGTTGAATTGGACGCTGTTGCGTAATTAGCCGGTGATAATATAGAGCATATATACTTTTGCGGTATTTGTAAGTGAGCTTGGGATTTGATACTATAACTCCATGAATACAAGCAAAAAAGTACTATTGTCGGGCGTAAAACCGACCGGTAAGTTACATGTTGGCAATTATTTTGGGGCGGTAAAACAATTTATAGATATGCAGGATACATATGACAATTATGTATTCATTGCCGATTATCATGCCATGACAACCGTTCAGAACGCCGATACTATGAAGCAAAACATAATTGATTTGGCGGCATCATATCTTGCTGCGGGGCTTAAACCGGAGAATGTATGCTTGTTCAAACAATCCGACATTGCGGAAGTTTTTGAGCTTGGTTGGATTTTTAACTGCATTACGACCATGCCGTATCTCGAGCGTGCTCATGCGTATAAAGATGCTATGGCAAAAAATAAAGAAATCAACGTCGGCACATTTGATTACCCAATGCTCATGGCCGCTGATATCTTAATTCAGGATGCGGATGTTGTACCGGTCGGCCTTGATCAGAAACAACATGTTGAGTACGCTCGCGATACCGCTGAAAAATTTAATCGAATTTTCGGCCAGGCATTTAAAATGCCCGAACCAATTCTTATCAAAGACCTTGAATCTATCAGAGGAACCGACGGCCAAAAAATGAGCAAGAGTTACAATAATACTATCGAATTATTTGCAACATATGAGGAGCTAAAAAAGGTGGTCATGTCTATACCGACGGATTCAAAAGGTGTTGCGGATCCGAAAAATCCCGATGAATGCAATGTGTTTGCTCTTCACAAACTATTCGCGACTTCCGATGAGTTATCGACTCTCGGCGGGCGATACATAAAAGGCGAAATTGGCTATAAAGAATCCAAAGAAATATTATTGGCAAGTATGGAACGAATGATTTTGCCGATTCGAGAGAAAAAGAATGAACTTCTGAAAAACCCTTCATACATAATTTCATTACTTGAGGAAGGTGCAAAAATAGCAAAAGAACGGGCTGTTAAGAAAATGAACCTTGTGCGAAAATTAGTCGGAACAGATATAAAATAAGATAGTAATATTGCATATTGTCAATATACTCTATTGTCGTTCCATACGATATTATTAGGTGAAAGCTGTGACGCCATAACAAGGCCGAGCTTCGGAAAGAAACCCTAAAATAGGGGACTAGACTCCGACGGTATGGTCCGTAATCGCCAAATTCGTTCATAAACGAATAAGAACAAAACAAGGTGGCACCGTGGTCAAAGAATGATCGCCCTTGCAGTTTCGCCAAAATTTGGCGTATCTGCAAGGGTGATTTTTTATTAGATGTGTAAATATTAATATGAAAAATAGAATTCTCATTTCAGAGATAAAAACTCATTTGGGTCAGGAAATTACCATCGCCGGATGGGTGGATATTCGACGCGATCACGGAAAACTCATTTTTATCGACCTTCGTGATGTTTCGGGAAAAGTACAAATGGTCGCATTGCCGAACCATAAAGAAGCAAGCGAAGTATGCCAAAAATTACGAGGTGAGTGGGTCATAAAAGTTCAGGGAAAAGTAAATCCTCGACCGCCAAAACTGGTAAATACAAAGGAGCCAAACGGTGAAGTCGAAATTGAAATTCTTGATGTAACAATATTAAATGAAGCAACAACACCACCGATTGATGTTCGCGATGACGGACGAGAAGTAAGTGAAGAAGTTCGACTTAAATATCGTTATCAAGATTTGCGCAGACCGCGACTTCAGAAAAACATTATAAACCGACACAAGGTAATGTTGCATGTTCGAAATGTCTTTGATAAAGAGGGATTTAGGGAAATTGAAACTCCATTACTATCCGCAACTACACCGGAAGGTTCACGAGATTTTATTGTGCCGTCAAGAATTGAACACGGTAAGTTTTTTTCATTGCCGCAATCCCCACAGCAATATAAACAACTTCTTATGACAGCCGGTTTTGAGCGATATTTTCAATTTGCCCGCTGTATGCGCGACGAAGACGGCCGAGGCGATAGACAGCCGGAATTTACACAGATGGACATGGAAATGAGTTTTGTCGAGCAGGAAGACGTGATGGCTATCAATGAAAAAGTCATGATTGGCCTTATTACAGCACTTTATCCGAACAAGAAGATTCAACAAATTCCGTTTCCTCGAATGTCCTACAAAGATGCAATGGAAAAATACGGTGTCGACAAACCGGACATACGAAATGATAAAAATGACCCTGATTTACTCGCTTTTCTGTGGGTTATTGATTGGCCATTTTTCGAAATCGATGAAAAAGGTAAAGCCAGAGATGACGGCGGTCCAAATTGGACGTTTACACATAATCCTTTTTCAGCCCCGACACCCGAGTGTATGGTGGATTTGATGGCACAAAAGAATATCAGCTCAATCATGACCACTCAGTATGATATGGTTTTGAATGGGGCGGAAATCGGCGGGGGAAGCATCAGAAACCATACGCCGGAAGCACTGCGAACGGTCTTTAGAATAATGGGTTATACTGACGAACGCATCGACAAGAATTTTGGTCATATGTTGTCCGCGCTTGGTTCAGGTACTCCGCCACACGGAGGAATGGCGTGGGGTTTTGACCGTCTTCTGACATTTCTTGAAAACGAACCGAACATTCGCGAAGTCATTGCTTTTCCAAAAACAGGAGAAGGCCGCGACTTAATGATGGGCGCCCCTTCGGACGTAATGCCGGAACAATTGAGAGAATTGGGTATAAAAATACAAAATTAAGGTAAACTTTTTCCGCAGATCTGTATCTTGTATCAAGTTTACATTATATAAGTATTTATAACATTTCCCCGATTTCTTTCACGAGCGGGGAAATGTTTGTTATACTTATATAGTGGCGGAGCAAAAATTGTTCAAAATTAAAACTGACGTGTTTGAGGGTCCGCTGGAACTTTTGCTTTCGCTTGTAGAAAAAAGGAAATTATTTATAAATGAAATATCGCTCGCAAAAATAGCCGACGATTATATTCAACACTTAGAGCACCACAACGCTATTCCTATGGAGGATTCGGCTAATTTTATCCTAGTTGCCTCTACGTTGGTTCTGATTAAATCTAAATCATTATTGCCAAATCTGAGTCTTACAAGCGAGGAACAGGGCAATATTGAAGATCTTGAGCGACGTCTCAAAATATATAAAATCATTAAGGATCGGGCTATAATTGTCGAAAAATTATACGGATCAAGGCCGTTTTATCCGCCTGAAGGAAGAAAACGCGAACCGTTATTTTCTCCGGATATTTCCATTACGGTTTCCAATATTGCTGAGACGCTTCTGCACATGATACGTGAGATACCAAAACCGGAAGTATTACCGAAAGCGGTCGTTCAAAACGTGATAAGTCTGGAGCATATGATAGAAGATCTTACGGTGAGAGTGTCTAATAGCTTGCGGATGAGTTTTCGGGAATTTGCAAAAGTCGGCAAAGAACAAAAAGTCAACGTGATTGTCGGATTTCTGGCATTACTGGAACTGGTTAAACAGGGATTAATTCGGGTCAGTCAGGAACATCGCACGGATGATATAATGATCGAAACTGAAACATTAAATGTCCCGCGATACGAATAAATATATACATCATGAACTTATCTAACACAATCGAAGCTATTCTTTTTTGGAAAGGTGAACCCGTAGAAATAAAGGACCTGTCGAAACTTTGTTCGGTTACAAATGAAGAGATTCTGCTTGGGATTGCGGAACTGGAGTCCCAATTAAAAAATAGGGGAGTGACACTTATTAAAACTGATGGTTCTGTAGTGCTTGCGACTGCCGCGGAAGCGTCCCAAATCATAGAAACTCTTCATCGGGATGAAATTAGTAAAGATCTGGGCAAGGCGGGGCTTGAAACTTTAGCTATCGTTTTGTATAAACATCCGATTTCACGGCGTGAAATAGATTATATTCGTGGTGTAAATTCGGCCTTTATCGTAAGAAATCTTCTCATACGAGGTCTTATTGAGAAAATAGATGACACCGATAATAAGCGCAGTTTTCTTTATAGGCCCACCATCGGAACACTTTCATTTATGGGGTTATCGTCGGTCTGTGATTTACCGGATTACGAGGAAACTTTGAAACAATTAAATAATTGTGGCGATGAGACCGCTTCGGATATTCAATCGGATAAGGCTGATGCTTTAAGCCAAAATACAATCAAACCAGACAATGAATCAATCGAAAAACCAATTGACACAAGCCTGTCCGATATAGACAATACATACCATGTCGGAAAAGACGAAAAAACGAATAAATAGGCTGTCCTTTTGGCAAAACGTTATTACCGCACTCATTTTGGCGGATTCTGTTTTCCTTTTTTTTGTCATTGAACAGCACTGGAAAAATAGCACGGTAATACCACTAGTGAAGCAGGAAGTGGCGCCGGTTTTTATAAGTCCCTATATTTTTTTAAAGCTGGAAGCGAAAAGCGCGGCTGTTTTTGACGGCAAACAAAATCGATTTCTTTATGAATATAATTCAAGAAAACAATTACCGCTTGCATCGCTTACAAAAATAATGACGGCAATTACAGCACTTTCACTTGTATCCGCATCGACGACAATTCCTTTTGATTCGTCATTTATCGGTCACGAAGAAGTAAGCGGTATCAATGCCAAAGAAACATTTTCATTGCATGATTTGCTCAAGCTTATGCTTGTTCGTTCGTCCAACGACAGCGCGTTTGCTATTGCGTCCGTCGTCGGCTCGCTTACGGAAAATACAAACGACCTTGCCGTGGGGAGAAAAAGATTTGTCAGCGAGATGAACAAGATAGCGAAGAAAATCGGCGTCAGGGAAACATACTTTGTAAATTCAACGGGACTTGATGAAAATGGTGATATTGCCGGCAGTTACGGATCTGCTCAGGATATTGTAAAATTAATGGATTTTGCGGTTCAAAATTTTGGCGAAATATTTAAGTCTACGACAGAAGAACGAATTGATATATATTCTTCTTCCACCGTCCATCACGTTGTAAATTCAAATAAGAGTATACGAAATTTGCCCGGCCTCGTCGGTTCAAAAACCGGTTATACCGATTTGGCGGGCGGAAATTTGGCAATTACATATATGTTTGCGACTGATACTCCTATCACAGTAGTCGTGCTCGGTTCTTCCAAAAACGGGCGATTTACCGACATTGAGATGCTTGCTTCAACAACTAAAGCATATTTTATGGCCGAAAATGAGGCTATTTTAAAACAACGATTAAGCGCATTGAGCGACGCGACGTTGCAATAACGGATCGCGGTGCACATGTGACCCGTAAGCCGGAATTATTATGTATTATAGGTATTGAAATTGAATAGTAATTCATTCCGGGCACTACTTTAGTTATATGTAAGATATGCAGTATTGAGCTTTTATTTCGGCCATTTTTGTTTTATACTATACAAATCTATGATTGCAGATATTGTAAAGGTTTTCATTCCGGCCACAATTTCATTTTTGATTGGTATTGCCATGACTCCGTCTTGGTCCAAATTTTTGTATCGTCATAAAATGTGGAAACAGAAAAGCGGGAAACTTACTATCGACGGCAAGGACGCGGAAGAGTTCAATAAACTCCGCCAAAATGATTGCGCAATGGGTGCAAATAGCGACGAAACAAAAACCCCGCGAATGGGAGGTGTTGTTATTTGGGGATCAGCCTTGAGTACCGTAATCATTATTTGGATATTATCAATAATCTTTCCGACCGACTTGATGCACAAGGTCGCTTTTTTTTCACGCGGCCAGACATGGATTCCTTTTTCAACGTTACTTTTGGGTGCGATTGTCGGACTTGTAGACGATTATTTGGAAATAAGAGGCAATGGCTCCCACATTGCCGGAGGACTATCGCTCAAAAAAAGATTAATTATAGTCGGCTTGGTCGCCATTAGTATTGCATTATGGTTTTATGTGAAATTAGACATTTCAGGAATTTGGTTTCCTTCAATTGGGGAATTTCATCTTGGGTGGCTTTTTATTCCTTTCTTTGTGCTTGTGGTCTTGGCCATTTATTCGGGAGGAGTGATTGATGGGATTGACGGATTAGCGGGAGGAATTTTCGCCATAGCATACGCAGCCTACGGAGTGATAGCTGTATACCAAAATCAGATTGATCTTGCCGCTTTTTGTCTTGTTGTTGTTGGCGGAATTTTGGCTTTTTTATGGTTCAATATTCCTCCCGCGCGTTTCTATATGTCTGAAACGGGCAGTATGTCACTTACAATAACGCTTGCTATTATTGCCTTTATGACCGACACGCTCGGCGACGGAAGGGGAATAATCGTTCTTCCAATTATCGCGGCTCCGCTTATTATTTCGTCGCTTTCAAATATTATTCAAATACTTTCAAAAAAATTAAGGAACGGTAAAAAAGTGTTTCGCATTGCACCGCTTCATCATCACTTTGAGGCAATTGGCTGGCCTTCATACAAAGTGACTATGCGATATTGGGTTATATCAATTATTTTTGGAATCGCGGGAATAATTCTCGCGCTCATATAACCATGAAACCACTGAAAGCGGACAAAGTTTTTATAGCAACGACATTCATTCTTGTATTGGCAGGTTTGATAATTTTTATATCCGCGTCGATGGGCGTTTTGGCAAAAGGAGGAGATAATTTTACGTCAATTGTTTTCAAACAGATTTTGTTTGGCGTTGTCTTCGGTTCTATTGCACTAGGAATTACATCTCGAATTGACTACCACCGTATTCGTGAAGTTGCTTTATATTTTTTTATCGCGAGCCTTATTACGACAATACTTGTATTTGTTCCTGTTATAGGGCTGGGCGAAGTCAACGGGGCAAAACGTTGGATTAATCTCGGCTTTACAACATTTCAACCGGCGGAATTATTAAAATTAAGCACTATCATTTATATTGCCGCTTGGTTTGCAAGTGTTAAAGACCGTGTTCGTACCTTCAAATACGGAACCTTGCCTCTCATTATTGTTCTCTCAATTACCGGTATTGTCATGTTGCTTCAGCCCGATACGGATACGTTTGTCGTCATTGTGTGCGCGTCACTGTCTATGTATGTTGCCGCAGGAGGTAAATGGTCTCACTTTCTTATAATTGCCATGATTGGTCTCGTCGGGCTAGCAGGACTGATTACAATGAGGCCATATCTTAAACAGCGTGTGCTGACTTTTTTTGATCCGGCATCAAACGCACTGACAACAAGCTGGCAAATACAGCAATCACTTATCGCAATCGGGTCAGGCGGAATTACCGGAAGAGGTTTCGGTCAAAGTATTCAAAAATTTAATTATTTGCCCGAATCTCGAAGCGATTCAATTTTTGCCGTCGCAGGTGAAGAATTTGGATTTATCGGAACCGCAATTATAACTATTTTATTTGTATTATTTAGTATTAAGGGATTGCAAATCGCACTGCGGGCAAGTGATTCATTTGGAAAACTTTTAACTGTGGGAATCGTGATTCTTATAGTATGCCAGTCATTTATTAACATATGTTCAACACTTGGATTGATACCACTTTCAGGACTCCCGCTGATGTTCGTCAGTCAGGGCGGTACGGCAATGCTGTTTGGAATGGCTGCGGTAGGAATCGTAATTAATGTTTCGAAATATCAAAAGAAATCAATAATTGTATAATTTTAATCCACATGAAGATATTACTAACAGGAGGCGGTACGGGCGGACATTTTTATCCGATTATTGCCATTGTTGAACAAATCAACTCGCTCATGCGCGAATGGAAATTGATGGAAGCAAAAATCTACTTTATGTCGGATGGACCGTACGATTCCAAAATGCTTTATGAAAATAATATAAAATTCCTCAAAGCACCGGCAGGTAAAAGAAGACGATATTTTTCATTGTTAAATATTACGGATGTATTTAAAACCGCGTGGGGAATTGTTAAATCAGTCATTCTTATTTTTTCAATTTATCCTGACGTTGTATTCGGTAAGGGCGGATACGCAAGTTTTCCGGCGTTATTTGCCGCACGATTATTGCGTATACCGGTAATAATTCACGAATCAGATAGTACTCCCGGAAAAGTAAGCCTGTGGGCATCGAAATTTGCCCGTAGAATAGCAATTTCGTACCCCGAATCGGCTGATTTTTTTCCGAAAGACAAAGTTGCCTATACCGGCAATCCCGTCCGAAGCGGTATTCTCGGTACCGGCGTCGAGGGAGCGTATCAATATTTAAAACTAGAGGAAGGTATTCCAATTCTCCTTATAATAGGCGGATCACTGGGTGCCAAGACCATTAATGATATTGTAATGACCTGTCTTCCTGATTTGGTAAAGAATTATCAAATTATCCACCAAACCGGTCGTATTCACTTCAACGAGGTTAACACGCTCTCCAAGGCAATATTGCTTAACAATTCTAATAAAGATCGCTACAAATGCTTTGACTATATCGACGATCTTGGGATGCGGATGGCGGCTTCGGTTGCTAGTCTGGTTATTTCACGGGCGGGATCTGCAATTTTCGAAATAGCCGCCTGGGGTATTCCTTCTATAATTATTCCAATTACTGATTCAAATGGCGATCATCAACGCAAGAATGCGTTCAATTATGCTCGCACCGGCGCCGCAATTGTCATTGAGGAAATCAACCTTAATGCAAGCATATTCACTCTTCAAATCGACCACCTCATACAAAATACCGAAAAATTGGCTTTTATGAAACAGCAGGCCTTACAATTTGCAAAGTTAGACGCTGCCAATAAAATAGCTCGACAAATTCTTGAAATAGCTCTTGAGCACGAAAATTAGTCAAATCGATATACGATTTTTCTAGAACGCTTCAATACGGCGTACTATTCCGGTTATCTGATGAAAAAAAACATACATTATGCTACTATTCAGAGCATGAATACTACTAAAGTTATAACTCGTTTTGCCCCAAGTCCTACCGGATATTTACACGCAGGCAACTATAGAACGGCATTATTTTCATACATGTATGCCCGCCAAAAAGGCGGTAAATTTATTCTGCGCATTGAGGATACAGATAAGGAACGGTCAAAAAAAGAATATGAGGATAATATTATAGATAGTCTTAAATGGCTTGGCCTTACTTATGATGATTTTTGCAGACAGTCCGATAGAACATTACTTTATGGTACGTACATTCAAAAACTATTGGATTCAGGTAATGCGTACATTTCAAAAGAAATACCAAAAGAACCAGGAGACCGCTCGGAGGTTATACGATTCAAGAACCCTAACAAGAAAGTAAAGTTTACCGACCTTATTCGTGGTGATATCGAGTTTGACACTACCGATTTGGGTGATTTTGTTATAGCAAGAAGCATGACGGAGCCTGTTTTTCATCTTGTAGTAGTAATAGATGACGCATTGTCAGAAATTACTCATATTATTCGCGGTGAAGACCATATTTCGAACACTCCACGGCATATACTTATATATGAGGCATTGGGTTTGATGGCGCCACACTATGCTCATATTCCGTTATTGTTGTCTCCTGATAGGACAAAAATGTCCAAAAGGAAAGGTGCTTTACCAATTACAGAGTACCGCAAAATGGGATATCTACCTGAAGCCGTTATTAACTATCTGGCGTTTTTAGGATGGAATCCCGGTGGTGAGAGAGAGCTTTATAACGTTGAGGAATTAATTAAACTTTTTGATTTAAACCAGGTTCAAAAATCAGCGGCTATTTTTAATATCGAAAAACTCAATTGGTTTAATAAAGAATATATTAAACTTCTGCCACAGGAAACTCTCTTTAAATATGTTTCAGAAACTTTGGCGCCGCATAATTACAATTCCGAAATACTTCGAAAAATAACCCCGTTAATCGTCGAAAGAATTTCACGTTTCGGAGAATTAGAAGATATGGTAAAGAATAATGAATTACAATATTTTTTCAATTGCCCGGTTATAAAAAAAGAATTATTGGCATGGAAAACTGAAAACGATTTTCAAAAAATAAAAGAACGACTTATTACCGTGTCTGATATTTTAAAAACCGTTCCGGAATCAGATTATACAAAAGATAAAATCAAGGAGGCACTGTGGCCTTTTGCAGAAAAGGAGGGCAGGGGAGCCGTGCTTTGGCCGTTACGCGTATCACTATCTGGACAGGAAAAATCTCCCGACCCGTTCACCCTTATCGAAATCTTCGGCAAAGAGGAGACGATTATCAGACTTGAAAATACCATCAAACTTCTTTGAAAAAACTTACGGAAATTATAAAAAATCACGCACTGCGCATACTAGGCGTGACGGTAATTATTTTTTCCATTAGTACAAATCCGTTACTCTTGCAGGCGTCAGTGGTGGATGATTTAAAACAAAAGATTGATGAACGTGCGGCAATAATTCGGGGAATTGAAAGTGAAATTGCCGCATACGAAAAACAAATTTTGACGACAGGTAAAGAATCGAAAACGCTTGAACAAACAATTTCAAGTCTCGATGTGCTGAATAAAAAAATTTCCGCACAAATCAGAGAGGCCGTTGCTAATATCGAGGAGACAAATTTACGCATTCAAAAACTAACACTTGAAGCAAACAGTAAGCAACAAAATATCGAAGAAAATAGCGCCATAATCGCGAAAATATTGCGCGACATCAGTGACCTGCAATCGGATTCGTTTATTGAAAGCTTTCTTCGTGACGGATCCATCGGCAACGCACTCGAGCGACACGAATCGCTTATTGAGTTACAGTCTAATGTGCGTAATAAAGTTGAATTAACTAAAATATTAAAACTCGATCTTGAGGCGAAACGAAGCCAAAGTGAAATTCAGAAAAGCAAGTTGTTGGAATTAAACTCAACACTAAACGACAGACGAATTTTGGCATTAGAAAATAAAAAAGATAAATCCGCACTTCTATCCGTTACAAAAAACAAAGAAGCAAATTTTAAAAAAATAGTTGCGGAAAAACAGGCGCTTAAAATTGCGTTCGAGCAGGAATTAGCCGATCTTGAATCGAAACTTCATTTTGAAATAGATGCGTCAAAAATCCCCGCGGCGGGTTCCGGAGTGTTGAAGTGGCCGTTAAGTTCCGTTAAAATTACTCAAAAATTTGGCAATACCGAATTCGCTCTAGCTCACAGTGCTGTTTATAACGGCCAAGGACATAATGGCGTGGATTTTGCGGCAACACAGGGTACGCCGATAAAAGCAGCCTCAAGCGGTATCATAACCGGCACCGGAAACACCGATACCGTTTGTCCGGGCGCGTCGTATGGAAAATGGATTCTTGTACAGCACGCCAACGGATTATCGACCCTATACGGTCATTTATCATTAATAAAGGTAAAGGCGGGGCAAGATGTGAGAGTCGGCGATACAATCGGCTATTCGGGTAATACCGGCTATTCAACGGGCCCACATCTTCATTTTACCGTTTATGCAACACAAGGTGTACGAATTATGGATCGTGCAAGTAAGGCGTGCGGTGGTACATATACAATGCCTGTAGCCGACTACAAAGCGTATCTTGATCCGCTTAAATATCTTTAAAATTAGCCTCTGTAATCATTTTTTTGATAAAATGGCATTTAAATTATGGTTTTAAGCAATGATCGAGTTAACGTATAATTGTTTTAAATTTTTAAGTAATTAACATAGTCCAATTGAAAAGATGATAGATTCATCCTATACTTACTACAAATGAACAAACCAATCCATCACATAGAGTCAAAAAAGGACCTAAGACGGATGAATAATGGTTTAATTAGCCTCATAGTACTCATTGTAATCACACTCATAATCTTGGGTTATTTCGGATATAGCTTGAGAACAATAATGCATAAACCGGAGGTTTCAGATAATTTTTCCTATATATGGAGCGGCTTGGAATGGGTTTGGAACACATTTTTGGTAATCCCGGCCAGTTTTATTTGGAATAAAATTATTGTCGGAGTTCTCTGGCGACCAATCTCATTTGCTATAGAAATGCTCAATAGGGCACAATACTAATATATTCTTCACTATTGGGTCGGTTAATAGCTAGTTTGTAGCTAAAGATACATACAAAAATGGAACCGAAACAGTGGTAATAAAATTTCCGCTTTTAAGTGCGTTCAATCATGTCTATATACCTGGTGAGTACTGGTATAAACGATCATATTACGGCCGAAATAAGCCGTGTATTAATTATTAACCCAATTCGAATTCTTAAATTAAATATTCAAATACTTGACTAGAATAATCCATATGATACGCTATATTTGTTAGGGTAATCGTTTCGCGGATTCCTAATTAACAACAGCGATAGTTCCTAAAGGACGTACCGACCAATAGGAATGATGTCATCGGTACCACCGGGATGTTGGCCAAACCTTGGTGCGAAGAGAAAATGGGGGTTAAAAGCCCCAACAAAAGAGGGTCAGAAAAGACCAAAAAATCCCACCAAAGCTTCGGCGATGGTGGTTTTCTTTTTTAATAAAAAATAATACTTTATTAAAATATTTTAAGCGGGGGATTATGCATAGAAAATATATTCATCAGTCGAGCAGATGGTGATATAGGAATTTATAATTAAATCACAATCGAGAGACCGGAGCTTCACCTTACATGTACGCTAACATATGCGGTACTAATCAAACACACCATCACGCCCTATATTTTAAGTATCCATGTCGCAAAAGATATATTGTGCGACATACCATATAATACAACCACCCAACCTACCTAATACGCACCCCACGATATATTCAAAGTTATTACGTACATCTCCCCCGTTCATTTATCAACAAAGAAATGCAATTTATAGATTTGCACGTCCGGATGTTTATGCGCATATATACGTTGGATTAGTAAAATATTAAAATTTTTTTTTGCTCTGATTTATGTTAGATAATAGTGCCGTTGTATTTTATAAGTCCCACAACAGGGTTCTCTATGGTTCGGGCCTGTACCTTAGTACCCTTATATTCCCTTTTAAAACGCCCAATCGCAATAATATGGCCGGAAGTACATTAATATACCTATAATTGTTTATAAGTAATTTATGTAAGCAGAATATGAATTTTGGTTAAATATTGTTATTTACTATCGATCGCAGTAAATATTTACTCATACACATACGTTGTTTGAATATAATCTGTAATAAATCTACTATATGTTTATATTAATTACTTTACTATTTGTACCACTTTCATGTCGCACAATATTTTCTTAAGTAATGTCCTGAACATATTATTTATAGTATATATACGCCGTTGAACGTAGTAATAATCAATAACATTATTATTACCGGTTTGTAATATCAAAGCCTTACACAATACGTACCGCACCTCGGATAGTAGATCCAAAGGATATCTATTGAAATACACATAGTGTGTTTATAGCACGTAATTACTGAAATACTACTTAATCCCACATCGCTCATTTCAAATGTACGATGTGCTTTTTATAGATCGGCTATATTCCCCACTGCTCTAGATGTGAATAAAAAAAATCCGGCACACGGCCGGATTTTTTTGAACTTGAATATTACATTGGGATAAATCTTCTATTTTCTAAATCTTACGATTAATAATACATCGCAACTTTTTCCGCATCGAACATTTTCCAACACTTCTTTGAGAAGTACCAAGGATCGGTTCCAAGATTATCGTAAAGCCATTTTGCATACGCAAGATTTCCATCTAACGTATGAATATCAAGACCCAATTTTTCCGAAGTCTTCAAATGATACTTTTCATTAATCTGCATAACCCCGACATCCAATGAATTTTTATTTCCGCGGATGACGTTTCCTTTAATATCGAACTGCGCTATCCCCGATTCACATCGAGCAATTTCCGCAAGAAGCGGTGTATCCTTAAAATACTCTCTAACATATTCACTCAAGCTGACGGGGTTAGAAAATAGTCCGCTACTTTCTTTCCACCAACGAACCGACTGATCAAAAGTAATTCCGTCTTCTAAAGAGGAAGTACTCATGGTAGTCATGGCTGTTGTTCCATCAGGTAATCCAAACGCTGCACTAACGAGAAAAAATATACCGGTTGAAATTTGAAACATAATTTGTTGTACTTTTCGAAAGGCTGATATAAACGCACTCTGAAACCAACAATGTGTTTCCTATTGGAAACTTTACACTTTCGAACATACTAAAAACCAGCGTGGGCTGGTTTTACTTCAATAGTATACTTCCTGACGTCCCATAATACAACTCTACTTATCCACACAAGACTATAATCCCCCATTTATTCGCATTAATATACGCGCTCGGCAATAATATGATCAATAAGCCCAAACTGAGTTTTTTTTAAAATTATTTTCATATTCTTTTCGTGAATATAGTGTTCTACTATTTCCATGTTATTTTTTGCGTACATACTGCACCGGAACCTATTAATTGAAGCGAATATACGACTCCAAATATGTCGCGGCATTCCTAAGTCGGTTATTATTAGTTTCCCCCCTCTCTTTAATACCCTCCGTGCTTGCTGTATAATCGCAGCTTTACCGTCAGTGGTCATATGATGAGCAACAAATGTGCATATGACCCAATCAAAAGTTCCGTCCATATACGGTATATCTTCGATGTTGGCTATCTTAAATTTTATCGGCAAATCACTATTTAATTCATGAGCCGACCGAATAATACTCACGGTATGGTCAATTCCGTATAGCTGAACCTCGTTACCAAACTTTTCATACAAGGAACGCAATAATTTTCCGTTACCACATCCGATATCTAGTATCTTGTCACCTCGGCTAGCCGAAATCTGGCTTATTATAAAATTATAAACGTAGTACAGCCCCGTCATCCGATAGCGAAAATTATTAAAGACTTTCTTGTGTTCTTCACTATACTGGATTTCCTCTTTAAAATTATGGGTATCCATACTCCTATAAAAATGAAATAGTAAACTGTTTAAACTCATCAAACAATCCTTTCTCATAAATTAACCGATAGAATGCTTCCGTTTCTAATTTTGCACCGGTTAGGGCGTTGTGCGGTTTCGGCTCCGAAGGAATGCCGACGTATTGCAAAATTTTATCTAAATTGAGGTCGGAATGCTTGTGGGAGGCTGGCGGTAGTAAACCCTTCCGCAAGTAATGAAAATACGCTATTGAATGTAAATCAATGGTTCTATGTGGCAACGGCCAATTCAAGTGATACCTATGTGCCGTAGCCATAAGAAAATCTCTGTCAAAAGACGGATTTTGTCCCGCAAGTGTATGGTCCGCACATGTTTCAACCCACCGTAAAAAATCCTCCACTATTTCTTTATCGGATTTCTTACCGCCATCCTGTATTTGTTCCCGCGAAAATCCGTTCACCGCTAGTGCGGGATCTTCAATGTGTGCCCCCTGCCATATGCGACATTCCGCATAAAATGTATTTTCAGGATGTTCAAATTCAAATGCCCCTACAGAAACGAGGGAATTTTTATAAGGATCTACTCCACTTGCTTCAACATCAACAACTATCATAATACAGTAATTATATACTACTATTTATAAAGTCGATATCTGTTATTAACATTATTACCGAAGCAGATATTCAAATACGAAAAATTATCCGAATTCCGGGATCAGAATACGAGTCGTTTACTCCCCCTATTAGTTTTTTTGAAAATGATGAATGCTCTAAATTAGCACAACAAGCCTCAAAACTATTAAAGTGTGCCGGGTGGCACACTTTGACATCCCGCCTATTTCGCTGTGCTCAATTGTCGGGATGCCGAGATTTGAACGCTACTCGTTCAGTCCCCTTGTTGGATACTTTCTTCGTCTTCGTAAAAACTCAGACTCAAAAGATATACTCAACAAGGCTTCAAACTCTCAAAGTGTGCCACCCGGCACACTTTGACATCCCGCCTATTTCGCTGTGCTCAATTGTCGGGATGCCGAGATTTGAACTCGGATCGTACGAACCCGAATCGTACATACTACCGTTATACTACATCCCGCTATTTTCCGACTCTGCCATTATAGATGATTAGAGAAAAATATCAACTGAACATGGAATCATCAAACCTGATACCATCCTTGTATGCACCGGATGTATATTATTTGTTTGGAAAACATTTTTTACACATTACGGTTCCTTGACCGGCCATTTCGCAGCTTGGTATTGCTTCAAATAGAGCGCAATTGGTCTCTGGTTGCTCGTTTCTAGTTGGTATTTCGATACTATTTGGTGATTCGGGAGTAATCGATGAAGATGAATTTGCAGGTGATGCGGATGCTTTATTTTGGAAAGCCGATGCGTCTACGGTCAAATTTGGAGCACTTAATTCAATTTTCGGCGTATTTATTGATAAAGTTGTATCGAGCTTTGTAGAACCAAGCGAAAAATTTGCCGTCTCGGGAATGGATAGGTGTGGAATTGAAATTGCCGAAATTACCGACGTTTTGGAAAGATCGAGAGATGGAATTGAAACTGATATCTCATTAATCTTTTGCTCGGAATTCTTCTCAACTATTTTTTGAGTAATAGAAGACGGCTTTTTTTCGTTAGATTTGACGGCACCGTAGTATACTCCGCCGCCCAAAAGCGCCGTGCCGGCCACAATAAGTGCAATTATAAGTGATGCAATTCCTCTCTGATTTTTGTATGACATAGTGATGTATTTAATCATATATTTATTTCTCGAGTGGAATTTCTTCCGTTGTTGTTAAATAGAACGCATCCAAAACCGCCGCACCTCTTGTGGTACTTTCTTTCATAACTTTCATGGTATTTGATCCGGCCTGAAGTGTAATACCGCTTCCCACCTTGTGCCATGCAAATATACCTTTTTTACCCGAATCAACTGATGCATTTTCTGCAAATGTTCCGTATTTATATCCGTTAAACAACATGACTATGCGTCGTATACCTTTTGCCTGAAAATTATCAGTGTAGTCTCGAACCCAAACACTATAAACGCCTTTGATTGGTGCGGTAAATGTGTATGAAAGCCACTCACCTCCCGCCGCCAAATACCAATCTCCCGTTCCATAATATGCCGGCCGCCATGAAGGATTAATTTCTTTCGTATTTACAGCGGGACGACTTGCGATAGGTAAAATATAACTCGAAGATTCCTGCTCAGCCTCAATGGCTATACCGGTACCGACCCGAGCTTCCGTTTCAATTTTTTTCATCGCGTTTACCAACAAACCCATATCTGTGCGCAAAATCTCCAAAGCATTAAGCTTCCCTATTAATATTTCGGACGGAACGTTTGTTCCGGCATTTTTACACATCGGATCAATAAAAGCTATGGCCTTCATTATTTCGTCTGCTTTATTTTCCACCGCTCTAAAAGAACCCACATTTGCTTTTAGCACTACGCATTGATTGCCTGTGCATGACGACTCAAGGTCTCGTATGGTCTGCAGTCCCTTTGCCGTTTCCGCCTTCGCATCTTCCAGTCGGGGTGCAACAGACTTACATAGTATCTGCTGTGTCCCTTTTGATTGTTGTTGTATACGAAGAGTATTCGCCTGGTTCTTGAGCGAATCGCCCAAAGTTTTTAGTCCGTACATCCGTTCAGACAATGATAAAAATTTCTCTTCCGATACCGGGTTTGAACACACGGATCCCATATCCGCCGATTCAGATTGAAATAACGCAACACTTTTTACCAATGATTCAAAATCAGTTTTGAAACTATTCACAATTTTACACTGCTCGCTTGTAACACCGCTGCATTTTTTCAGACTTGCTTTCAAAACAATTAAATCATCATTACGAAGCTCGGTGGTAACCGCATTTAATTGAGGCAACACCTGTTTACAAAGCGATACCGCCGAATCAGCAATGCTTTTGTTTTTTTCAGCCTCGAGAGCAAGACCAAAAATTTTTGTTTCCTCCGCGTCATTTTGAATCTTTTTTAACAACGCAATAAGTACCGATTGATCAGCCTTATCCGGAGCGCTACACATGGACCGTGCCATTTTCATACCCGCCGTCAAATCATCAAATTTTGATAGTATCGTTTCGAAACGAGGGCCAAATTCATTAATTTTCAAACATTCGTCAGTTGTATTTCCCCCACACTGTGTTTGCAATGCTTTAATTTTTTCGATACCCGGACTCATCATTTTGTCCGCGCCATTAAACTGCCCAATCGCCGACTGGCATGCGCCGACCATTGATTTCAAGCCGGCCTTTTCCGCATTTGATCTATATGCCTCCCATCTCAATTGAAAATCCTTTAAAGCTTTTTCAAACGCGCTGTCGTCTCCATTCTGTAACGCGACATCAATCTCTCCTTCAAGTTTTTTGCGGTCAAGTGCTATATCCGCGACCACTTCATCATATGTCTTAATATCGGCATTGTTTGTTTTTGCATCAAGAAGGTCTTTTTTAAATGAACCGAGTTGTTTCAAACCTTCCGCCACGGAAGCATCAATAACCTTCAATGCAATTTGCTTTCGAATAGTGAATGCGTCGTTTTTGAATGATTCATACTTTCCCGAATTTTCCTTAATGTACCCTTGGATTTTATCATCCATCCCATTAAACTGTTGACCGATTTTTTCAAATACTTCAGTTTGAGGCTTGATTATAGAATCAATTTTAGATTTTATACGGCTCTCGATTTGAGCACGCTTCATTTCAACTCGAGCCTTCACGGCGTCCATAATTTCCGCCTTAATCGATTCAGGATTAACAGGACCTGACGAATTTTTTAACGACGATATTTTTGATTCAACCAACGAGCTTGCTTCCGCTTTCAGCTCTGCTTCTGCGCCTGCTTTTTCTTCACTAATAATCGGCTGTATATCTTGCTCGATTTTAATCTTGAGCTCATCACCTTTTTTCTTCATTTGGGTTTGCAGTGACGTTTTTAGCGCATCAAAAGCCTTAACGGTGTCTCCCCTACTCCACAAAATAAAATCGTCGATTAATGTTTGCGCACTCAGAGCGGTTGTAGCGGCACATATTGCATTAATACGCTTAGTTCCTTCAGCCTGAATTACTCCAATATCCGGTATTTCAGTCATCTGAATACCTGCATTTGACTTAACATACGCAATTGCCGGTAATAAATTCGTCTTTAAGGCATCCATCGCGAGAAAAAAGTTCCCCGATTTCCAACGCATCATTGCACAATATACAGACACCAGATCTTTGTCCGAAACATATTTTCTCATTTCATCCGATATGGCCGGCGCTTGTATAACTTCCCCATCCGGGTGTGCTATTTGTATATCTTCGAAAGCCGACGGCGGAGCACCAAATTGGTTTTTAAACTTTTCTATATCAGATTCTTTAGGGCCACCATCTGCCATTTGTTGAATTTCGGCATCCGACGGACTATTTCCAGTCGCAGAGGTGTCACCCTGAGCAAACACAAAAATCGGAGCAGTCAAAAAGATACTTACAATTATACCGATATATTTTGGAGCCAATAACTTCATAAATAGTTCATTTAATAATTTTAACAATCCCTAGTATACCAGAAACATTCCGTATTTTTTCCGTCTGCTGTGCACAACGAAGTTATGGCGTAAATGCCGATCGTGTGGAATAATATCACTATGAACGAAACACAGCTTGCGCAGTTACAAAATATAAAACAGAGCATTGAAAATGTGGCTTCGCCAAAAATCGTCTTACTATTATATGGTTTTATCATCCTCTATTCTACTGTGGGTGCGATAGTACTCATGTATCACTGGACGAAATATCGCTCTGAAAACAAACTCATCAAAGCCGTCATTGTTATATTTCCGATTATTATTCTTATTATCCTTATTTATATGGGGATTTCCGTTTTTAATATTACTAATTTTCCTAATTATTAACATTCACGTATGGTAGAAATTAATCTAGGGACGGACGAATATGTTGTGTTGGAAGTCAGAAGAAGTTTGATTGTATTTTCTTTTCAATTAATTAGCTATATTATTGGAGCAATCATTCCGCTTTTAGTATACGCCATATTTTCATACTTTATTCCCGCTTTTTTTGTGGGAAAATTAGCATATTTGGCTTCAGTGATATACCTATTTATTGTATTGAATATTATGTACGTCCTCGCGATAGCTTTTACGAATTATTATTTAGATTATTGGGTTTTGACCAACGAACGACTTGTGGCATTTGAACAGAAGAAACTTTTTTCCCGTCTGGCATCAACGCTTAATCTTGATAAAATTCAGGATATCCAAATAGACGTACGCGGTGTTATCAATACATTTCTTCACATAGGGATGATTACAGTTCAAACAGCAAGTGAGGACAAAGAATTTATATTAAAAGATGCCGCCAGAATCGAAAAAGTTAAAGCAGCAATCACAGAAATGTATCACAAAAAAATAGAGGAAAAACAAAGCGTCGTTATAAATAGTACGGAACCCGCGGAATATTAAAACGGTCAATAGGATAATACAAACCGAAATAGTAGTAAAAAACTGCACCTTGCAGTTTTTTGTTGGTGGACGATACTGGGATCGAACCAGTGACCTTGCGAATGTGAATCGCACGCTCTAACCAACTGAGCTAATCGTCCGTAAATATTTAGTTGTATTAAATCCCCTTGCAATTACTTGCCGGTTGATATCCTGCTTTCTCCGCGTCAACCTTGCTATTAAACCATATTTTATTGTTTTCGGAAATCCGTTGCGCTCCGCTACACCACGGTAAGTGATATTTCGTACCTCCTTTTGAAGCTACGTATTTACCCGTTATTGTTTGATCAGGCGGGGTTGTTGCATTACCATGAGAATCAACCATATTTTGTTGTAAACTTGAACTACTCGTTGCCTCGGTCACATCAAAGGAATCATATTCAATTGCTACGGGGACTCGAGAATCCTCAATTTTTGACAATCTACCAAGGCCAAAAGAGCCAAGCGCCACAACAAATATGAGCATAATCATATATGCTTCACGAGATTTGCATATTTTCACTATTTGAGTTATACTTGTTCGGCTTATCATTTTAGATAGTATATATCAAAAAATAAGACAGAACACTATTTATAGCATATTTATAAACAATAATTAAGTGCTCGGACAATCCGCCCGGACACAACGAAAGCAATGGCACATACAAAAGCTGGAGGTACAGCAAAAAACCTAACTGATTCAAATCCGCAATTTTTAGGCATTAAACTTTATGCCGGAGAAACAGCAAAGCCGGGTTCAATCATCGTCAGACAGCGCGGAACCCGATACATGGCGGGTGCCAATGTTGATACCGGCAAAGACCATACACTTTTCGCACTAAAAGGCGGAAAAGTAGCATATGCCGATAAACGCAAAATTAAGTTTAACGGAGAAAAAACTATCCGAAAAATTGTATCAGTCAAATAAATAAAAAAACCGGTTACTATAACCGGTTTTTTTATTATATTTTTACCACCTCGCACTACATTTAATTCCCTACTCCGTCGTCGTTGCCGTCGTTGTAGCAACCGGCGGAATAAAATTTGGATCAGACACAATCACTTTTCTGGTAGACGTGGCACCCGCTGTACCGTCCGCTCCGTTTGCCGTATA
>CAJBMK010000063.1 GCA_903954165.1 uncultured bacterium | reverse complement strand
CTCCACGCCCTCGCAATGACGGAGGGGAGGAATTACAACAGAATGGACTGGATTGCCACGGGCAAAACGCCCTCGCAATGACGGAGGGGAGGAATTACAACAGAATGGACTGGATTGCCACGGGCAAAACGCCCTCGCAATGACGGAGGTAATTGAATTACAACACTACGGACGGGGTTGCTATTTACCCGACTCTCGGTGGGCGCTTCACTTGCAATGACGGAGGTAATTGAATTACAACACTACGGACGGGGTTGCTATTTACCCGACTCTCGGCGGGTGGGCGGGGCGCCCTCGCGATGATGGAGATAACGGATTGGATTGCTGTGTGCGCGATTCTCTTTGGGTGGATGAAATGCTATCGAGAAGACGGATTCTGTAGGGTGAAAAAAATATGAAATATAGAAAGGCTGAAGGGGAGGATGTATTACTGTGAGGTAATGAACGAAATTATCGATTTCTACAGAGTGAAATATGAAACGGTTGACTCTTGCGAAAATAGAAAAGATGTGTTACATTGCGAATATGTTACATATGGCAAAACGCAAAAATACTTCGAAGAAAAAACCCCCGACAGTTGTATTTCATCTGGTGACGCTGTTTCCGGAGATGTTTTTTTCATATGTAGGCGAATCAATTTTGGCTCGGGCAAAACGCGAGGGACGAATAGACTTTAAGTTTTACAACCCGCGGGATAATGCAAAAATTACCGATATTCAGAAAACAAAAAATAAGCCGTATAAACGTGTGGACGATATTCCATATGGAGGCGGTCCCGGTATGGTAATGCAAGCGGTGCCGGTGGCTAAGGCGATAGAGAAAGCTTTAAGAACAATAATAGGGAAACGAAAAAAAAGCACGGAGATTATTTGGCTCTCGCCGGAAGGTAAACAATTTACAACTGATGTCGCGAGCGAATTGGCTGAAGTGAGTACCGACATTATATTTATTTGCGGACGGTATGAAGGTATCGATGCACGAATAAAAGAAATGTTTACGGTTCGCGAAATATCAGTTGGTCCGTATGTAACGACCGGCGGAGAATTGCCCGCCATGATTATGATTGATTCAATTTCGCGCCAACTTCCGGGTGTGTTAGGAAACTTTAATTCAAGAGAAGAGTCACGGGTGTCAAGTTCCGATACATACACCCGGCCGGAAGTCGTCAAGTGGAAAAAAAAGTCATACGCAGTTCCTCATATATTATTGTCGGGCAATCACAAAAAAATTGACGAGTGGCGAAAAAACAATCGCTGTCCTTTATAAAAGACACATTCATTTTTCGGTATGAAGATATTGTCTTTTATGGATAGAAATAAATACCACTAAGGACACTGAAATATTTCTTGTCTCTTAAAGGAAAATGTAAGTGATGTGGGTGCAGGCGTCTTCTATTATGTGACAGAACACTTTTTACAGCGTCGTTTAATACTATAGCTTATACGTAACGCACGTCTCTTTTGGAGTAATAAATCTATGGCTATATATCAATTGATTATGGCTACGCAATTTTTGACTTGAACAACGTTTATGTATCGAGCGGTATTTTTTGTGTCTGTTAGATAAAATTTTATCTATGTCTTTTATACGTACTAATTAGCGCCTATACGTATCCCTGACTAATTGCGTTTGGGCGTGATTACAGATTTAATGTAACGTATTTTTTTGTGGCGATATAAATTGTAAATTTGTATCACACAAAGACATGCGGAATAAAATTGGAGATGTCCTTAAGTTGTTTTTTACACTTTACGCGCTCATTCATGTCGGACATTGTTTCCATCGGACAAGTTATCCACAGTTAGGACATTTTGTGTGTATGTGTCTGTTATACTATTGCCTAAGGTAAATAGCTCGAGCGATTTACTACATTATTAGAACATTAATTTAAAAGTAAAAAATATAATCGAAACCTTGTTTTAACAATAGTAATTATAAAAATAGTAAACATAAAAATGAAAAAGTATTTGAATGATGTAATAGCAGCAGCCACAATCGTAGCCTTAATGGTTATGATTTTTCCAGTTGTTGAGCCGGGCGTAGTCGGAGCATTAACCTCAGACAGAAAGCAAGTTACGATTAGACAGGAAATTACGAGTGAAATCTCAATGACCGTTGGAACAGCAGGTATAACCATGAGTGCACCAATCGCCGGTTTGACCGGAGGTAGTGCAACGGGTGCAACAACGATGAATGTGATTACAAACAATACAGCCGGTTACAAAGTTGTATTGACAGCGTCATCTTCAGGAACAATGGTAAATGAGGATGCAACATTATCAAACGGTATAATCGCGGCATATCCGTCGGCAGTTCCACAAACATGGGCACCGGCTGTCAATTCTTCTAACTTCGGTTACTCAGTAACTGCAGGCCAGGAGGATGTTAATCAGGCCGGTACGAGTGCCTGGAAAAATGCAGCCGGAGCTGACGGAACATTATATGCAAACAGCGGAGCAGCTGCGATAACACTTTTGGATCGAGCAACATCTACGTTGTCAACGGGCGCAAATTCAAGTTTGAATTTCCAGGTAACTCTTACCTCAAACCCGATTCCAGCAGTGTCAGAAGGATTCTATACAGCAACAACAACGCTTACAGCAACAATGAACTAAGGATTTCAGTTTATTGTTAACCATGTAAACAAAAAGACCCATCGAGGGTCTTTTTGTTTTGATGGAAGGTTCTTAATTCGGGGGATATCAGTAAAAAGTAAAAATTATAAGGCTTTGTATCGGGTGTTCACCGGCCAAGAGTCGGGTGGATTTTCTTGCCACAGAGACGAGTTGGAAATAATAAACCAGAGATGAACATAGCTTTTTCGAGCTTTTCGGTTGGCATCCGTTCGCCAATAGTTGTTTAGACGGAATAATTGATTTGGAAATTGGGATTCGAAATGGTCAGTGGGCAAAAAGGAATCAAAAAAGTGCGGTTTTGGTCACCATCTGTTTAACTTTTTTGCGGGCGATTTTCAAGGGATTGATTGTGTTTGAATTATTGCACTGGCTTGAAATTATTCATGACGATTTACTTTACATTACGAATAAGACATGCTGTTTATATCTCACTGTTTGTTATTTTTTAAATGCTTGCTATAATACGCGCATCTTATTATTTATCTCGAAAGAGAGTTACGTAACGATTATATGCGCTATCAAAAAACTATTCAAAAGGCGTTTGCTCTGCTCATACTCGTGTCGCTGGTTTCTCCGGCGATAGTTTCTGCTGCCTATACAGTAGATAAAATCGGGCTTGATCCGGCGCGAACTGATTTCGTTATCGGTCCCGGTAAAACAGAATTGACCCTAAAGCCCGGAGAGTCGGGGACTGTTGAGGTTCTCGTTTCTAACCGGACCGGCATAGATAGGAATTTTGAATTGAGCGTGGAAGACTTTACCGGCTCTCGAAATGAGAATGAAACCGTTAAACTTCTCGGTACCGACAAAGGTCCTTACTCGTTGAAAGATTTTATTTCTTTTCCGGAAAAGAAATTTTATTTGAAAAATGGTACTCGAGCTCGTGTCCCCGTTACTATTACAATTCCAAAAGATGCAACCCCCGGCGGTAGGTACGGCAGTGTTGTGACGTCAACGGTGTCCGATGTCCAGAAACCAAAAGAGGCGGGAGGTGCGCAGGGTGGTGTTCCTCTTATCACGCGAGCCGCGACCCTGTTCTTTGTGACGATTCCGGGAAACATAAAGATGGATGCAAATTTTAAAGATTTTAGAACGTTTGAATCGCGATGGTTTTATAATGCCGGCCCAATGATTCCGGTTCAGATGGTTCTTGAAAATAATAGTTCGGTCCACATCAGTCCGTCGGCAAAAATTGAGGTAAAAAATATGATGGGATCGCTTGTGCGAGAAATTACCGTAGAGCCGTGGTTTACGATGCCTGATTCTCTTCGCATGCGTCAGGTGGAAATACAGTACCCGTTTTTCATCGGTAAATATACCGTTACCGCGACTGTTGATCTTGGATTTGGAGGAAAAACCGATACAAAGTCAGTTTCGTTCTGGGTAATTCCGTGGGCAATGATATTCTATATTTTCTTGGGAGTTGTTGCGGTTCTCTGGATTTATCGAGCCGGAAAGAAATGGTTTGCTAAAACATTTGAATTAAAGCGTAAGGATCCTCCTTCTGTCGTATAAGAATTGTGGTGCAGGTTCTGGGGCACGTATTATTGGTTCTTTAGTAAAATAGTTTTAAACATTAAAATTACGCATGGAACGGCTACATAGCATTCGAAAGGTACTGGCGCTTTTGCTACCGATATTGATTGTTGTTTTCGTGTTCGCTGTTGGAATGCCAACCTTTTCATTTGGTCAGGTAATGACCGGTACGAAGTATTCTATCGAAAGCGACAGCGTCAATTTTGGCGGAGCCAGTTCCACGTCAACGATATTTTCGATTGACGACACCATGGGTGAAATAAGCTCCGGC
Source organism: uncultured bacterium (assembly GCA_903954165.1). Lineage (GTDB taxonomy): Bacteria > Patescibacteriota > Minisyncoccia > Phycocordibacterales > CAJBMK01 > CAJBMK01. The sequence continues at coordinate 2,611 of CAJBMK010000063.1, read as the reverse complement.
TATTCCGCAAGTTCAAAGTATGCCTTACATGCCGGATTTCTTCAGGATGATGATATTTTTATTTCGGTAGCGGTATCAACCACGTCACTTACCATGGACTCATCCATAGGAGGTGTAACCGGGGGTACTTCAAACGGATTAGTGAATATAAACGTACTGACTGATGACAGTGCGGGATATTCGCTTTATGTACGAGCCGAAGGTAATCCGGCAATGTCTTCCGTCGATGATTCAATAGCTGATTATGCACCGTCCGGCGCAAACCCGGATTTTGTTTTTAGTGTACCAAGTAGTCAATCGCGGTTTGCGTACACTGTCGAAGGTGCACATACGGTTTCCCGGTTTAAGGATAATGGAGCGACGTGCGGAACAGGATCTTCAAACGCGAGCGATTCATGCTGGGACGGTTTGTCTACAACAAATAGTTTGATTGGGCTCGGTTCCGGAAATACATTACCGTCGGGAGTAAGTACCGCTTTGAAATTTAGAGTGGGTGTTGGTTCGGCACGAAATCAAACCGAGGGTCTTTATTATGCAACATCAACTATTACCGCTATAGCAAATTAATTTTAATGAATCGTATCTATTTAAGAAGTGTTTTCGGAATAATCGCGCTTTGTGCGGGAATAGTTTTTGGTCCGCACATGGTTCTTGCCGCTTCCGGGCAGATTACGACGAAAGTGCATATAACTTCGGTTGATGCGATTCCGCCGACAGCACCGACCGATTTAGTAGTGATGCCGGTTTCAAGTTCACAGATAAATGTTGAATGGACAGCATCAACCGATATTGGGTATGGCGTTTCCGGATACCGGCTGTATCGTGATGGCGTTCAGATAGCAACCACGACAAGTACGTTCTTTTCTGATATCGGACTTTTGCCTCAAACAACCTATTCGTACTATGCGGAAGCGTTTGACGGATGGGTAAACATCTCACCTGTATCTAATTCAATGCAGGCTCAGACTATGAAACAGGCGGTAAGCGGTGCAAACGGCGGTCTAACATTAGCCCGTAATGCGGCCCAAATTATTTCTGTTGAAGCGTATCCCGATGTTAATACGTCGGAAATTGCGTTTCAAACCGACCAATACGTGCTCGCACGAGTGTATTGGGGTGAAACGTCTGATTTGGAAAAAGGCGTTGTCTCAAGTCTTGTTTCCAATACGGAACATAAATTTGTTTTGACTGATTTAACGCCGAATAAAAAATATTATTATAAAATTGAAATTATTGATAATAACGGTTCGCTTGGGGGACGAAATAATTTAGATTTTAATACTCGGTTGCCGGGTTGGGAATATCGTCTGACGGCGGTGCAGGACTTTGGTTATAGTATCGACGGGTCTAGTATTCATTTGTCGTGGGTCAATCCGGTGTCTGACACTGCGTATGACCATACTATCATTGTTGAATCTGACAAATTTTATCCGCGAGATTTCTCCGACGGTATCCAGATTTATAGCGGAAACGGCGATGTAAAAGTGGAAACCGGGCTTGAGGAAGGGAAGCGGTATTATTTTGCGGCCTTTGCCTGCGACAGTAAGAATGTTTGTGCTCAGCCGACGCTGTTGACGTTTATATATTCAAAAATGGTCATTATTCCGTCGGAGTACGAAGACCAGGAGGTTGTTTTGCCCACGAAACCGGCAAATATTAAATCTTTAAGTGGTATCAAGACGAAGCGTTTTATTGTATTACAAGATCAGTCGCTATTTTTGTCCTCTGATCAGAGTGTGTATCCGCTAAATACAAAAGATATTCATTTGGTTCTTGTGGCACCGGACGGTAAGGTGTCCGAGTTTGCTTTCGGCGTAAATGCCGGAACGAATCGATTGGAAACTCCGATATTCGGACTACGCCAGCTGGGGGAATACCAGTTTAAAATAACGGTGTATGATTCTCAAAAGAAGATAATCCGCGAAAATACCGGAATAGTTGAAGTAAGACCACGGACAATTGGAAGCGGAACGGCGGGAGCGGGACAAGAAATTGCCTCACAAGTGTCGGAGCCTGCGATTTCTGATTCATTTATAAATATATATTCAATATTAATATTCATTCTGATTTTGTTGCTTGTTATTCTGACATCGCGAGTATTTATTCTTTAAAAAATAATAAATAGGACTATAAAATTATTATTTGCATCCTATTTTGTTTTCTGAAATCAAGTGATTGCGAAAAATGTGAAAATCTAAATCAAATGGCCTCACTAATTATGGTATGTGGGGCCATTTTTATTAATAATGTGTTTTATATTTATTCGGGGAAGGTTATCCACATATTTATTGACGTGATGTTTGAGAAGGGTGGTATAATTATTCCGTAAGTGAGGTAGATTCCGTTTGACTATTTTAGACAGAGATACTACTTATTGGCGCAGGTTAATTGTAGTCTTTTGTGAACTCCATAGTGTCCATTAAAATAAGAAATTATTTATCTCTCGTTGGTCTCATATTAGTCAGTCTTTTCTCGTACGTATCTTCTTTGGAGGCGTCGAGTTTTGTGCATCAGATAAATTATCAAGGAAAACTTCGAGATGCTGTTTTGAATGTTCCGGTAAGTAATGATTCTTATAATCTTGAATTTAAATTGTATACCGACCTGTCGG
>CAJBMK010000062.1 GCA_903954165.1 uncultured bacterium | reverse complement strand
TCCATTACCATCGATTTCGAAAAGAAACTCGAATATTCTGTTACCTTCTACAAAAACCACCACATTGAAATACCCGACAACTTCAGGGAGATAATGTCTGACATCTGGAGTCGAAACATCGACGTAATCAAAAAATCCATCGAAGAACAAGGATTCGATGAAATCCTCCTCATACCGGGAGATACATCTGTAGCAGATCTAAATCTGAAAATGTCAGAAGGTTACGCTGAAACCTACCAATCCGAGAACTTTAAAGCGGGCGGATCCTTCGAAGGTGTCATAGAAAAAACAAAAGAACCAAGGATTGTTCTCATTCACAAGAACAATGCTCAGAAACTGAGAGACAGACCAGAATTCCAGAAGACTTTGGGTCAAAAAGCCGAAGATCTCATCAAATCCGGCCAAACTCTCACCCTTACCGACTACCTCATATACCAAAGACAATTCTTCGAGGAAACAGGAAATCACCTCGATGAATCTGGTTGGACATGGACACCTGGCTCAACCGTCAAAAATCCAGGCGGCGGTTTTCGTGTCGTCATTGCGGTTTGGCGTGGCGGTAGGCTCGGTGTGTACGCCGATGATCCCGATGATTCGAGCTCGAGGGTTGGGTGCCGTCTCTCTCGCTGTCTTACTTAAAACAGGGTAGCTTGTAGCTTGAGGTTTTTTAACTTTTTCTTTATTTAAGCCGGTGCAGTTTTTTTCTGTCATTGCGAGCGCAGCGCGGCAATCCAGTCCATAGTGTTGTAATTCCTCCTCTCCTCCGTTTGGACTTCCCGACTATCTCGAATCCTGGATTGCCACGAACGAAGCGTCCTCGCAATGACAGAGTGGGCGGGAGTACCCCGAAGGTGATGAACGCATGTGAATTATTGCAAAGACAGAGGGTGTATATATTTGTAATGCCTGTCATTTAGGTCAGGGTTAGAATGGTATTTTGTCGGCTTGTTCTGCTCAAAAGAAGGCTTTATTACTCGGTTTTCTGGCTAGTTCCCAAATAGCATTATTGCCCAATGAAGTTATTAATTTTGAAAACGAAAGAAGTCTTATTAATGTGGTTGTTTCTGAAAAAGTAAAAAAACATTCGGAAGATTTATTGGAACGCTATTCATAGGTTCTAGCATCCTCCCTCTTTCCCTTTTCCCTAAAATGCGGTATGATTTCTGCCTATATACGTAATCGTAGTATTAATCATAATCAGGGGGAATTATATGACCATTATAGAAAAAAAGACGAAAATTGTTGCGACACTTGGACCGGTGACCGGAAGTGTGGAGGTGCTTACTAAACTTATTAATGCGGGACTGAACGTTGCTCGGTTGAATTTCTCTCACGCTGATTTTGCAGAACATCAGGGACGTTTGGATAATGTGAAGAAAGCAATGAAGAAGACCGGCAAAACAGTTGCTATTCTTCAGGATTTGGGCGGACCAAAAATTCGTATCGGTAATTTTTACCAGGAGCGTGTTATGTTGACTCCGGGTGAAACTTTTACATTGACTACTGATGATGTTGTTGGTGATGAACACAATGCCAGCGTTAACTACCCGAATCTCCACAAGGAATTAAAGGTGGGTGGTTTCATTATGTTGGATGACGGAAAGAAAAAACTTCAGGTGACCGGCATTGAAGGTAATAAGGTTATTTGTAAAATTATTCTTGGCGGTTAGACGAAAGGTCGTCGCGGAATAAATCTTCCGGGTGCATATCTTTCCATTTCTTCCATTACTGAAAAGGATCGCAAGGATTTGGAATTTGGTATTAAGAACAAGGTTGATTTTGTCGCTTTCTCGTTTGTCCGCAGGGGAGAGGATGTGAAAGAGCTTCGTGCCTTGCTCGATAAGGCCGGCTCAAAAGCAAAAATCGTTTCCAAAATCGAAACACAGGAAGCTGTCGAAAATCTTGATGAGATTATCGCTCTCTCTGATTGTTGTATGGTTGCCCGTGGAGACTTGGCTACCGAAATTGGTGCGGAAAATGTGCCAATCATCCAAAAGCTTATCATTAAGAAGTGTAACTTGGCCGCAAAACCGGTTATCACTGCCACACAGATGCTTGAATCAATGATTAAGCTTCCGATTCCGACACGTGCAGAGGTATCAGACGTTGCAAATGCAATTCTCGACGGAACGGATGCCGTCATGCTTTCTGAAGAAACAACACTCGGAGATTATCCGGTTGAGTCTGTTACCATGCTTGCCACGATTGCCAAGCGTGTTGAACAGGACTACAACTACAAGCGTATGTATTTGCGTATCGTCAATCATGACGGTGTGAAGGATTCACTTTCACAAGCCGTGGTAAACGCCGCTAATGATGCCAAAGCAAAGGTTATTGTTTCTTTGACCGAGCACGGTCGCACCTCCCGAATGTTTTCCCGTTTCAAGCCAAAAATGCCGATTATTGCTTTTACACCGAACGAAGTAACAGCACAGCAGGGTGCCTTATCGTGGGGTGTCTATTCCATTATTTTAAAGCGCAGTAAGGACTTCGAGTCTGTCTTGAAGACCGTCAAACAGACGCTTTTGAAGCAGGGATTGGTCTCAAAGGGTGATACCTTTGTTGTCTCCGGCGGTATGCCGTTCGGCAAAGCTATCGACACCAACATGCTTGTCGTTGAGAAAGCATAAAGAGTCAAAGGATATTTTGATTAAAAGAAAAGCCCGCCGTAATCGGCGGGCTTTTCGCTTCACAAAACCCCATTTTATAGTAGTATTCTCACATCGGGCACGTGGCGGAATTGGTATACGCTATGCGTGTCAGTGTAACGAAGTTGGTGGTATTATGGTTCTATGAAAAGAGGGCCAAAACCTTCTCATAAAGTACATATTCGTTGGTCTCAAAAATTTGCCTATGCAATAGGACTGTTGGTATCTGATGGCTGTTTGTCGAAGGACGGGAGACATATTGTTTTGACATCAAAAGATAAGGAACAGCTAATGGCATTTAATGAATGCCTGGGGCTTACTGAAAAAATATGTGAAAAATATTCTGGCAGCGGAAACGTATCGTGTTACGTTCAGTTTAGTGATGTTGTTTTTTATAAATTTCTCTTGCAGATTGGTTTAACCCCGGCGAAGTCAAAGACAATATCCGCCGTACATATTCCGAAGAAATACTTTTTTCATTTTTTGCGCGGTTATTTTGATGGTGACGGATGTAGTTATTCGTACCATGATTCGATATGGAGGAACAGTTATCGGTTTTATGTATCTTTCGCGTCGGGGAGCGAAAAATATGTTGTTTGGCTCAGAAACAGATTGATGGAGTGTGTCGGACTCAAAGGAAGTATAAATAGAAAAAAAGGATCTTCTAATGTACAATTGAAATACGCAAAGAGGGAAGCTGTTATTCTTGTCAAAAAGATGTATTATAGAAATTCGGTTTGTTTGGAACGAAAGCGGGCAAAAATACTCGATTCATTGAAAGTGATAAGACATATGTCGGAGTGGTGAAATTGGCAGACACGCAGCGTTCAGGTCGCTGTGGGCTCACGCTCGTGGGGGTTCAAGTCCCCCCTCCGACACCAGAACCGCTCCGGCCGTTTTTTTAATGCGAGGCGGGACTTGAAGGCCGGACCGAATGCGTGAGCGAACTTTGTGAGCCATGCCGAGGGAGGTGGGGTCGCGGAAATTTTTGAGTAGCAAAAATTATCTGTGACCAAGCCCCCCCCCTCCGACACCAATAATCGCATTAATTTTTAATACTTAGGTGTATTTTTTAGAATGTAACTTTTAAAAAAAGAAAGCGCAGGAAAAAATCCTGCGCTTTTTGCTGTTTTTTGAAGTGTTATTCGAATTTTGTAAGTGATTGCCCGTCAAAGTAGAAAACAACGAAACCGTCTCTCGAGAGATGGGGATCGTTTACGATGTCGTTTAAACCGTTTAGGTCTGAAATACCTTTTGTTGTACCGATAAGTCCGGCGATTATCTCTTTATGAGTCACCGAGAGGACTTTGTATTCGGCCGTACTCACATTGCGTCCGAATTCATTTTGGCGAAGCTCTGTTTGGTAAATAATCGAGACTGCCGAGAGTGCGTCTTTTTGCCACGTGCACATGTCTTCGTTTTCGTTACCCGGGAAGGCGGTGGTGATATTGTTGTCCGTGTTGGCGTGGCGACCAAGGTCTTTTATTGTTTTGAAGTCTACGTTGAGCGCTAGTGCCAGAATGGACGCTGTGTCCAACGTTCGTGCGGTCCGGGCCGAGTAGACTGCATCAAAAGGGGCAAGTTTTTTAATGACGGGAACGAGACAAAGCATTTTTTCCATGCCGTCCGGCGTCATGGGTGGATTTGAACCTATTTGCGCGTTTCTATTCCCGAGGTTGGTGGCATTTTCTCCGTGAAATACGGTAATGAGTCTCATGATTTCCTTTTTTTTTGGTATTTTTATTATGGTTTAAACCCCATACGTTTCAATGTGCATAAAGAAGTAAACTTCCTATTAAAACGTCTGGAGAGAATAATGCCACAAAGACCCCCGTATATCAATTCCAACCGCCCCGGACGAGATAATGGTTTCCATCTTGATTCATGCTAAAATTATTCCATAGAATTTGAGTAACTTATATGAATAAACAAAACTGTGCAGAATTAGCGGAAAAGCTAAAGAAAGTTCAAAATCTGAATTCCGATTTCGACACGAAAGCGGAAAAAGCTCTTTCGTTTGATACGTCACGGGATTGGAACGAGGAAGAATCGGCTTTGATTACCGAAGCGGGAAAAGTAGGGGAGGAGAATGAACAGTTGCTGATTGAATTGGAAAAGATTATTTTTGAAACGAATGTAACTGCCACTTACGTCTGCAAAATCAATAAAAAAAAGGAAACATCCGAAACCATTACCATTGATTTCGAAAAGAAGCTCGAATACTCCATCTCCTTTTACAAAACTCACCACATCGACCTACCCGAAAACTTCAGGGAGATAATGACCGACATCTGGAATCGAAACATCGACATAATCCAGAAATCCATCGAAGAACAAGGATTCGATGAAATCCTCCTTATTCCGGGTAATTTATCCGTACCTGATGTTCACACCAAAATGAGTGAAGGATATACCGCAACAGCAAAAGGCGGTTGGTTTACTGACGGCGGATCCTTCGAAGGTGTCATAGAAAAAACAACAAAACCAAGAATTATTCTCATCCACAAAAATAACGCCCAGAATCTATATGATAGACCAGAACTCCAGAAGATTTTGGGTAAAAAAGTCGAAGATCTCATCAAATCCGGCCAAACTCTCACTCTAACCGACTACCTCATATACCAAAGACAATTCTTCGAGGAAACAGGAAATCGCCTCGATAAATCTAGCCGGGGATGGACACCCGGCTCAACAGTCAAAAATCCAGGCGGCGGTTTTCGTGTCGTCTATGCGGATTGGGGTGACTCTAGGCTCCTTATGCACGCCGGTGATCCCGATGGTTCGAACTCGAGGGTTGGGTGCCGTCTCTCTCGCTGTCTTACTTAAAACATGGTAGCTTGTAACTTGAGGTTTTTTACCTTTTTCTTTATTTTTATTTTTTAAACATAACCACTGGTATACCGAGGTTCAATCTCGGTAAGTATACTCGTATCCAATGCGTCACTATTTGGTGGTTTCTATCTTGATTCATGCTAAAATTATTCCATAGAATTTGAGTAACTTATATGAATA
>CAJBMK010000061.1 GCA_903954165.1 uncultured bacterium | reverse complement strand
TGATGTGCGGAGATGAGCAAAGCGACTGCTCGCTTTGCGCGGAGAATCGAAAAGGCTCTCCGTTATATTTCAGAAATTCCTATTTCTAAAATATCGGAAGCCTGCACTGAACATGTAATGTTCGATTCTCCCATCCCGCACTCATTTTGAGTGGCCAATATAAGAAAATTAAATGGTCTGCTGATATAGATTTAAAATATCGGAACCTTGTGTTCGCTGTGTGATATTATGTTTTTGTAAATTACAAATAATTTCATACAATTCTATTGGCGGTATTTCATCATAAAAAAAGTTCCACATTCATCATGTGGAACTCGTCATTTTCTTCAAATATTACTTATGCTTTTCTCGCAAGAATGACATATTCTGCACCGTCTTCTCCTTCGACTTTTGATATGGTATTTCCGGGAATTTTTTCGGCCTCCGAGGCTATATCTGTTCCCGTTTTCATTACCACAAAACCGTCTTTTGTGGTGGCTATCGTCAAATTATTTTTTTGCATTTCTGCAATAGTTTCATTGACCGTGTTGCTTGTTGATTCAAAGAATTTCATGGGCGGTTGATGATTATATTTTAATAAGTAATGTTTGTCAATACGAGCTATTTTAGTTCGTGTTGTCTTTCTTTTATAAGGGTATTAATCTTTATTTCGATTTCGTTTACGTATGCCTCATCTTTATGATATAGCCCTTCAATGCTTCTCCCTCTGTCTGTGTAGATAAATTCATACACATCTTCTTCTCGACCAAGAGCGCTTTTACCAAAATCTATAATAACAGGCTTCCCGGTTTTTTCGTCTATCATTATGTTCCCATCGTGTAAATCTCTGTGAAAGATGCCTCGTTCGTGCATGTCACGAAGAAAATTTCGGAGTGAATCAAAAAAAGTTGTCGGTTCAAAGGTCTCCGGTATGACCGCGTCGTCTTCTAAAATATTCCGCAGAGACGGTCCGTGTATGCGTTCCATAAGCATAATAGAAAGCTCCTCCCTGTTTGTATATGTAGCGCCTTCGTCTTCATGTATGTGCATTGCCCACGCATAGGCTTTAGGGATAATGACATTTCCGCGCATGTCCTGAATTATATTCAAAAAATCACCTTCTTTTTCGAGGGAGTTAAATTGCCCCTCAAGTGATCCCGGAGACGCCGTCGTGGTGATTGGTATTGTTGGTTTTGGTAATTGTTTACCTGCCGCACTTCTCGTGCCGATAATTTTAAAACATAAATCAGGGTTTTCTGTGTGAAAGTGAACTTTTGCTGTTTGTCCTTCTCCAAGAAAACTAGATCTGTTATTTAAAAGAAATTCAATAAAGTGGCGCAGATCATCCTTCATTTTTTCCTTTTTTTCCATTTCTTTTTCCTCCTCGGTTTCAAAAGTATTTATTTCAAGTTTGTCCATATTTATAATATTACAAGTTTACGTTATCAATTTTATGTCTAAATAGGGATATGAGCAATAGATATAGTACAATAATACAAATTATTAAATATATATGACAACAAAAAAACCG
>CAJBMK010000060.1 GCA_903954165.1 uncultured bacterium | reverse complement strand
GCCAAAACGCACGGTTTTTACATTAAGCATTTTTTCAGTACCTGATATCCACATATCTCTCGACGGCAATGACATACGCGAAAGTATATTTTCCTCCTCCTGACCGAGAAGATGTTTCCCCTGCTTAAAAATTTCTTTCAGAAAATATTTCCACTGCGCCAACATCGAACTAGCCAAAAATATCTTTTGAATTTCCGGGGAAATTTTTGAAAGTTTTATTCGAACAAATGATCCGTCCTGCAGTAATTTTGACAGCCGATCGCTTAGTAAATTTATCTCGGATTCCGCCACTGAATCCGTCGCGTCCAAATCTTTTTTTAATGAAAAATATTGGATAGCCCGAAACGCATCAGTATTTGAATATAACGCGTTCTCTTCATTAAGCAAATCATTTAATGCCCGTTCATCGGACAGCCAATCCGTGCGTTCCATCCATTTGGACCGAAACTCCTTAAACGATTTTTCAGCCGAACAGATATCCGATTCAATTGCAACGTCATTCGCACCGTCATACAACATGGATAAGTTCCATTCGGACGCAATTGTCTGATCTCCTTTTTTTTGCTTTAGTATAATTGGTTTTTTTTGCATAAAATATTGTTCGAAGCAATTGCAATCCATGTGCAACTGTCGAATAATCCCAGTGTATCACAATAATTCTACGTTTAATAAATATTGGAGCGTCACTATCAAATTTCGATGAACAAAAAAGGCCGCGCAAGCGACCCTGATTTTTATTGCTTAATTGCAAGCAACGGAGTTCCGATGTTTTTTTCGATGACGATTGACTGTTTTTGACACAATCTCATTGTTTCGAAAATCTAACGCACCGCCATTTTCGACGTAATGCATAATTGCTTCACAGTCGGTTGCGGGTCGATTCAATTTTTCTGAAGCATAAAATCGATTCCTGTCGCCAAGAGCTTCGATTATTTCTTTCATATTACGAATCTTCGCGTGTGTTGCATGCATTACTCTTTGCATGTGTGTATCCGATTTTGATGTCGGAACGCCTTTAATAATTAAATATAAAATGGCGATTTGTTTACAAAGTGCGGGTGTTTGTCTGTTTGGTTCCCCCATGCGTAGCCTTTCTGCGCGCAATTATATACCGAATGAAAGAGTACCTATCCACAGTTACAAAACCGGACATACGTGCTCACACTCGTCAACGACTTCGGATATTTTTTCCTCGCTCATTCCGATTTCACGGAGGACGTTGGTATTTTTTGATACTTCACTGCACAATACCAATCCTTGTCTTATGATGTCATTTTTATCTTTATTTGAGAGTGTTGTAAGACTGGTTACGGGATGAAGTCCAATTTTTTCGATAATGTCGTGCAAATTGCCGACGGAAGGATAGCTCCACCCGATTAATTTTACCCCCGCGCATTCGCTAAATTGAATTGCTTTATCCGTAAATTTTGTATTCGTAATAAGCCACCCTTCGTCGAGTTTTCTTTTTTTGCCGCCAAATGTAAATTCCATACTTTGCAAATCTTCAAAACGCGCTTTTATATATAGCGCAACTTTCAAATCGGATTTCAAGCCGGGCTCGTTATGAAATTTTACCTCGCACATAATCAATTTTTCGTCATTCCACGCCACAACATCCATTTCATGTTCCACACAGTGTCCTTGAACAATTTGATCCGTTAACGTTTCGAAACCCCGGTCCTTAAAAATCGAAGCAATATATTTTTCGAAAGGAAAACCGGTAGGACCGAGCTCTGCAATTGCGCGCTTTAGGGAATATCTGGCCGCCACAGGACGTTCAAATTCGCGTAATTTTTCAAATGCCAATCGATAAAGCTGTCCTGTCGTCACTCCGTCGGTAATTGTATTTTGAATAAAATCGATTACTTTTTCAACCATGTGACGAGTTGCTTTCGACAGAAGAAGCGACGTCTCCAGCTTTCTTACGTCAAATTCTTCCTTATCGCCATTCGCCTTTTGAACTAAAATCTTTTTCATACATATTAGTATAGCAATCTTTTTTCACATCTGCGATAGGTGCGTTCAGGGAAAAATAAATTATTCGGTCCTGTCGATTATTCCCCCGCCGAGACATTCTTCACCCGAATACAATACAATGCTTTGCCCCGGAGCTACCGCAGTTTGCGGTTCAATAAAATGTATGATCGTTTGCCCGTTTGTAGTTTCTACACCGCACTCGTGTAATTTCTGGCGATATCGAATACGTGCGGATAATGTGACGCCTGCGGATAAAATGCCGTCCCCGGTCCAACTGATATTAGTAACATACACCCGCGATGCAGTATCTCCTGAATCAACAGAACTACGTTTTTGCGAAACAATAAGTGTATTTGTCGCAACATCTTTTCCCACCACAAAATACGGCTGATCGGTCGGTGTTTTTTTTGAAATAGTAAATCCGTGACGTTCGCCGAGCGTAAAAAAGCACACACCGGTATGAGAACCGATAACACCGCCGGTTTCCGCATCGATGACGTCACCGATTTTTTCGGATATATAATGCTTTAAAAAATCCTTCATATTAATCTTTCCTATGAAACACAACCCCTGGCTGTCTTTTTTTTCTGCCGTGGAAAGCCCAAATTTCGCCGCTAAAGCACGAACCTCTGTCTTCTTGATGAGATGGCCGATTGGAAATAATGTTTTGGATAACTGATGCCCGGTTAATGTCCACAAAAAATAACTTTGGTCTTTCTCCTTATCGCGCGCAGCGTATAAATGATGCGTTATCCGACCGTCACCGCCAACCACACGCACCACTTGCGCATAATGCCCGGTAGCCACAAAATCAGCACCTTCACGCATGGCCCAATCGAAAAAACCGCCAAATTTAACGTATCGATTACACATAACGTCCGGGTTTGGCGTTCGACCGCGCTTGTATTCGTCAATCATATAATCAACAACTTCACGCTTGTATTCTTCCGTAAGATCCAACATTTTAAACGGTATACCGAGCTTTGCACATACGCTCATAGCATCCAGCCGGTCATCCCTCCAATTACATTCCTGCCAATCCGGCTGCCACACTTTTATAAAAACACCGACAACGTTAAAACCGGCCTCCTTGAGAAGTGCCGCAGAAACCGAGCTATCTACTCCGCCGGAAAGTCCGACATACACTGTTTTTGATGGAATTTCCACGAATGTGTTATAACACAAATACAATACTTTGAATATCCCGGTTTAGGAATGTAACTCAAGCTGTCTAATTATATTCAGCGCATTTTCTTCCGCTTCTCGTATATACAAACGCAAGTCGGGGATTTTTTTCAGCTCACCGCCCTCTAAATTATACACGGTCCCCAGTAAGGCTTTTTCAAGAAAGTATCGATCATGCGAGACGAGAATAACGGTTCCGGTATACGTTCTAAGCGTTTCTTCTAATGCGTCGAGCGCCTCAAGATCAAGATGATTCGTCGGTTCGTCCAGCACAAGAATGTTAACCGCCTGCGCGGAAAATAGCGCCAGCAGAAGACGCGCTCGGCCTCCGGGACTCAACGCAGAAATCGGCGACTTGATATGGCGTTCGCTAAACCCAAATTTCGTTAATTTAACAAACGGGTTTTGCTTTATATCGGGTGCGCGCTCCATAAAAAGTTCAAGCGGAGTCATTTCGGCCGATAATGTTTCATGCTCCTGCATTAAATTCCCAAACCGAATTCCCGAACCGATATATAATTTCCCCGCCAGCGGTTTCTGCCTTCCTGTAATCGTTTTTAATAATGTAGATTTCCCGCTCCCGTTCAATCCAATAATTCCAACCCTATTCCCGTACGGTATCTCAATCGAAATAGGTTTGAGCGAAAACAGATGTTCGTATCCCGCTACGATTTTCGATAAACGAATATCAAGCGTGTTTGACTTCGCGTGAGCTTCCAGGGGAATTTCAAACGGTTTTCTTTCCTCGGGTTTTTCAATTTTTTCCATATGCTCTATACGCTTTTCAATTGCTTTGCCGGTTTTGGATGAATGCGCGGATTGCTCGCGTTTAAAATCGCGAAGCATTTTATCATTATCATTCGGTTGCCACCGAGAACCCATTTCTGCGTCAATGTACTTATCGCGAGCACTGGCGGTCAAACGTTTAATTTCTTCCTGTTGCAACTTAAATGCTTCTTTTTGTCCCGCGAGACGCTTTTGTTCCATTAAAAGATAATCGCTATAGGTACCTCCGGTTTCGGACATAGTTCGTTCGAACCAGTGGATTTCAAATATTTTTCTTATAATTTTATCGAGAAATCGTCGATCATGAGAAACGACAATACAAGCTGCATCCGACTTCCGAAGAAAATCTTCCAGCCAAATCAAAGCCGGTAAATCAAGATTATTTGTCGGCTCGTCCAAAAGCAGTAAATCAACCCCCTTGAGCAATATTCCTGCAAGGGCCACTTTACTTTTTTGCCCACTGCTCAAGTTACAGACCGGCGTATCGATAGCGACATGACCGAGTCCAAAACCAACAAGAATCGCTTGTGCTTTGTGAAGAAAGGAATAGCCGTTTCGATGTTTGTATTCCGACTCAATTTTATTATATTTCGCAACTGTCACCCGTGATTGCGGACCCGATTTTAAATTCGCCATTTCGCGCTCGAGATCTTCAATTCCCGACGACGTGCGAAGGTAATTAATTATGGATTGTTTTGCTTCAACACTAATATCTTGAGGCAAATATCCTATACAAGTAGCCTCGGCAATCGCAATGGTTCCCGCATCTTCTTTTTCAATACCGGCAATAATCTTTAGTAACGTTGTTTTTCCCGTACCGTTCAGTCCAACAAGAGCCGCTTTCTGTCCCCGCTCAAGTGAAAATGAAAAGTCCGCTAAAACGGACACCGAACCAAAATTTTTTTGTACATTTTGCAGTTTGAGTATACTCATATAAGTTGAAACATGACTTTTTGAATTCCTGCGGATAAGTCGACATTATCGCTAACGCAAATATTTAGCAATGTTTAATTTATGTTCATCAAATGTTTTTGCGTAGTGCATTTCCCCTTTTTTGTCCGATATATAATACAAATAGTCGCTTTTAATCGGAGTAATTGTGGCACGAATGGTCACAAGCCCCGGATTAGTAATCGGTCCGGGCGGTAATCCCCTGAAAACATAGGTATTGTACGGCGACGTTGCATCTTTGAGATCGCGTGCCGTCAAATCCTCCGATTTCCGTTTGCCGTTTACGTATTGAAACGCAGCATCCACCTGGAGCGGCATGTTAATAGAAATTCTTTTCCATAAAATGCCGGCAATCATTCTGCGCGACTCCATCGTTCTGGCTTCTTCTTCAACAATTGAAGCCATAATCACAACATCTCGAAGCGTTTTACCGAATTTTTTTATATCAGTTTGAAGCGGCACTATTTTTTCATTAAACGTGTCTTTGGCGCGCTGTATTACCTGTGCGGGCTCTGCATTTTCAAAAAATATATATGTTTCCGGAAAAAGAAATCCCTCGTCTACGGCCGCCAATGCGACAAAAGCACCGGCATCAAAATTAGGTAATGATTCCGCCAATATAGCCGACATCTGCTTCACGGACGTTCCTTCGGGAAAGGTAACTTTAATTCGCGATAAACCATAATCACCCGTGGTAATTCTTCCCATAACCGAAAATAAACTTTCGGGCTTTTTGAAAACATATTCGCCGGCAGTTAATTCCCCCTGTTTCCCGGTCAGACGAAGTAAAAATAAAAACGCATTGGAAGAACGTATCATACCCTCCTCTTTCAAGAGCGAAGCAATTCCGACACTTCCGGTACCCCGCTTAATAACAATATTTTTATCTGTAGGAAATGGATCTGGCGCCGAAAAAATAAGTGAAAAAATCAAAAATGACAACAAAAATATTCCTCCGACAACCGATATGAAAAATAGCTTGTTATTGCCCCGCGCACCGCTCTCGGGTGCCGGCGGAAGTTTTGAAACACCCTCATGTGAATCTACTCCGTATTTTTTCGAAAAAAAGTGATCCGGTATATTTTTTAATGATTTTGGAAATTCCATTATGATTATATAGGAAGATTTGCAGGCGCTTCCGACTTCTTCGAACTAATACGTTCAAATGAAGGCGTTTCAACAACCTTACCCGGAAAGTGAAAAATGGTGGCCAATTCTTCCGTATTGAGAATAAACGGCTTCGATTTCCAATATTTATACGGCGACTGAAAATACGACCGTCGTTTATATGCGTCAAGAATCTTTCGCTTGAGTTTTACGAGCCGTGTGCCAAAAGGATCCGATAAATACGGATAATCAAAATCCGTTGTAAAACCAATCTTAAATCCGTTTAAATTATTCGAATTATACTGATTAAAAGAACCGAGAAGGCCGGAAATATTATTACCGTCAAATTTTTCAGATTCACATATATATATACCGCGAACAACGCACTCGAACGGATTCTTATCCAGACTGCGCTCGATAGCAGTAATTTTGTCCGTTTGTCCCTTCGTCAAGTGTATGACCTTCATCTGCGTTTCGGCATCTTCATCAAGGGCGACCTTGCCTTCTTCACGAATCTTGGTAATTTGAGCCTTTGCTAGTTCCTTCCAATCCGGTTTTTCGGAATTAATAAATGAACCCCATTTAAAATAACCGTCGTCTAAAAATGACAATTTTCTGTGCGCCTGAATGATTATTTGGTACATTGCGTTTTGTCCTTTTCGCATTGAACCGAGATATTCCAGAATTGGCGACATCGGTTCTATTTTAAATTCCTCTTTTGGATCCTTATCCATCCCATAGTCAATGTACGTTTTTATGGGAAATACATGCTCGTTCGATGACTGAAATTGAACTCCGAACAAAGAATACTTTCCGCTTGTCATTTCAAACTTTTTTGTGTAGTCATCTTTTACCTCCGTAATTTCAATGGTCGGATACTGAGCGTATATTTGCGCCTCAAGCAGGTTCTTGAATTTTGGCCACGTCCACACAAAGAATCGAACTTTGCCCTCAATTGAGACTAATTCAAATGAAAACCACGGGCGAATTTTACCGTTCAAAAATGTGTCATGGTATGTTGAACCGGCTTTTTGGTGGAGTGACGTAAACACCATCTCCATTGCAGCCGGAGACTTGGTCACTTCTTTCGGAATGCGGATTTCCAATAACACCGAGCCGGATTTATGAATAGCTTTTGCCCGCACGTACACAAGCCATAATCTATAAAATACAGAAAATAAAATAAACGGAACCCACAGCGGAGCAAACTTTGCGAGTAGGTGAAGGCTTTGGTTCAAGGCCTCGCTTTCAATAAATAATTTTACTAAGTCTGTTTGCATAGTCTCTATAATATCTTAAAAGTACAAATGGAGCGAGAGAGACTGTGCATAATACCAATCATGCGCATGACCGGACAAATTTTGTCGTATCTCAAAAATTGAATTTTATATACAAATCACAATCCACAAAACGGCGAGTGGATAAGAAAAGGGGCACATCACGTGATGCGCCCCTATGAAATGCTTCGCTGTGTGATCAGGAACACTATTAAGACAACGGTCGTATATATCTATGCCTTACAAACCTCACAAAAATACGACTATGTCCGTTCCGATTTCGCGAAACAATGTACTGATACGCAGGACCCGCTCGTTAAACCAATCACCTACTAGATGTTCTGCATCTGTAACTCTATACCTATATGGAATAGATAGCAATAAAGTTATCCACAGTAAAAAATCCCCGCCTTCAAAGGCGGGGATTTTTTGCACTTATGCTATTGAATATTTTCCTTCTCTATCTTTTT
>CAJBMK010000059.1 GCA_903954165.1 uncultured bacterium | reverse complement strand
GGGGGCGGGGATCGAACCCGCGACCCCAGGCTTATGAGTCCTGTGCTCTACCAGCTGAGCTACCCCGACAAGCTCGATTACTATAATACAGATTGAGAAAAAATTCAACGACCGCTATGACCACATACCATACTAAAACAAAAACAACCTTCCGGCTTGCAATTCCAGACGCAAACAGAGCAGTCTGCTTACTTCCCCGCAACAATTATAAAAAACCGACTAAATATTAGTCGGTTTTTTATAATTGTTGCGGGGACTGGAATTGCACCAGTGCCTGGAGGTTATGAGCCTCCCGAGATACTACTTCTCTACCCCGCGAATATATTGAAATACTACAACAATAACACAAATAATACAAGCGGTTATTACGCAACACACGCCCGTTGCTCTCTATATTGCTTTAAATTCTTTGAAAGCCTGTTCGTATAAACCGATCACCCGTCGTGCCTCCCGCTCTGTCAGCAAATAATCCGAACCTTCGTGTGCAATTAAATTTCGAACTTTGTGAGCCTCCCACGCCTGATCAATAGTCGTAAAATCACTCCGTTCAACCGCCTTTAATTTCTCACCGAGAGTCGCCTGCATATACCCCATCGCCACCATCATTTCTTCAAGCATAATATCAGCCTCAATAATAGCCTGGCGCCAGTCGTTTGGATTATTTGTCGAAATATGTTCGGTAATCTGTACCCACTTCTCGTTCACAAACGGCTTAAACGCCATTTCTGCAACATTTTCCGGAACATCATCCGCCGGTTTTTCATAGAGAAGCTCGCGCTCTTTCTTGCGAATTTTATCAATCTGTATAAGTGAATATGAAATACCAAACAAAAGCAACGTGGAAACAATAAACGCAATCATACGAATTGAATCCAGAAAAGCGGAAAGCAACGCGACAATGGTCGTAAAAATTCCCTTCGGGCTACCACCTGAAAAAAGATCGTATATCTTTTGGTAAATATATCCCGTATTAATAAAATTGACCGGTTGCGGTTCCATACGTATGTGTTGCCATTATACAATAGCAAAACATTTGAAACAACGACGACTATTCCCCAAGGAAAAGTTTTCCGACAGAAAACAATATATCTTCCCCGCCGTGTGTTGCCATAAACTGAAGTCCGAGTGGTAACTCTTTTCCACCCGTCGCCACAGTTCCCGACGGTACGGATAATGCGGGAATACCGGCAATGTTCGCGGTAACCGTAAAAATATCGGCAAGATACATTTGAACCGGGTCGTTTACCTTTTCGCCGATAATAAATGCGGGAGCCGGCGTTGTCGGTGTTATAACCACATCCACCCCGCTTTCAAAAACTTTTTTAAAATCATCCGAAATAAGTCGGCGCACAACATTTGCCTTGTTGTAATACGCGTCATAATAGCCTGACGAGAGCACGTATGCTCCAAGTAAAATTCTTCTGCGAACTTCTTTTCCGAAACCCTGACCCCGCGTCTTCTGGTAGTCCTGCAACAAATTATTTCCGTCTTTATGCAAGCCGTATTTTACACCGTCAAAACGCGACAAATTAGTGGACGCTTCAGCAGGCATAATAATATAATAAACCGCCAACGAATATCCGATATTCGGCAAATCAATATCCCGAATTTCCATACCGAGATTTTGTAACTTTTTTATTGATTCATCGAAATTCTGAAGAACAGCAGAATCAATTCCGCCTTGTTTCATAAAAGCGCGCGGTACACCGATTACCATTTTCTTCCCCGCTGTTTTTTTCTGCGCCAACATTTCATATGTTCCGGACGTGCTGTCAAATGAATCTTTTCCAACCATTGCCTTAAAAAGCAATTCTGAATCCCCAACTGTTTTTGTAATCGGGCCAATCTGATCAAGCGACGACCCCATAGCCATAAGTCCGTGACGGGAAATTGCTCCATACGTCGGTTTCAAACCGACAACACCGCAGAAACTTGCCGGCTGACGCACGGAACCACCGGTATCAGAACCAAGCGAAGCCAACGCACCATCCATGGCCACCACCGCAGCGCTTCCACCCGATGATCCGCCGGAAACTCGCGTTTCGTCAATCGGATTTTTGGTCACGCCATAGGCTGAATTTTCCGTGGAGCCACCCATAGCAAATTCGTCCATATTTGTCCTACCGAGAAAAACCACGCCGGCAGCCTTGAGTTTTGTAATTACCGTTGCGTCATAGGTCGCCTTGTAATGTTCCAAAATTTTTGAAGCGGAACTAGCCCTACGGCCCTTAATGAGAATATTATCCTTAATGGCCAAAGGAATTCCGGTCAACGGACCGCCCTTACCGGAGGCAATCAGCTTGTCCGCCGCTTCAGCCTGAGCCAACACGTCATCATAAACTTCCAGATACGCGTTGATATTTTTATTTCGAACGGCAATAACGGCAAGATACGCTTCGGCCAACGCTTTAGCGGTAATCTCTTTTTTTAGAAGCATTTCCGATGCTTTCTTGATGGAAAGTTGTTTTAAATCAATCATAAAATTATTGGAGAATTTTCTTAACCTTAACATATTGACCCTCTCGAACCGGCACCTCGGCAAGCAATACTTCCGTTTCTTTACCGGACTCGTTTGGATTCGTATCTTCACGCATCACATTCAAGAGAAGTCCCGCCTCCGGTTCTCCCGAAGAAACGACAACTTTTTTTATTTGGTCTACATAGCCGAGGATAGAATCAATATCCTGACGCAGCCCCTCTTTCTCGGCGGAAGTCAGTTCCAACCGTGAAAGTTCAGCTAATTTCTCAATATCTTTTATCTCAATCATATACGCTAGTCTAAAGCTAACCGAAGAAAAAGTAAACGTCCGAAAGCCCAGAAACCGAAGTCGCTGTGCACAAAGACGCCTTGACAAATATACGCCATTATTCGATACTATCTCGAACTCAACCTGAGAAATTTAGGCTGAGCAATTCACACAAACAAAAGGATTCATCATGAGTGCAGTGTTGGCATTGGATGAGGAAACATTTGGAGATACGAAGCGATTACATCAAAAAAGCGTACCGAACTCTAACGCAAAAAGTGTTCAGGCACACTCTGTGGTAATCGCTTCCATAAGCACACCCGACTACGTACCGGAATGGTCTCAAGGGAACTTTAGTCCCCCCGGTTTCACAGAGATGGTACTCGGACGATAGTGAATTTTTTTTGGTTTATCCCCGTACCGTACGGGGATTTTTTTATCCAAAAACACCGATTACTTTCCCCAATCCAAAATAATTCTCCTCACCCCCGCAAGTTTCGTTTAACATTATTCCCCCAATTCTTGAAAGCAAAACACCCGCCGAGTGTCGCACCGACAGCAATCCAGTCCACAGTGTCCTAATTCCTCCCCTCTGTCATTGTTTCGTTCCCTCCGCCATTGTTTCGTTCCCTCGTCATTGCGAGCGCAGCGTGGCAATCCAGTCCATACTGTTGCAATTCCTCCCCTCCGTCACTGCCGGGCGCAGCACTACCCGTCTCTCGGCGGGTGATAATCGAGTCCATTTTCCGGTTTCTCTTTCTCTGTCATTGCGAGCGCAGCGTGGCAATCCAGTCCATACCATTGTAATTCCTCCCCTATCACCGTTTGGATTTCCCGACTATTCTGAATCCTGGATTGCGTTTACCCGACTTTCGATGGGCGGAAGTACCCCGACCTGTTTACAACGTCATTTGACAACCTACCTAATATTTCCCATACTTACACCTGGCGGTCTGGAATTTCCAATAACCGTGATCCTTGTTTCGGGAAACAAACATTAAAATATGAGCAAACCAGCGACACATAGAACTGAACGGCGTGTAATTAAAACTGCACTATCGCACGAAGCGCACCATCCATCTAATGTGAATGACGGAACAATATTCGATCAATTTCCTCGCATAGAGGGAAAGAAACCGGATAGCCGAGTGGTAGCCCAGGCTGCACGCATTCGTTAGTTCTCTGGCTCATGAAAGTTCAAAAACCCCAGACTCACGTCTGAGGTTTTTTTCTTTTTCCCCTCCGCCGTTTGGATTCCCGATTATTCCGAATCCTGGATTGCCACGGACGAAGCGTCCTCGCAATGACAATTCTTTTTTGTTCCCTCGTCATTGTTTCGTTCCCTCGTCATTGTTTCGTTCCCTCGTCATTGTTTCGTTCCCTCGTCATTGTTTCGTTCCCTCGTC
>CAJBMK010000058.1 GCA_903954165.1 uncultured bacterium | reverse complement strand
TGTGACTGGAGTTCAGACGTGTGCTCTCCGATCTGAAAGGATATGGTTATTACACACCAGTGTGAGCTTTGTGGGTTTGAGCGCAACAAAAAACTTGAACCTGAGGATGACTTTTCCGCACTTCTTGAAATTATGAAAAGCCGTTAGTACGCAGGTTTCAATTGCTGCATGAGGTATTCTGTTAATATGGGTGAGATATTCTTGTTGAATTGAGATGAAAGAGATTGTATGTTTCCCTTTAGCATTGCCTCTAAACCAAAATCCGCACGACGTTTGATTTCCCTGTCAATATGTGAAATGGTGATCGCTTGAAGGTCACGGTTTGCGGTTGATTTTTCCATGGTTGTGGTAACAATAATGCCCGCTAGCCTGCCAAATGCGTCGATAACTCCGCCACCGGATGACCCTTTTTGGGCCAAAACACTTCCACCAAGACCTATAATATCTGTGGTATTGGTGCTGGAGGAAAAAGTCATAATATGAGAGACGGTGGCTATTGTGGTGGCGCTATACAGTTCTCTTTGGATTGTTGCGCCACCGAGAAAACCGGCCGGGTAAGCAGCGATTAGTAGTTGGGGTCCAAATGATAGGTATGTATCATCAAGTGTGGGAGAGATATAAGAAAATTTAGTAGGTACGGGTGTGTTTGGTTCGGTCGTGCTAGCTATGCGGAGAAGAGCAAAGTCGCTTTCCCCGGTGCCCAAATGAATTTCTTTTCGAAGGTCCGACGCATTTTTTTTGATCCAGTCGGGTGATATATAAAGAAGATCCGCCCGGTAGGCTGGAATAGCGGGAGATCCCGTGCGAAGAATACAGTCTAAAAGCGGTTGGCCGTTTTCTTTCTTTAAAAGAAAATACTGAGCAATATGGGCGTTTGTTAGTACGGCACCGTTTGGACTAATTATAATACCGCTACCCGAAAGCGGTTCAAATAAACCGGAAGAGTCAGACGTGCAGATGATATTAACAAGTGCTTTTCGAGCTTCTTCATTCAATATATTTATGGCGATTGTTTTTGGAAGGGATGCTATGTATGTGTTTATTAATTGGTTTTTTGACGTAGTGGCGGGGGATGTTGAAGCTGTACTATTTTTTTCATTAATAATTGGCACTGTCGGAGGGAGTATTTTCTTTGTTATGGCGGTTTTTTGCTTCGTTGTGATTTTTGATATTGCAGGTGAAGATGTCCCCGTGATTAGTGTCGTAGTAGGGGATAAGGGCACGGAGAGTGGGGAAGTCATCAACGATACTGATTGTTTGGAGGTGGATGCGTTTTTGTCTATGATTACCGGGGATTGTTTTGGAACGGGGTTGTGTTGAGGAAGAATTGCTGGTTCAGAAGAAAAACCAAGAGCCGTGAGGAGAGTAAGCCCGATTGAAGAAAGGATCTTTCTGACACCAATGATCATAATTTGATTATACACCGAAAATTGAAATTATTGTGTCTTTCTGTTACTATGGTTCGGTCACGGTATAAGAGCGGGATTAGTTTAATGGTAGAATAAGAGTTTTCCAAACTCTGGGTGGGAGTTCGATTCTCCCATCCCGCACATCCAACAAAAAAACCGGCAGCAGCCGGTCTTTTTGTTGTTGATGTGCGGAGATGAGCAAAGCGACTGCTCGCTTTGCGCGGAGAATCGAAAAGGCTCTCCGTTATATTTCAGCAATTCCTATTTCTAAAATATCGGAAGCCTGCACTGAACATGTAATGTTCG
>CAJBMK010000057.1 GCA_903954165.1 uncultured bacterium | reverse complement strand
TCTCGAAGCCTTGGTTGGTAGCGGAACAAATACAACCAGCGGAACGACTGCTTCATTTGTTGATTATCTCGCGTCATTGGGAGCAAAGATTGTCGGCGGTGTAGCCGAGTTTAAGGGGGTGAGTACGGAGACGGGGATTACGACAAAAGATCGCGTAACGAGCGAGTATTATTGTATGTATACGGAAAATGGTATTGCAAAAACTTCTCCGGGCAAATGTTCGGTCGTTCCTTCGTCCGGTTCTTCCGATGTAGATATTATTCCTCCGGTTATTACATTGATGGGTGACAATCCCGCACTTATCAATAAAGGAATTCCATTTAGCGACCCCGGCGCGAACGCGCTTGATGCGATTTCCGGCATAATAATAGTGGATACTTTTGGCGCGGAGATTGATACGTCGATTGTCGGTACGTCAACAATTACATATGTTGCACGTGACGGCGCAGGAAACACTGCCACATCTACCCGCACGGTCGTAGTCACCGATTCAGGTTCTTTGGTGGTGCCTCCGATTGTAGAAAATCCCGCCACAACAACCGCCAGCACAACAGAAAATTAATTGTGCACGGGTAGGATTGACCGCGGCGTGCGAATAATTGTTTACATGGTTTTGTATGTGTTTTAAAAAATAATGCTTTTGGACGCAAAGCGTGGAGAAGTGATACAATGTGACGGTATAATTAATTGAATAAAAATGGAACCACATAAAAAAATTCGTGTTGCGGTCAACGGGTGCGGTAGAATCGGCAGACAGTTTATTAAGACGGTACTATCCCGTCCGGAGATTGAAATTGTCGCCGTGAATGATTTGGCCGATATAGAAAATATTGCATATCTTATTAAGTACGATACGGTTTACGGCAAATTTGATATGCCGGTCAAGGCAGTCAAAGAGGGTACTCCGTCCATTCAGATTGGCGAAAAGAATATTCTTTTTTTGAGTGAAAAAGATGCAGCCGCGCTTCCGTGGGCCGCACTCAATATTGATGTTGTAGTCGAATCAACCGGTCATTATACGGGTTTTGAGAAATGCCAGGTGCACATCACAGCAGGTGCAAAACGCGTCGTTATTTCAGCCCCGGCAAAAGACAAGCCGGAATTTGAAAAGAATGGAGAAACGGTTCTCTTGGGTGTGAACGAAGAAAATATGTCCAAGGCCGTTATCACTTCTAACGCATCATGTACCACCAACGCCGCCAGTCCGCTCATTGCTATTCTAGATGAGGCTATTGGTATCGAAAAAGCAATTTTGAATACTGTTCACGGCTATACCGCCAGTCAGGGAATCGTTGATTCTCCGAATAAGAAGGATTTTCGTGAAGGACGAGCCGGCGCGCAAAATATTGTACCCTCGACTACCGGTGCGGCTATTGCCGTGACCAAGGCGTTTACAAAATTAAAAGGTCTTTTTGACGGTATCTCAGTCCGCGTGCCTGTGGTTGCCGGTTCGATGGTTGATATTACATTCATAGCGAAACGCGAAACTTCAAAAGATGAGGTAAATGAGGCGCTGAAAAAAGCATCACTGACGCCTCGGTGGGAAAATATTTTTGCTGTCACCGAAGAAGAGTTGGTTTCTCATGACATTCTTGGTGAATCACACGCCTCTATTGCAGATCTCAAATTTACTCGAGTCGTCGGCGGAAATCTGGTCAAAGTTATGGCCTGGTATGACAACGAGATGGGGTATACGCATACGCTAGTGGATCACGTAATAAAAGCGGGGAAGTTATTATAGTAATACTCGGTCGGTTTCCAATTCAAAAGCCCTGTCGTCATGATGGGGCTTTTCAATATAAACACAGAGATGTTTAAAAAAAATACCAAATATGGTACAGTATCATTATGTTAGAAAAATACTTGCAAGATATAGGATTAAACGAGAAAGAAGCCGCGGTTTATTTGTCGCTTCTTTCGGTTGAAGGAAGCTCCGTGCTCGATTTGGCCAAAAAAACAAAAATCAATCGCTCCACAACCTACACCGTCCTAGAATCTCTTTCAAAAAAAGGCCTCGTAAGTGAAACTACGTTGGGAAAGAAAACCCATTACCAAGCCGAACCGCCGGAACGCCTCGAGACATATGTAGAACGCCAGAAAATATTACTTGATGAACAAGCTAATCGTTTGAAGGATATTATTCCTAAAATTAAAAGCGTTCAGCGAGAAGGCGGTGAAAAACCAATAGTTCAGTATTTTGAGGGAAAAGAGGGTATATTCGCATTAAATGAAAGTTTGTACAAAAACGGAGATACGACCACTGAAAAAACATCATATTTAATATATCCACGCGATTTACTTGACGAAGTTTTTCCGGAAAACGAGAGGGCCAAATTCCGAAAAGTGCGTTTAAATGAAAATATAAAATCAAAAGTCATTTATACAAAACTAAAAGGTGACAAAATCGCATCTGATCAAACAGGGGAAAGAATTAGGCTCGACGGATCAAAATATCCGATAACTTGCGATATTTCAATTGTGGGAGACAGTGTTCGTATAGGAATTCTAGGACAAAAATTATCGGGTATTTTTATTAAGAGCTCTGATTTAGCCAATTCTTTAAAAAGTATTTTTAACGCATTATTTGATAGTTTAAAAAAAGAAGAACCCGGCTCATAAAATGAACCGGGTTTTGTTATAGGATTTAACCTATTGATTGCCATCATCCTTAATTACTCGCAACTGCGTACAGCAAGAAGTAATTTAAGATAGAATGAACTTATTTTTTGAGGTTAAACCAAGTTGGGAATTAATCACCCATAGTTTTACCTTGTCTTTCATGTTGGAACTCTGAATAACAAAGAGGATCCGAATAGAAAACAGTCTATTACCGTATTCTGGTGCCTATGAGGTCCACCAGAATACGGTATAGCCGTTAAACTAGTCGCTCATAGCACCTCCTTATTTCAGACAATGGCTTTATATTTAAGAGATCGTGTGACCTCACCATCTAATTCCACTTGCTATTGTATCAGAAAAAAAAGATATGTCAAGCGAATTTGTCAGAAATGTGGATATTTTAACGTAAATTGGCGTGATATCCATATTTAGAGCCGTATTGTCTAATAATACGGTATTTTTTATGTTATTTGGCATATTAAATTAAGTTATTCTCATTTAAGTAAATAAGCATTTTAGCTCTAGCATCTGCTTCG
>CAJBMK010000056.1 GCA_903954165.1 uncultured bacterium | reverse complement strand
CACAACCTGTTCCGCTATTTTGATATACTAGATGAATTATTAAGTTATTATTATTAATAAATACTCACAATGTATCGCATCGAAAAGAAAACAGTTATAACCGTGATAGGCGTCATTATCATCGCACTCCTTCTCGTTTCGTCGGCAGGAACAATCGGTGCAGGAGAACGAGGGGTGAAAACACGCTTTAGTGCCATCGTTGGTACTGTCCCCCAAGGTTTATATTTCAAGATTCCTTTTATTGAAAGTGTCCACATAATGGATGTAAAAACACGAACCATTAATTATGACCGAAACGGAGCCGAAGGTGACGCTCGGGATACGTCGCAACTATTTGGCGCATCAAAAGATTTGCAGGATGTTTCTATCGGGGTTGTTGTCAACTATCACATAGACGCAACCAAGGTTCAAGAAATTTATGCACAATACAGCTCGGTAGCCAATTATCAATACAACGTCATCGAACCGGTCGTCCGCGAAATTGTTAAATCAACCTCGGCACAATATACAGCCGAAGAATTGGTCACAAAGCGAGCGGAGTTTTCCGACAAAGTAAATACGGCACTTGCAACGCAATTTACCGACAAGAACGCAATTCTCGAACGCTTCTCGGTCACCAATTTTGAATTCTCGAAAGCATTCAGCCAGGCCATTGAAACAAAAGTGACAGCGGTGCAGAACGCCGAAGCGGCAAAAAACAAGCTCGAACAAGTGAAAGCTGAGGCACAACAAACCATTGAAAAAGCAAAGGCTGAAGCAGAAGCAATTCGTATTCAGGCACAAGCCATTAACTCTCAAGGAGGAGCGGACTATGTTGCATTGAAGGCCGTCGAGAGATGGAACGGTATTCTTCCCACTCAGATGGTACCAAACGCATCGGTCCCTTTTATCAACCTCACAAAGTAATATTTTAAATAAAAAGAGTCTCGCACAAATTCGTGCGAGACTCTTTTTGTAGTAATTGCTATAATTTTCACACGATCAAACCAAAACGTCTCTCCCTTATTTGGTATCTTTTTGATTGCGTTACCTATTTATATTAACCTATCGTCGTGATATTATTCCTATATGAATAACCGTTCTGTAAAAATTTATGGCTCACTCTTATTATCTATAAGCGTGATTCTTTTGGTAATTACATTTAAAAATAAACCCTTTGAACTGATACAAAATCCATTATCTGCTATTCTTGATTTATTTCGGATTTTTTTTCCTTTTAGCATTCCCGGACTATTTTTTTACAAAATTGGCTCATCAACGGAACCAATAAACGAGAAACTTGCACAATCAATTAAATATGGAAAAATACCGGCAATTGCCATAGCTATATTTTCAGTTATATCACTTTTTGTAGATAATACCGGCATGTTTGCCGTTTTGATCTATACCGGTTTTATGATCGTTCCGATTGCCCTTGTAGTTCTGATTTGTTACCTTATGTCGATTATTTTTTTCATAACCGGCCTAAGGATGAGACTTCGCGAAAATAAACTTTCGCCCGATAGAAATATGGTAAAAATATTTGTCATAATACTAGCCATCTCATGTCTCATGTTTATTTTTCCGTTTTTAATACTGTAATATGCAACCACCAAACACCACTCTTCAAACGCACCACATACATTACCCCAAACTCCTGGCCGCAATACTTGTTGCCTGGTATCTGTTCAGCTGTGCCAATAACACAAACTTCGGACATTTCATAGACAATATTGATTTGATCATTCACGAAGCCGGCCACCCAATCTTTTCGTTTTTTGGGGACTTGGTTATGTTTCTCGGCGGTTCATTCAATCAAATTTTGATACCGTTTATATTCTCGGTCTATTTCTTTTTTCGAAAGGAATACTATTCCGCCTCAATCGTCGGCATGTGGGTTGGATACAACATCGTCAACGTTTCCTACTATATGGCAGACGCCATCCTTATGAATATTCCCCTTCTCGGCGGTGACTCATCAAGCCATGATTGGAACAATATATTTTCCATGACTCACACACTTTCTTACACACATACATTTTCGTCTATTGCTTGGACAATCGGCATGGCGGTAATGATTATTGGACTATGTTTTGCGATTTGGTACTCAATCAGACCTCAGCCCGAAACACAGTTTGAATAATTTGTTTTTTCCTTGAACTTCCTGTATTCTCAAACGTAGGAACATTCACAATAGAAAGAGAATACACATGCATTCAGTAGACATACTAACCGTAACCGTTATCGGCCTCTTGGCTGTCATAAGCCCGGGACCGGACACCCTTATCGTTACCCGCAACAGCCTTCTTTACTCAAAACGAGTTGGATTATATACGGCGCTTGGAATAGCTCTCGGAAACATACTATGGGTCGGCGCATCCTTGACCGGCATATCCTATCTTATCGCCAAAACAGTGACCGCATTTACGGTTATAAAATGGCTCGGAGCACTCTATCTCATTTATATCGGCATCAAATCGTTTGGAACAAATAAACCAAACGGAAAAATGGTGGCTGATACCCACGAGAAGGTGTATGAAATGACATCAAAAACGGCATTCCAAATTGGTCTTCTAACCAATCTTTTGAACCCGAAATGTGCTCTGTTTTTTGTCAGTTTCTTTAGTGTCGTTATTAAACCGGAAACACCTATGTTTTGGCGATACGGATTCGGTATAGAAATATCCTGTATTGCCCTCGCATGGTTCTCGCTTCTTGCCACCGTTCTTTCGGTCGAAAAAGTCAAAAGCTTTTTTGGAAAATTCTCCGAATTACTTGAGCGTGTTACCGGTGCAATACTGATTCTACTTGGAATTAAATTAGCCCTTTATCAAAAATAGCGTCGGTCTTGCATACAGCCCTTTGTCAAAAACAAAGGGCATTTTTTTGGGAAATATAAAAAAATACGATACCTATCAATCTGCTTGACATATAATACTTAAATTGTATAATACCAACAGAAACCGCGGCGTCTGACGACTACCGCAAACAGAAAGCCTTGTTATGTCCTTTATACTTACGATCAAAGAATTCTTTTTACAGTTCAAACGGTACCCGTTCAAGCCGACAAAATTTAGTGAAAAATTTGTGGCCGCCAATGAAGCGTTGGCCCGCGGCGATAGTGACGGACTTAAAGCCGGCATCAAACTTCTTATTGAAGGTCTGTCTGTGGCCGGACCGCATAGTTTGCCGCTCCGAAAGGCCATTCGCCACCTTTACTCGGCACTTTCATTTCATGATCGGGCCGACAGTAGAGGACCATGGAATTGGGACCTTTCCGGATATGGAATTCTGTCCTGGAAAGCTGACCTTTGCGATCGAAACGAAGCGCTCAGACAAGCATGGCCATACATTGAAGCTATCAACAAACACCTTCAATCAACAGGCCTTGGATGGTCCAAAAAATAATCCGGTCGTAATAATACGGCCAATAAATACCCCTATTTCGGTTGGGGTATTTTTTAATGCTTGACAAGCATATGGATTATATGTATAATATCAAGAGGCTTTTTCTTCAGTCTCCCGAGCATCAATCTGTGATGTTTGGGATCTCTGAAGGAAAAGGATAGATCCTTTACATGATTCTGACTGCTATCCAAAACTGACTGAGTACATATGAAAAGACAACGTTATATCGGCCGGATCGCAAGCGTTCCGGGAAGTGATGGGTATGCCTTTATTGGTATAACATCGGTAACCCAAACCAACGGTATGGGCCATGGTATCAACACAGAGACCGACATCTTCCTTCATAAGGACGATTGCTCGACTCAACTCCAAGTTGGGAAAACAGTTGCCTTCGACATCGAAGATGACCTCAAGCGCGGCAAAGGAAATTTCCGCGCCATTGGAGCCATAGAGTTCATCGAAGTCGATGTCCTCCCTCCGGAGAATACCCCCATGGCGGAATTCACCGCCCTTGCGCCTTTTGGTTCAAGAACCGGAGGAAGCCTCATAGTGCCAGCAACACCGGCTCAACGCAAAATGAAACCGGTTCCGCAGGAACTGGTCGAAAAAGTGCTGGAAAATCAGCCGGCTCCATGCACCCCTCGGGATTCGTCGGAGCCACCCAATAAAAACGAGCTCATGCGGCTTCTTCTAGAACATCTCTTCCCTACTATGGGAGGATTCGGCACAGAGTTCACCCTTGATGGTGAAGAGTCCGAATTCAGTCGCATTGTCGAACAGACAATTGCCGACCAAGAGAACCTGGGAATGAAAGAGCAGGTCGCAACAATGAAAGACGAGGTGAAACGATTCCTCGAATTTCGGAAGGCTTTGCACTTCATGGTGCAGAATAGCCTGGTCCGCCGGGATACAATTATTCCCATTGAATACCTGCCCGAGTTTTTCACGGCAGTACCTGTCTGGTATTTTTGGAAAAGCTCGAACGATACCGCAACGGCCGACTCGAATCTAACAGTGGACGACCCGGAAACTACCGATACAACACGCTACTTTTGCGATTTGTTCCCGAACCAGCAATGGTCGGACTTCTTCCAAATGTACAACAGACGTCTGCGCACTCTGAAACATTACAAAGGGGACATTATTCCTCCGAATGTAACCAAGCGGATAAAGGAGGCAATCGAACTGTTTGACCATGTGGTCATTATGACCCCCTACCACGACGTAGCCGGTCATGATTGGAAGAACTTGAATTGGATTCGTTCTATTGACCCCTATGTCGTTGGGTTCAAAAAAGGAATCCCGTACTTCTTCATTCTTGGTCGCTTTAGCGATTCGGGAACGTTCCCTCTTTTCAACGAGCTCATAGCGGACACTATGGACTTTTTGAAAAAGAACAAAGCGAGTTTAAGGAATTTCGATATAACAACGAATCCTTACTGGTACTTAAAGCACAAGACCGACCCCAACCTGGGAGTCTCCGGCGGGGCCGAAAACAGTTTCTTCGAAGGTTACAAAGACGGTAACCGCGTCCTAAAACTGGGCGGTTATCTCCAGAAAGTGGCCGACCAAATTCTGCTCCAATTCGAACAGGGAAACTTGTTCAATTGGCTTCGCGGAAGTTCCGGAAGCAACATCTAATCTCGTAAAGAAAGATTAGAAAACCGGCAGCCTCGTCGTAAAAAAGGCAACCCGACATCGTCATGATGCCGGGTTTTATTTTTGCCTTTTTTTAATAATTCTTATCTCATGGCGCACGCCCCGTTGACCGAGTATCCGGACGAGCACGGAATAAAAATATTTGATACCTTACCTCCCGAACAATATCCTTCGGAAACTGCAGTACATGAAGTACCCTGGCACTGACCGCCATTTGGATCAACCGATATATCAACGAAATATGAACCGATACTATTCACCCGATCATCCGTCAGGCCGGCGACATTGGTATTTTTTCCGCCGTCGGAATCACGACACATTGGAACAACCGGAGCGGTAACGGTAAAATATGAGTCACTACTATCCGTTCCCGACCCGTCACTCAAAATAATTTTATATCTACCCGGTTCCACGTTCATTGCAATATCGGCATAACCGGACGACGAGTCAACACTAGTGAATAGCCCCTGTGTAGCGCCCAAATCAGAAATGGCATTCGCGGTCATTCGTGAGCCGGCGGAAGCACCGCTCCAAGTAACTTTATATGAACCGCCTTTGGTAATAGACTCTCCACCGTTTGGGGACAGGAGGGTCAAAGGTGATACAAATGTTACGACTGAAGTAGACGGTAATGCGGGAATGACAGTCGACGACGCAAGTGAAGCGGTGGCAAACGTACCGTCGGTAAACGTCACCAGAATTTTTCCTCCGCTGAACGGCGTTGTTTCCGGCTGGCAATACAGTTTAAAAGTGAACGAACCTGTTCCATACGTACCAAGCGAAACATCATAAGCCGAATTCAGTTGGTAACCGTCTTTTACCACAACCATCGGATACGGAGCCTTGCTAAAATAAACATTGTCTTTCGAGGTTGAACACCCTTCGCCGGCTGTGTTATAAAATATAACAATTGATTTTACAGTGCGAGTGGATAAGGACTGCACCAAGCTCAGGGTAAACCCGAAATCGGCCGGATTCTGATTCATATAGGCTTTTCCCGGACCGAAATTATCCCACGATCCGACACGGTCTTCATTGACACTAGTTAAGGAAGCTGAAATTGACACGCCGGGAGCAACAACGCCGGACGGACGATATCCGTTCTGTGCATTCACTATCGGATTCTGATTGACTGAAACAGGGGAAGTGATTGAGAACCACTGACTTTTCACCCCGTTCATATTCTTTCCGACAAACATCACCTGATAACCGGAATAGCCGACATACTCACTGGGAACAACCCACGAAAACGTTCCGGACCCGCTGTTACTCCACGGATATGCGGTACCAAGATACATAGGATTCGAAGCTCCCAACTTCCCGCCCAGTAAGTAGACGGCATAACTTGTTACACCGGAAGAAGAACCACCCGAAAAAGTCAACGCATATTCCTGACCCGCGGTAAATACAGAACCGTACGTCGGATAGGTAATCGTTATTGGTTGAACAGCGAGAGAAGGAGACACTACAAATGTCGAACTATTTACGGTCGACACTACCCCATACCCGCCGGAACTCTTCTTCAAAACATTTAATTTAATATAGAAGTTTTTTGGTGCGGTAACGAAACTGGACGGAATCTTCCAATCGTAATAGGTGGACAACTTCGTCAATGACGTCACATCACCAATTTGCATTTCTTTGTTTTCCACAACATTTACCGCAATCAACTGTACGTTGTCATAATTTAAATTGCTCCTTGTCCATTGAATTCTTACCGTAGAACCTTCCCTCCATTCTCCGCCATTTGGACTTGTCACAAAAATAGTCGGTACCGCCGCACTTCCTGTATCGGTTACCAAACTAAAAAGACTGCTCTTTCCCATCACGATACGGGAAGTAACCCCCTGGATTTGTGATGAGACAAGATCGGAAGACACACGTCTGAACTCCAGTCACAGCGAT
>CAJBMK010000055.1 GCA_903954165.1 uncultured bacterium | reverse complement strand
CGATCTCCGAAAAAACAGAAGAGGTGTACCGAACATGTAATGTTCAAGATTCCTCCATATATCTGTTTCTCAATTTGATTGCGGTTTTTTCTTTTGTGCGCGGGAAGAAAGCTCCAGGGGAGCTTTCGCGAGGACTTGAATACCTCTGATAGCTTTTTTCGACGCTTCCGAGCGCCGAAAAAACAGAAGAGGTGTACCGAACATGTAATGTTCAAGATTCCTCCATATATCTGTTTCTCAATTATTCCTCTCTCTTCCCCCTTTTTTTTAATTATTTCCCCCAATTTATTTTTTTGTCCCCCTCCCATAATGTTTAAACCCCCTCTCCCATATCTCTTTGCCTCTTGTCCTCAAGCGCTAATCCACTCATTTCCCCAGTATCCTTCCCCTTATCGCTATCTATTGACAAAACCCAAAATATCAGTAATATACACCCCAGATAAAGCAATAAACCATTTTTCATTTGAAAAATGGCTTTTTGCTTCATATTTGCACACAAAAAATTGATTATGATTCTAAAGACTAATCCGGCTTGGAAATTAGTGACAGGAACAAAAAACTCTTATATTACCAAGGACCCTGTGGTGCCGTGTATACCCAAAGGCTGTCTGACGGGTTCTCGACCCGGAGACGGGGTGTCGGTAATTGAGCCCATGATCGTGGGTGACGACGTTCAGTTTTTTCTGGTTTTGGAGGAGATTGAAAGAGATACATATCTCGTCGATCTTGTGATTATGGTTCGTTCGGTTATGGTGGAGCCAAAAATTATTTTTGAGGGGGGTCGTTTGAAATGTAATGATTTATTAAATAAAATAAAAAACGATGCCGCTGTTTTTTCAATTGAGGGTGATTTTGTTAAACAGCAAGGGCTACTTAACGCATATCTGGTTGTCCATACGGATGAGGGAACAAAAATGTTGCATGCGAAAATACCAAACGGAGCACGATATCTTCAGTTTCCCCCTGTTGTAAGGAAGAACAATCATCATGATTGCAAAAAAACCTGAGCGTGAAAAATAGGATAAGCCCGGTGCATTATTATGTACCGGGCTTTTTACTTGTTTTTGTTACGGGTTTACTTTATTCTATAGGTATGTACCATGCCAAAACAGCAAAAGAATTGCGTCAGTTTCTAAAACTGGAGGATTCGTATAAAGTCGACGGTTTTCTTTCCTATGGCGCGTGGGATGAGGAAAAACATTTTCGAAACCTTCACTTCTATTTAAAAGAACTTGGCATTTCCTATTCTCAGCATCGTTTTACCGGTTTTCTTAATCATGTTTTGGAATTGCGTGTATTGGGACGCGTGTATTGGTTTGCTGTCATGTACGGCGGGGCGCTCCTTTCCGAGTACACTCACCTTGCTTGTATGCTTGGATCCAAGCGAAATATTCACATGGGCGGGTGCGGCGGACTATTTCCGGAAATGAATGCGAATGAAATATTAATACCGGAATGGAGTTATGGAAATGAAAGTGAAACTCGGTTTTATGCTCGGGGAAATACCGACAATAAGCATTATCCCGACAAGGCTCTGTTTGACATGATTAAGTCCGGAGTAGGGTCGGTGAGTAAGGTCTGGACGGGGCCAACAATGACCTCTCAGGCAATGCTCGGCGAAATACCGGAGGATGTAGAACAGTGGTCAAAAGAAGGCTACTATGGAGTTGAAATGGACGCGGCAACTGTTTTTGCGGTTTCAAATCATTTCATGGTTCCAAGCGCCGCTCTCTTGTATGTGTCCGGTAATTTAACGAAAGGTCATGCGGTTGGGGGGTTGAATTATGGCCAAGAACACGATCGGAGGGAGGCAATAAAACAAGAAATGTATCTTATTGGAATCAACATGATTCTAAAGTAATTTTTTGCATATTGCTAATGTTGATATTTTTGATAGAATTTCTCACTAGATGATATACTCATCGGCACACAAGAAAGGAAGTCCGGTATGCAATATATTGATTTGGGCACGGTAAAAATTAGTCCGCGTTTCAGAAATAAATGGTCGATTGATTCTTTTCTATACATTTGTCCGCTTTTGCGCGACGGTGTTACGTCCGAAGACGTTGAAGAAGATCGGGCTCTGATTGGAGACGACGGGGTCTTGAGACTTGTGGTTGAGATTAAGAATCGCGATCATTTTGAAATGGAAATTCCCGGCGGGGAGTGGAGTATCGAAAGATAAATAAAATACAAGCGGTAAAACCGACACACGAGGTGCCGGTTTTCTTTTTGTGTTTTTTGAGTTAGTATAAATTATTATGTTATATACTCGAAAAGGCGATGATGGGAAAACCAAGACGTTTGCCTGCGATCAGCGGATTTCTAAAAGCTCCGCTATTGCCGAAGCCCTTGGTTCCCTCGATGAAATAAACTCTTTCCTCGGTTTTTGTAAGGTTCGTTCCACTACTCAGAAATGCGAGGTTGGTTCGGTTTCCTGTGCTTCAATTATTCATCAGTTGCAGAAAGATTTATTCATTATTCAAGCTGAAGTGGCCGGCGCCGAAAAAACAATAGGGGAGGACAAGGTCAAAGAAATCGAATCTATTGTCGATGCCATTGAAAAAGAATTGCCGCCCATCAAAACCTTCTTCGTTTCCGGCGGAACCGAGCTTGCCGCGACCTTCGATTTTGCCCGCACGGTTGCCCGTATGGCCGAGCGTCGTGTGGTGTCGGTTGCTGAAGAAGGGAAGGTAAAAGTCGGAGAGTTTTCGCTCGCGTACCTAAATCGTATCTCGAGCCTTCTCTATGCTCTGGCGCGCTACGCCAATCATAAGGCCGGCATCAAGGAAGAAGCTCCCGATTACAAATAGAAAATAAGGATTTTTCAAAATAGCCCGCACGATAACGTGCGAACTATTTTCTCTTCTCCCGCTTTTCCAAACCCCGATTGTATGTTATGGTATCCGAGTAGCCAAACCAGATGGTGCCCATAGTTTAGAGGTAAAACTCCGGTCTGTGGATCCGGCGTCGAGAGTTCGATTCTCTCTGGGCACCCCAAACGGTATCTAATATAACCGAGTTCGGTTGATTGGATATCATTGCAGGAATCTCGGCAATTTGTCGGGATTTTTGCGTTTTAGGGGCAATCTTAGATTTTGATTTACCAGCTATGAATGGTGTAAATTCTACGGCCAAGTCGGTTATTATCCTCGGACCAGCAATCTCTTTGTATTTCTTGGTAAAGACCATGTCCTCGGCTTGCATCAGACATCTGATGATCGGTGATGGTATTACGGTTTGGATTTTTTTGTCGGCTACCTCAAACCTCTCCCAGTAAAGGCCAAGGAATAATCGTTTCATTTCATCTGGTGATTTGGTATAGGCTTCGTAAGCGTTGCGGACGAATAAGAGCATATCTTGCAGTTCATCGATTCTCATATTGAGTTTTTTATCTTGGACGTACAGTTCGTCTTGCAATAGACCGAGCTGTTCTTTGATTTTCACTTTTATTCTGGTGAAATCGTCATCCGTAATAAGTCCGG
>CAJBMK010000054.1 GCA_903954165.1 uncultured bacterium | reverse complement strand
GTCGCTTACAGCAACAGTACAGCTTTCCCATTTCCTCACACTTAGGAAAGTGCTCGGAAATAGGGGAGAAGCTTTTCAAAATCGAAACGGCTATATATTCACCTCTCGGACAGTCGCTTACAGCAACAGTACAGCTTTCCCATTTCCTCACACTTAGGAAAGTGCTCGGAAATAGGGGAGAAGCTTTTCAAGTCCGATCGTAAGCAAAGCAGTTTGCTTACTGAGGTGGCTCAAAAAAACGCTGCGCTTATTTTTTGAGCCACCTCTCGGACTTGAACCGAGGACCTTCGCTTTACAAAAGCGTTGCTCTACCAACTGAGCTAAGGTGGCTTTGAAAATTACTCGTCAAATATAGCAGAAAGTTGGGGAAATGGGAAGTGGCGGTTGTTGAGTGATGATGTGTTCCTTTGTGTTGCTTGACGGGGTATTGGTGCGGGCGTCGTTTTCGGATATTCTCAGTGGTGTCATTATTCGCTTTTTTGGTCAAAATTTGGTACAACAGGGGATACAAATGACCCGCATTGGGCTTTGAATACTGTGGAAATTAAAGACTTTTCAAAATATAAAATCGGGCGAGCGAGTGAACTTTCGGGGAGCGACCGAAGGTTGTATCGTTTTTTTGAGATGGTGCCCGGAATTCTTTCCTGGGGAACTCTTGTGTTTTCGGTCCTTTTATCGTATTGGCTTCCGCTCTATGCTTCAATTTTCATTATCGCGTTTGATTTGTATTGGTTTTTGAAAACGCTCTATCTTTCATTCCATTTACGGCATAACTGGAAGCGTTTGAAATATAATATGGCATTGAATTGGCGCCGGATGCTTGAGAATTTGAAACACGACCATATTTATCACATGATTGTGTTGCCGTATTACAAAGAGGGGCGTGAAATAATAAAAAAAAGTCTTCAGGCGATAGTTGAAGCCGACGGTAACAAGAAAAAAATGATTGTTGTTTTGGCGGTTGAGGAACGAGCCGGTCCGGAAGCGTTGGCGATAGCTCGTAGCGTCTTCGCTGAATACGGAAAAGAATTCGGCCATTTTTTGATTACAGTTCATCCAGACGGACTTTCGGGCGAAATTGCGGGTAAGGGTTCCAACATTTCCTTTGCGTCGGAGGAAGCTCGGAAGAAGATATTGGATGCGAATAAGATAGCTTACAAAAATGTCATTGTGTCGGCTTTTGATATTGATACGATTGTATACCGGCAATATTTTAATTGTTTGACGTGGCACTTTTTGACTCACCCGCGACCGTACAATGTTTCGTTCCAGCCGGTTCCGCTTTATAACAACAATATCTGGCAGTCGCCCGCGTTCTCGCGCGTGGTGGCGTATTCGGGCACATTCTGGCAGATGATTCAACAGGAACGGCCCGAGCGTCTGGCGACCTTTTCTTCGCACGCAATTTCGTTCAAAACGCTCTATGAGGTTGGATATTGGCAACGTAATATCGTTTCCGAAGACTCGCGTATTTATTGGAATTGTTTTATGGCAAAAGCGGGAGATTATGACGTGGTACCGCTTTCGTATCCGATATCAATGGATGCGAATCTCGCTCCGTCTTTTTTTGTAACGCTCAAAAATATATATAAACAACAGCGCCGGTGGACGTGGGGTGTGGAGAATGTTCCGTATATTTTATACGGTTTTGTTAAGAATAAAAAGATTCCGCTGAGGAAAAAATTACGTCTCGCCTTTATTCAGCTTGAAGGGTTTTGGTCGCTGGCCACCAATCCGATTCTTATTTTTCTTCTCGGCTGGTTGCCCGTTATGATTGGCGGTAAGGTATTTAATTCGACAATTCTTTCCTATAATTTGCCGATAATTACGCGGGATATTATGACTATCACGATGCTTGGTTTGGTATTCTCGGTTATTATTACAAAAAGTTTTTTGCCGAAACCGCCGAGTCCGAAATATAAAATCAGAAATTTTTTTATGATTCTTCAGTGGGCGCTTATTCCCATTTCGGTGACAATTTTCGGAGCAATCCCGGGGTTGGATTCTCAGACACGGTTACT
The DNA here is from genome assembly GCA_903954165.1 of uncultured bacterium. Classification (GTDB taxonomy): domain Bacteria; phylum Patescibacteriota; class Minisyncoccia; order Phycocordibacterales; family CAJBMK01; genus CAJBMK01. The sequence goes on along the minus strand of CAJBMK010000054.1, from coordinate 19,514 downwards.
GCTAGGAAGATATATGGGATTTTGGGTGACGCCGAAACATCGATAGCATGAAACTTTGTAGCGGGATTCAAAAAATATCCGCCCTTATCGGCGGATATTTGTAGGTTTATTTTTCCAACTTTTTCGGTATGTATGAATCGGGAGCGGATTTTAGTAATTCCTCAACTTTTTCCATTGAGAGAAGCCCTTTTTGCGCGCCAATTTCTTGAACAACCGACATGGAATTGACGGGGGCAAGTCGTAATGCTTCTTCCGGCGTCTTGCCGAGAATGAGCGCCGAGAGAAAAGTTCCCGAAAATGCGTCCCCGGCTCCGGTTCGTTCAAGCGGAGGTTTTGGATTTGGGAAAATCGGCATGGAAAGAATTTTTTTGTTGTCGGCGTAGTAGGCGCCTCGCGGTCCGTCGGTCATGACTACTGATTTTGGGCCGAGCGCCCGCAGTCCTTTGATGAGCGTTTCCGGTTCCCCGTCTTTGTTTAAAATACGTTTTGCTTCGTCTTTGTTGCAAAAAAAGATATCCGACCGTTCATAAAATCCGGCAAGCGATTCCGCACCTGATTTAATCTGGTATGTGCCGGGTTGGAAGGCGACTTTTATACCCGGGTTTTCTTTGAGGTAGGTAAGTAACTGATTTTGATATTCAACCGCGTGGGCGCCGAGGGACGTGACATAGACCCATCGTGGCGTGCCGAAAGGAAGAAATGCGTAATCGTAGTCGTGATGTTTAGTAAGGATTGTACGCTCGTCTTCGAACCATAATACAAAATGATAATTGGTTTCTTTGTCTTTTTGGAGTGCAATGCCGGAAGTATTAACGCCTTCGTTTCCGAGCGTTTGAAGACAGACTTTTCCGTTTGAATCGTCGCCGATATTAGAAATAATTCCGGTTTTTAAACCGAGTCGTGAAGCACATACCGCGACGTTTGCCGCATTACCGACGGCAGGCACGACTGATACGAATTCGTACGGCACTTTGCTTGCGAACGCAAAGCACAGCTCGCATTTATCCCGATTTACCCCGCAGTGAACGCTGGCTTCTTTGATGCGAATAAAAGCATCAATAGCGGTATCACCAATAGTCACCAAATCTAAATTATCCATAGGTAGCTCCTACAGTACCATATTTTCTTCTCTCTGTCTGTAAGTTTCTGTGGATTCCGTGCATAACTGCCTCTGGACAGATTCATATGTATGCTAAAATGTACTCATGAAATCATTACGAGAGTGCGTTTTGGATGCAAAACAACGCGGTGTCGCTGTCGGGCATTTTAATATTTCTAATCTTGAAATGCTACACGGTATTGTTTCGGCCGCGCGTAAATTAAATGTACCGGTCATTATCGGAACTTCGGAAGGTGAGGCTGACTTTATCGGAATGCGTCAGGCGGTGGCCGTGGTAAAAAGTTTACGCGAAGAATTATCATTTCCTATTTTTATTAATGCCGATCATACGTATTCGGTAGAACGGGTAAAAGAAGCGATAGACGCGGGATATGATTCGGTGATTTTTGACGGCGCTGGTATTTCTATTGAGGAAAATATTGTTCAGACAAAACAGTGCGTCGCCTATGCGCGCGCGTCCGGTCGCGACGTGCTTGTGGAAGCGGAGCTTGGTTTTATTGGTAAGTCATCCAAAGTACACGATGTCATGCCTGAAGGTATAAACTTGTCGGCTGATTCTTTAACGAAGCCGGAGGATGCGGTGTATTTTGTGGCCGAAACCGGTATAGATATGTTGGCGCCCGCCGTCGGGAATATGCACGGCATGCTCAAGGGCGGAATAGACCCGAGTCTTAATATTGACTGTATTCAAAAATTAGCGGACGCGCTTTCAATTCCGATGGTTCTGCACGGCGGATCCGGTAATTCAAAGGATGATTTTAAGGAAGCGGTAAAGCGCGGTATGTCGGTGGTGCATGTCAGTACTGAAATTCGTGTTGCGTACAAGAGTGCGCTCAAATTGGCTTTGCAGGAAAATCCGGAAGAGGTTGCGCCGTATAAATATTTAAAAGAAACTGTCCGCGCGGTGGAAAAAGTGGTTGAAGAGAAACTCAAAATTTTTAATAATCTTTCGTAAAACAGTTATGCGAGTGTATGTAACCCGGGTAATTCCGAAGGGTGGTTTGGAGACGCTTCAAAACAAAGGGATTGAAGTAGACGTTAATACAAAAGAAGGTTTACTGTCAAAAGAAGAACTTATCGGTGAGCTTTCAAAGAAACCGTACGACGCGATAATTTCGCTTTTGACCGATACTATCGATGCGGACGTGATGAATGCCACACCTCGTTTGAAAATTATTGCCAATTACGCCATCGGTTTTAATAATATCGATAGTGTGGAGGCGGGGAAGCGCGGTATTGCCGTAACAAACGTCGGTAAGATTTCGGCTGAGCCTGTTGCGGAATTTACGATATCACTGATGTTGGCTCTGTCGCACAGAATTGTTGAGGCGGACAATTTTGTGCGGGCGGGAAAATTTCGGGGCTGGGAACCGGAATTATTAATTGGTTCGAATATTCATGGGAAAACATTGGGTATTCTTGGAGCCGGAAATATCAGTCAGCGGGTTGCCGTACATGCAAAAAAGGGATTTGGGATGGACGTAATATATTATGACGTGATACGCAATGAAACATTTGAAAAAGAAGTTGGTGTTACTTTTTTTTCGGACGCGGACGACGTAATTTCAAGAGCCGACTTTCTTTCGATTCATGTTCCGCTTTTGGAATCAACAAAACATTTCATACACAAAGAGCGACTTTCCAAAATGAAGCCGTCCGCGTTTTTGATTAATACGTCTCGCGGGGCGGTTGTGGATGAGGTTGCCTTGGTTGAAGCTTTAAAAAATAATATCATTCGCGGTGCCGCGCTTGATGTGTTTGAATATGAGCCGGTTTTGAGTGCAGGCCTCCTAAATCTTCCGAATGTGTTGCTTACTCCTCATATTGCTTCTTCCGAACGTGATGCCCGGAATGACATGTCGCGAATAGTCGCCGAAAATATCATCGCATTATTTGAAGGGAAAATACCGCCGAACAAAGTTAATTGAGGCTGTAATTTTGGCGGTTGAATAAGACAATAACAAAACGACGACGGTCCGGTTTTTTGGTTTTTGTGTCGTGTTTTGCGTTGTTTGTCGACAAGCACGTCTGTCCGCGGTTCTTTTCATGTTGCTTTTGTATGTAAGGTCGTTTTGATATAAGCGCTATATATTCACATTTAATTGTTCTATTTCACGGCCTATTGTGCCGTATCGTTGCGGGTGGGTAGATTATTGGCCATTTTATAGATGTGAACTCGCCGTATTTTGTTGACATTCTTCTATTAATGTATATACTGTCACACTATATGATTACGCTTACCGCAGAGAAAAGAGATATAAAAACAAAGCTCGACGCCATTCGAGCAGAGGGAAAAATGCCCGCTGTTCTATACGGCAGAAAGCAAAAATCAACGCCTATAACTATTTCAGCCGTTGAGTTTGAAAAAACGTGGAAACAAGCCGGTGAAAACGGTGTTGTGGTTTTGAAAACAAAAGAAGGCGATCTCGAATCGCTCATTTACGATATTTCACGCGATCCGATTACATCAAAATTTACTCACGCTGATTTTTATGTCTTTGAAAAAGGACAGAAAATGCAGGTCAAAGTGCCGATTGAGTTTATTGGTGTTTCTCCGGTGGTCAAGGATAAGGGAGGTATGTTGGTAAAGGTTATCCGTGAACTTGAAGTTGAAGGTGCACCAAAAGATATTCCGCGTACGGTTATTGTTGATGTTTCAGCCCTCGTTTCCTTCGAAAGTCAGATTTTTGCAAAAGACATTACATTGCCGGCCGGCGTGGTATTGATGGTTGACGGAGGTGATGTTGTTGCTTCCGTGTATGAACCGAAGGAAGAAGTTGTCGAGCTTGTTGCTCCGACGATTGACATGTCAGCTATTGAAGTTGAAAAGAAAGGTAAAGAAAAGAACGGTACCGCCGAAGGCGATGCCGCGGCTCCGGCCAAGGAAGAGAAGAAGAAATAAAATGTACTTACAAAAACAACCCGCCGTAATTGGCGGGTTGTTTTTAAGATGGCACGTTCTCAAATTAAACCACGTGCATACTGTTCTTTGATGGAGTGATATTCATGCGTCTCGTCTGTCGGTCCGAAAAAATGATTACAACTATACAGAAGGGTTTTCAAAATAGAATAAATAGTGTATAGTGTCCGTATGGCAAAAAGAGCAAGTCAGGACATAAAGAACAAAACATCGCGTTCTCGCAAGACCAAGAAGCGTATGGCGACAAAGCACGCCCTTTTGGCGGGGAGAAAGGTGAAAGGAAGAAAATAATTCATTATTTTCTTTAATCAGGAAAATGCACAACGTAATTGTGCCTTTTTTTGTTTTACAAAGTGCGGAATTGGAATATATAGGCTAGAGGTTATTATGGCTAAAATAGAATATTCGAGTTTGCAGTTCCGGATAACTGTTTGCTCGTCGCCCGGCGGTAAGTATTATGGTCATTAAGTTTTAATTCTCGTTTATAATTCAGACTATTTTGAATCCTGGACTGCCACGTCGGAGTACCTTCCGCAGAGACGGATAGGGAGGGTGAATGTGGCATATTTTCGATTCTCAGCAGAAGAAACCGCCCTAAAAGTAATGGGTGAGTCAATAATATCGCGGAGTCGGCAGAAAAGATTGGTAACGCAGAAAAATGTATCTCTAATAGTCACGATGAAAGAAAGATATGTTACAGCGAGGAGTAGAGAATTGTATCGAATGCTTGCGAATGATGTGAACCTGCCTCGTCGAAATAGTTTATTGTAGTGCTGTGAGACAAAAAACTTGACAGTATATTTCTATAGTATATCATTCAAACATGCATTTGAATGAATTAGCGAAATTATTGCGTACGGCCGGGGACGAAAGCAGACTTAAAATTCTCTGTGTTCTCTTTGGTAAGAGGAAAATATGTGTGTCCGAGATTGCGGTTTCGCTTAAAATGAGTGTTGCAATCGTGTCGCATCATTTACAGGTCATGTCGCGAGAAGGATTGGTTGTTTCGGTCCGGGAAGGAAAGCGAATATGTTACGCCTTACCGGATAAGCCGTTTGTGAGGGATTTGAAGAGGTTCGTGTGTAAGTATAGATAGGTGTCATATTAATAAATAACAACATAAATATGAATGCAAATAATAAAAAAGTGACGGTTTATTCAACTCCGACGTGCCCGTACTGTGTCTACGCAAAAGATTTTTTCAAAGAAAACAACGTTGCGTTTACCGATGTCGATGTTAGTCGTAATCAATCCGCCGCACAAGAAATGATTACAAAAAGCGGTCAAATGGGGGTACCTGTCATTGATATTGATGGTACAATACTGGTAGGTTTTCAGCCGGAAGAATTTATCAAGTTGTTAAAATAAAAGTATATGAAATTATACGGATATCAAAATGAAGGGACGGTTGATCGATATATCCGGTTGATTATTGCTGAACTCTTTATTCTTGGGGCATATTTCTGGCTTGGCGGATTTTTTCAGGTTGTCGCGTATGTTGCAGGCGGTGTTATTCTTTTTACTTCGCTGACCGGGTTTTGTGGGGTATATAAAGTGCTTGGTGTTAAGACGATTTCAGATAAGTCAAAACCCGTATCAAAATATAGTAAAGGTATATTTATTGCCATTTTCTTGGTTATTGCAATTGTCGGCAGTTACTATAGCGCTTTTTTTAGTAAGAAGTTTTTTCTGGACGATTACAGCCGGATGAATAATTATTACAAACAAACTCTATTTTTTACCGGCCAAGATAAACGAGCCGAAGCGGTGTCGAATTATGATGTATTGGTAGTCGAGTATGCGGGATTTCTTAGTAAATACAGTACCTATCAACCGTATGCATTTAAGGCCGACTCCAATTTTACTAGTGATTTGAAAAAAGTATCTGATATTATTAGTTCGTCAAAGGATGCTGTCTATTCGGGTGATTTGAATCAAACTCATTTGGTGTTTGAAACAATTCGTCCTATTTTCCAAGATATTCTAAAACGCAATAATTTTTCATTATTGGCTATTGCATTGGTTGATTTTCACGACGCAATGGAAAAGATAATTGCCGCGGCGGATGCCAAAGATTCTGTTCAGTTATTGTCAGTATATCCGGAAGTGGACACCAAGTTGAAGGCGGTGGAAGAAATAGTGAATGATGGAGAGATTCAATTGATACGCGCAAAGCTTGAAGAAGTCGTTTCGATGGCAAAAGCCGGCCAGTTTGAAGGATTGTCCGCAAAAGCGGCTGAATTAAAGAGTTCGTTTGTAAAGGTGTATTTAAAGCGCGGATAAAGTAGTTGATAGTGTTGTGTTGTGGAATTAATAAATAATTACATTTGCGCATGAAGGGTTTTATACAATTTATTCGGGAGCAAGGGGTAGTAGGGTTAGCTGTCGGTTTTGTTCTGGGTGGTTCGATTGCAAAATTGGTAACGGCCGTCGTAACGGATTTGATAAATCCGATTCTTGGTTTACTGCTTGGTTCGGTGGGTGGACTCAAATCGGCCTTTGTCGAAATAGGTTCAGCAAAAATAATGTACGGCGATTTTCTAAGTTCGTGTATTGATTTTATTGTTATTGCCTTGGTAGTTTATTACGGTGTGAAAGGTCTCGGTCTTGATAAATTGGATAAGAAGAAAGAATAGTTTTGCACTTATTGAGGTTGAACTTCCTGTGCTACCGTGTATGATGAAACGGGGTTTTATTACTATTAATACATATGTTTATGGAGGGTATTATTGAAAATTACACCGGTGTTTTGAAAAAGTATACGGTCTTTGAAGGGCGAGCAGGCTTGCGCGAATTTTGGATGTTCGTATTGGCTTCTTTTCTTGCTAGTTTAATACTCAGTTTGGTTAAGCCGTTGTCTACGTTGTATGGTCTGGCAGTACTCATGCCGAGTTTGGCGGTTGGTGCGCGTCGGTTGCATGATACGGGGAGAAGTGGTTGGTGGCAGCTTATCGGACTCATTCCTATTATTGGCTGGATAATTTTAATCATTTTTGCTGTACTTCCGGGTGAAGCGGGAGCAAATAAATACGGACCGGCACCAGTTTTGCCGAAAGTCCCGACGATAACAGAATAAAATAAATTTTTTAAAAAAACTACCGAACATGTCGGTAGTTTTTTAATTATCGTAAACAATAACAATTAATTGCTCTTTATAAATCACAGATTTATTGGTGCTTCATGTAAGGGTGCAGGTCAGTTAATTCGGATAAATACGCATCAAGCTCATTTTTCATTGACGGTCTAAATTGTTTAAATAGGTGTATTAATTTAAAAACCATTTGAACATTGCGGGGGACTGCAAAAGCTTCCTTATGGTCTTTACTCTTTTCCACTTCATATAATTTCTTGAGTGATGCCATGATTTCTTCGCTGTCCTTTTCTATTAATGCTGAAGCAAATATCCACTCAAAAGTCGGTCTTTTAACTTGATTAAATGCTTCGCGCGTGGCCTCGATTTCCTGCAGTTCGGAATCGAAAGGAAGATAGGCTGCCATTTTTTCCTCTACGGTATCTTTGAATGCAGCCGCATCTTTCAGTTGTTGATCGGCCGTATTGGCACTGGTGTCCGTAATGTGCGACAGGGCATTTTCAAAAGCACTCATTGCCATTTTAATGTCGCCATACCGCTTCACAAGTTCCTTGCAGTCATAGTGTTTCATATGATTTATATTTTACCGCAAAATAATATTCTTGGATATTGGTAGTGTCTTTTTCTTTGTCATTGCGAGGGTACTCCCATGGCAATCTAGGAGTCAGAAAAGTTGGAAATCGGTAAGGTGGAAAGAAATTACAACATTATGGACTGGATTGCTTCGCAAAATCTCGCAAAGACGAGAGGGAGAATATAAAAGATGAGTCTGATGGTGAATATTGTGTAGATGTTATAAAATAGGAGTATCATGGAAAAACCAGATTTTGAGTCGCAGATGAATGAGAGTATGTCTGATGCGGTTTCGGAGGCGAAGCGGGGTGAAAAGAAACCGATACCGAACAATGAACACGGCGATTCGAAATCTGTGCCGAATAAAGAACTTCTTGAGCGTGATGCAAATCAGGTGCCGAAAGAATTATGGCCGTATCGGGATGAAATGAATCGATGGGTTGCAACTCATACGGGGGACTTGCAGTCTTTTCTTGAATATAAAGGACGACCTCATAAACTTGTCTGCGGTATGGGATTTTTCCATCGACCGTCGGATAATGTTGTTTCTTTGTCAGTACCATTTTTCAAAGAGTGTCGGGAAGGTCGTGGAATGACCATTGATCAAATTTTTTTCGCGGCACTGCATGAGTTTGCTCATTTGAAAAGTATGATGGAGCTCGATTTGGCAGGTATGGAAAACATGATGGCTCAGTTTAATTACGAAAGCGGTAAATGTATTCGCGATAAGGAAAATCCGGCCAAGTATGTCGCTATTGGTTCCACCTATCGTCATTTTTATAATATTCTCGAAGACGGACTGGTCAATAAAATGGTGGAACGCACGGCTCACTTCGGTGAGGAAGTATCGGAAGCCAGTCGTGCTCGAAATGCCGAAATTAAACAACTCTATACCGAACAGTTTTTCGCTTTGTATAAAAAAGCGGAAGACGGCAAGGGTGGGTATATCGAAAATCCCGACACGAAAGGAGATAAGAAATTTATTTTTGTGGGAGAAGGAAAGGGAGAATATTCTCTACTTAAAAAGGAAGACTATGAAGCGGGTGTTAATTACGATGAGGTATTTCCGAAATTGGGACGTTCGGGACAATTTATAACCCATTTCATCAAAGGTCAGATGACCGGCATTGATGCCTTTGATAAAAAAAATGTTTTCGACGAGGTTGAAAATAAGGAAGGAATTGTCCATGCCAATGAGGACGTGTCGGTAGCGTTTCGAAAACCTCTGGCGGAAGCGTATAAAATATTGCTCGGAAAAGTCGCCAATAAATACAAAGATAATCCGGAGGCCTTGAAACGATACAACGAGTTTATGGCGAGCTCCACAAACATTCCACGGTGGACGATTAAGAATGATGAAGCTGTTTCCGCGGGATTTGATACGGTACATAATGTATTTCCGCTTAAATGTCTTTCCGGCTATCATATTGAGGAGTACAAAGAAAAAAATGAAGAGGGTATAGAAGAAAAGAAAAAGCGAGTGGTATGCGACACGAATTCGTCTATTACCGAGCCTTTGGCGGTTTTGCTTTACAAGGAAGATGTTTTGGAGAACGTCAGAAAATCAATGGGTTTGGCGTCTGTCCGTGAAATGACGTTTATTGATTTGTATCAGGAATTTCATAAAACGGAAAAAGCACAGGGTATTTCCTGGACACGTCCGATGAAGTACGGTCAGGTGGAGCGTACTCGTATTATGCGTAAAGCATTGGAGCCGATTTATACGCTTCTCTGTATTCTCGATGATTCGTTTGATGTTTCATTGCCGGATAGTCCGGAGGAGGGTGATGGCGGAGAAGGTGGCGAAGGCGGAGAAGACGGTGAAAGTAAAAATGAAACATGGAAAGAAGGAGACAGAGTAAAAAATGATGATAGGGAGAGTCCGTACTATGGGAAGAAAGGAATAATCAGGACCGTCCTCGACAGAGATAGTGATGGTGTTCCGAGTCAGGTTATTGTTGAATATGAGGAAGATGATCAGTCTTCAATGGCGGAGTCTGCTCCGCGTGTGACTGCGAAGATGAGCGGTATTGAAGACACGATTGATACGAAAAATTTAATTCTTTTGACGAAAAAGGGAAAGGACGGCCAGTCGGGTAAAAAAGATAATGATAAACGTCGAAAAGAATCTGAAGATGAGGAAGACGACAAGGATGATGGCGACGAAAAGAAAGACGAGGGAAAAGACGAATCGGAGAGTGAGGGTGAATCCGATGAAAATGAAAAACCAGATGAAAGTAAAAACGGAAAACCAAAAGAGGGTAAGGAAGGAAAAGAAGGGAAAGATGAACCGAAAGAAGCCGGCTGGAAACCACTGAAGAAGTGGCTGAAAAATATGATTCAGGCAAAGAAAGTCGAAATTGCAAAAGAGAAAGAGGAGAAAAACAAAAAAAAGCCGGAAGCGCAGAGAAAATATAGCGAAGATATGCAGGTGGCGCGAATTTTGGAGGAAATTGAACAGATAAAAAAAGAAAATCCCAGCTCCGAGAAGGTTCCGGAAATTACCGAGGAGGATATTCGGGAATATCTAGCACTTGAACTGGAGTTGTCGCCAATGCTCGAGAAAATGGCCGAGCAATGGATGGAAATTATCAATAATATTGCCACTAAAATTGAAATCTTTCGTGATAAGTACTTCTTTACCGGTAAGATGGATTTTAAAAAGGTTCAGCGATATTTTCCTCAAATTGAAGCCGGACTCGAAATCGACGAACGGCGCGTATTCGAGCAATTGATTGAGCGAATAGATGCGGAAGTGCGGCCGCAAATGCTTCGTATTTGTCTGCTCGTTGATAATTCCGGAAGTATGAACACCAAGACTCGCGAAGTGAAAACTTCAATCATGCTTTTGCTCGGTTCGCTTCGGTCATTCCGTAATCTTTTCCGCGCGAGAATGAAAGATATTCTTGGTGTTGGATTTGGTAACGGAATTGATGTCGTCTGCGATTCGGAAATTAGAATGTTTAACGACAGTGCCAGTCTGGTTATGCCGTTTGCACATACAGACTTGTCCTTCTTGGAAGAAGCGGTCGAGGAAAAACGCCTTCCGGAAATAAAACCAATGCGGGAAGCGATTAACGCTATTATTGCGTTCAAAAAAATCAAACCAAGCGGCGGAACGTATGATAAGGAGTCGTGGGAGAATATTGCCGCCAATCGGGACAATGAATCACAGCGCCGATATATCAAAAAGCGTTTGCTATCCGATGTTATTTTCCAGGTGTCTGACGGTGAAGTGCAAGGTGATGTGAACGATACTCGGATTTCAGTTGACCTCGTGAAAAAAAATGGTGTTCGGGTGGCCGGTTTTGCTATTGGAGGAGATGCGGAAACTGCCGCCAAATCACTTCAGGAGCGGCTTGGACCGAATGTAATCAAGGCCAACACTCCGCAAGAAATTGTCGAACAATTCGGTACGTTATTCCGGGATATCGTTGTTGAAAATGTCGAACAGCCGATGGAAGAATTCTTAGAAAAAATGGAACAATTGATAATGGAATCTGAGTAATTATATGAACAAACAAAACTGTGGTGAATTGATGGATAAGTTAAAAAAAGTTCAAAATCTGAACGTCGATTTTAACGTGAAGGCGGAAAAGGTTCTTTTACTTGACACCTCTCGTGATTGGGGCGAGGAAGAAACAACATTGATTGCAGAAATGGGAAAAGTGGAGGAAGAGATTGACCGACTCATTTTGGAATTGGACAAGATTATTTTTGAAACGACAGTAACTGCTACTTATAACCGTAAAGACGAGAACCATGTTGAGATGTCCGAAATCATCACAATCGATTTCGAAAAGAAACTCGAATACTCCGTTAACTTCTACAGAAACCACAATATCGACCTACCCGAAAATTTCAGGGATATAATGACCGATATCTGGAATCGAAACATCGACGTATTCCAAAAAACAATCGAAGAACAAGGATTCGATGAAATTCTCCTCATTCCGGGTAATGTATCCGTACCTGATGTTCACAACAAAATGAGTAAAGGATATTTCGCAACATCAAAAGGCGGTTGGTTTGATGAAGGTGGTTCCTTCGAAGGTGTCATAGAAAAAACAACAAAACCAAGAATTATTCTCATCCACAAAAATAACGCCCAGAATCTATATGATAGACCGGGACTCGAGAAGACGCTTGAAAAAAACGCTGATAGCTTTATAAACTCCGGCCAAACTCTCACTCTAATCGACTACCTCATATACCAAAGACAATATTTTGAGGAAACTGGAAAACACCTCGATGAATCTAGCCGGGCATGGATACCCGGCTCAACAGTCAAAAATCTAGGCGGCGGTTTTGGTGTCGTCGATGTGGGTTGGGACGGCGATAGGCTCTATGTGGACGCCGATGATCCCAGTGGTTCGGTCTTGGGTTTTGGGTGCCGTCTCTCCCGCTGTCTTACTTAAAACGGGGTAGCTTGTAGTTGAGGGTTTTGTAACTTTTTCTTTATATTTAATTTTACACATCCACAGTATAATTATATTTCACTCTGAAATTGAAAATCTGAATGCAGACTTTTTAAAACAACTTCATACAAAATAACTAAAATATGATTACTGTCACATATAATTGTAAGGAAATAGCGACGAGGCTTGTGGAACTTCGGAATATTAAAATGAATTTTGATTCGGCTATTGTGCGGGGCGGGCAGGATGGAATTGATGCGGCGAATGCGGTTCTTACGAAACTCGACGACGGTATTAATGTTTTGGATGATATGGCCAATGGACATACAAAATATATTGTAGATACATTGCTCGAACAACAGAAAAATTATCATCAGCCCTTTGCGGTTTTGCCGGCTTTGGCCGGTGTTGGTTCCGAGGTTGCCATGGAGATGAGAGAAAAGCCTATTCGGGAATTTTGGGATGCGTTCGAAAACCTAAAGAAAGTTAAGAATGAACTCGTGGTTCCGGGTGACACTTTTGATAAAACACTTCAGGATATTACTTATGCAGAACAGGAATTGGAAACCAAGAGAGGGGGTTTGAGCAGTATTGCCCAAAGTCTTATCGGTGTGGGGACACCTGAGTCAATTGATATGAGGGAAAATTTGTTGCAATGCGGAATAAACCCGCTGGATATTATAAACAGTCTGACCGGCATAGCCACATCGGAAGCTATGGCGCTTCGGGAACGGATTTTAAAAAATAGTTTAGATATTATTTCGATGCAGGAAAGTTTTGGTTTGATTAATACGGAACAAGTCGAATCAAGGAAACAGCAAATTGAACAGGGAAATATTTTGTGGGAAATAGCCGAAAGTCTTGCCGGTGTTGATTCGCCCGAGTCGTTGAAAATGCGTGAGGATTTGTACCAGAAGGGGGCTTTAGCTAAAGCTCAAATACGGAATGCTATTCTAAACGGACTGGCTTGTGTTTCGTCGCCTGAATCCATGGAATTACGGCAGACATTGGTGGATGATGCGTATGACGAATTGGGTCATGACTCGATAATTCGAACTAATCGGGAGGAGTTTGAGCTGAAAGAGTATATGGTGAGTTTACTTGGGGTAGACACTCCCGAAGCGATGGATATGCGTCGGAAGTTGTTGGTGGTGGGAGGATATAATTGGAGTATTGCCCGTAGCCTCGTCGGTATCGGGTCAACGGAAGCTATGGCGATACGGGAAACTCTCTTGAATACCAAAAGTGTTATGAGAAAAGCCGAAGAAATGATTGGACTCAGTCTTGCCGGTGTGGGTACTCCGGAAGCAATGGCTATGCGAGAGCGGCTCGTTACAATGGCAAACGATAGGGGTGTAAATTTGGAGCATGTTGCTTGGAGTCTCGTCGGCGTGAACTCGCCTGAATCCAATGCTTTTAGGGAAAAGTATTTACAGAATTTTAGAGGCAGAACTTTTACTACTCCCCGAGACTGGTTGGCAACCGTAATGGTGTGCCGATACGGGTTTGAGAAATAGAATATATAAAAATACAAAAATGTCTGAAACAAAATATGATTGTAAGGAAATAATGGGAAAAGTGACAGAGCTTCGGAAACTCCAAATGGAGTTTGATGGAGCAATACCGGAAAAGGCAACGGGCGAGTATTCTGCCGCAAATGAAATCTCCGCACGGTTGGAGAGTTTACTTGTCTTGCTTGAGAATGAAATTCCAAAAACGGACGAAGAAATTGAAAGCGAAAAAGCTCTTGAGGTTGAAAAAAAATTAGAAAAAACTTTGGCAAAGATAAAGCCATTTATGAAAGAGGCATGGAAACAATGGTTTATCCCTCAATTAGCTGAAACTCCACAAAGGCCTAGTCTAATTGACCCAAAATCCCTTGACCTTGATTCTCTCAAAAATGATGTAGACGAGAAAAAATTCGGCGAGTATACCCTCAATCCCGAATGTCTCGACATAGACTTTGATAAGACTTCAATCAAGGTTCTAGACATACGGCAAGAAATCCAAGACAACAATCTTCAAGACCTTGCCCAAATTGGTCGTTATATTATAGATAGATACTCTAAAGACTATATAATTCCGGACTTATCTTTTTGGCAATGGATCATTCAAAAAGGAATCGACTCACCAATAGATCTCCAAGACGGCATGTGGTATTACTGTTTTGGCTCCATTTTGCGTAATTCAGGCGGTGGAACACGTGTGCCGGTAGCGCTTTGGGGCGCATCACATTTTAGTTGTCTCGTCAGTCCTTTAAGCGACGGTTGGGATGGTAGCTGTCGAGTCGTTCTTCTCAAGAGGTAGTGTTTTGAACTTGGTTTTTTACTTGTTCCCGTAGGTTTTTTACAGTCATTGCGAGCGAAGCGTGGCAATCCAGTCCATTTTGTAGTAATTCTTTTTTTTGATTCCCGACTATACCGAATTCTGGATTGCCACGGACGAAGCGTCCTCGCAATGACAGAGGGAGTAATGTCTACATTATTGTAATTTCTTTATATTTCGTCATTTTTGAATATTCAATTCCCGAATTATGAATTGCCATTTACCCGACTCTCGGCGGGCGGATAAACGTCCTCGCAATGACAAGGGGAGGAGGAGTACCCCAAAGGTAATCAATGTCTGTAAAATATCGCAATGACTGGGGGAAGCGTAATGACTATTCGACTTTCTATTAATCCGTTATATAAATAATGATTTGAGGATTTGGTGGTTGATATTTAGTTTCAATGTGTAATAATTAGAGGCAATAAAAACATTATATGAGCGAATCATTTAAACCATGGCTGGCGAATCCGGAAGCGGGAGAGGGTGTTAAGGAAGCGTTGGATGCGCAGGAGCTAGCATTCAAGTATAAGGCGATGGAGGAGGAGATGCTCGCTTTCACCGATAGAGTGAAAAAATTTATCTCGTATGATGATGTACTTTCTTCGGATTTCTATAAAGGACTGGACGATACGAATTCATTTAAGATTGCACTTCGAGAACATGCGGAACACGGTAATAAGGAAATTCTTTTTGATGATTTGAATCAACTGATTGATACGGATAAGAAGGCCTTTGGCCGGCTTTTGTTTCGCGGTATTCGAAACGGCGAAATTGAAAAAACTCGGCAGGAAACCAGTGAAGAGAAAGCTCTGGAGCAATTAAAAACGCAGGCTGAAAATATTGCCAGCGGGAAATTGGCGGATATGTGGTATTCCTCGGGAAGATTTTTGGAGCTTTGCCGAGATATTAAGAAGATGAGTCCGGAGGAAGAAAGTAAAATTACGACTGTGAAGGTGGTTGGTTGGGGTGAAGTTCGGCCGATTATCCAAGAAATTGAAACTATTAAGGATGCTATCGAACAAGCAAAGCAATCGAAGAATACCGCCATTATTGAAAAACCATCTGCAATTGCCGCAAAATACAAACTATCGGAGAGTGATGTTCAGGAACAAAATTCATGGCTCAAGGAGATAATTGAAACAGAAACAGGACACTCTATCGAGCTCGGAGTCGAAGAAAAATATGAAGAGTATGGCAATATTGTGGCCAAGGATTTTCTGCCTGCATACGTCAATTATCACGGTGAGATGGTTCGGCTGTATGATTTGTTGAAAGAGGGGAAGATTGTGGAAACGAAATATATTGAGGGGCTTATCAATGAAGCCTTGCCTATTTTGACGAAGAATCCTCCGACCATTGTCTATTTTCACGGGGATTTCGGTTCGGGTAAAACGGCACTAGCTGTCCATTTGTGTAAGACTCGTTTCCATCAAGACCCTATTATTATTTCCGGTTCAAAGTTTTTGGAGCCGGACCGTTTGACGGAAGAGTTTCGATTAGGAAAACTTTCCGAAACCGAACTTTTGAATAAGATGGCTGCCGAACTCGGTTCAAGTGCTACTTTTGACGAGAAAACGCCGCTCGATAAGATTCTGTCGGAGCTTATCGGTAGTAAGGATATTCTTCGCACAAAACTGACGGAAAATATTCAAGCTAGTAGACGAGAAAAAGGCGAGACCGATATTTTGTCGAAGGATGTTGTGGATGATATCGAACAGCAAATTGATGGCGCTTTCGGTAATACGGTCCAAGGACGCTATGTGCTTGGTGCGATGTACGAAGCTATGAATGAAGGTAAGCCACTTATTGTAGATGAAGCCAACGCTATTTCTCCGGATGTGCTGATTGCCTTCAATGATTTACTGACGAAGAAAATCGGCGAGAAGGTGCAGTCTCGCGGAGTGGAGGGAGAATTTACTATTAAGAAAGGGTATTGTGTTATCTGGACTGGGAATACGGGTAAGCGCTATGAAAATCAGGCCGGCAGAAAAGATCTTGACCCTGCGGCGTACAGTCGTATTGTGCCGATTAAAGTTGAATATTTGCCGCAGAGTCGGGAGATTTCTTCGATGGAAGTTTCTCTCAAACGTTTGAATCTTGATGCATTGAATGAAGAAACTCTGACCAGTAGTGGCGAAATGATAGAGCTAGCAAAAAAGATTCGGGAAGAAGCGCAGGGAGATCAGATTTTTCAGGTATTGCTTTTGAAATTGATGAACGGCCGCCAAGGTACTGAACTTCTGACTAAGAAAGATGACAAGTATGCAACATTCAAAGATTTGTATCGGCTATCAGTGGGAGCCAGACTTATCATGGATCTCTTTGAAGGTAAAACAGAGCACATGGGTCCGGGTACCGGAAATTTGGATACGCTTATTGGCGCTAAGACCTATGTCGAAGTTGCATCAAAACTGAAGAAAGCAAACCTCTCGATGCGAGAACTTATCGACAATATTGTCGGAAGTTATACCGATCAGGACGGTAGTATGGATTTGGAATACTATTTGTATAAATTCATCAAGAAGTACGATGCGAACCGGGAAGAACAGGCTATTATTGTAACGTTGCTTCGAAAATGCGGATTTTTTGATACTGCGGATGGGTGGCCGGATTATCAGAATGCTGGCGACTTGAATAAAATGTCGGCTGAATTGGCCAAAAAACCGACCGATATTCCGGAAATAAAAAAATACAAAAAAGTTCAGATAAACGGCGACTATTTGTCGATGGTAAATACGGAGGAAGGAAAATATGTCAGAGAATATTTTACCTCCCTCGAAATGATGCAGCTCCTCTTCGGTTATTTGCCGCCGACAAAAAAGGAAACGTATAATAAAGTTCAGGAGGTGTTTGACACAAAACGTCGGGAAAGTGAAGAAGCCCCAGGACTTGGCCCGCTTATAGAAAAATTTAGCGAAATAATAAAGAGTTTGACATACGATTGGGCGAAGAAAAATAGTACGATACAGGATTTTAAAAATTTTAAAGTGGCGGTCATGCCGGCTTTGGATAAGATTTTGGATGTTGAATTCCAAACGAAGTCTTCGTTCAAGGAGTTTTCCGATCAGGTGAATATTTATTGCGATTTTACGCTTGAGTTTTTGACAAAATCCAATATATTGAGTGAGCAAGACTATCATGCCGCCAAAAACAAGACTGTTGCGGAAAAAACTGATATTATTATGAATGCACTGAAGATGTAAAGTTTATAGTTTAAATTATTAGGTAATTAAAATAACATGGTAGCGTCATCAGAAAGTAATCCAAATGAGATTAATACGAGTGTAAGTGAAGAACGTGGAGCGATTATAGCGGCAGCAGGAGAAGCAAAAAGAAATCTGGAATCAATCGACCGAGAATTCGAACTTGGAGAATTGCGCGAAAAACAGGAGGGTTTTGCAAAAAGAATCGAGCGAATCGAAAAGCGCGTCCGAAAAGTATGTCCGGATGAATTTGCGAAGGAAACAGCGACGGTATAATGGGTATAGCGAAAAGGCGGCAAAAGCCGCCTTTTCTTATGGTTTAAAAATACGATATACTATATGTAATGAAACAAGAAACATGTCAGACGATTGCGAATAGTCTGCAAAATTTAAAAAATATGCGGTCCGAGTTTGATGTATTACTATCGAATACGTCTTCGGGTGCGGAAGAAATTAAAAAGGCACAGTTGCTTAATCGTTCAATTGAGTCGTCCATGGTTCAAATATCGGAAATGATTGAACGGCTACCTGTGCGGGCTTTGCTGTGCGACATTGTGAAACGGTTTGAGGAAAACGAGGAAGCCCGGTCTTCCGTCAAAGATTATGCGGAAGTTCTTTCCTGTAGTATTCTTACTTTACCAAAAAAAGAAGCGGAAACGGTGGTGAGAAAAGTACTGTCTCTGGTGACAGGTGATGCCATACCGGACGAGTTTGTAGCATTGTCCTTTACAAAGTTTAGTGAAATGCCTGAAATTTGGAACGAGGTAAAGGGATATTTTGAAAAGACAAAATTAGGCATACAAAATAGGGAAGAATTGGAGATGCTTATTGCGTGGATGGAAGGCGATTCCAAACAATTTAAGGAATCATTGGAAAAAATACTTGAAAGTTCAAAAAGTGTAACCGATGTTTTTGCATTTAATATGTTTGCCGGTTTGACGGAACGGTCCGAGTCATTGGCACAAGCCGCCTGTCGGGCCGAACATTTTTATGCGAGCGAAGAACATTTCAAGGCATACGCAGAAAAATTCCCGGAAAGTGCGCGAAAAATTGCCGTGATTATGCGCGAAGAAGGCAAATATTATTATGCGGGGAAATTGTTTGCATATTTGGGAGATTCGGACATGGTAAAAACGATAATACGCGAACAGAAAGAAAAGTCGGGCGTGACTGAAGACAGTAAGATGATTTTGCTCGAGGTGATGAATGGTGATTTTGAATCGGCCAATAAACTATTTCTTTCTCGTTTGGATGACCCTTGGCAACGTTTAAATCTGCTTTGGTCTTTTTTTAATGAAGTTGCAATTGAAATGGCTAAACAAGGCGAGGAGGATTTACCCAGTAAGGTGTTGGATGGTGTTTTGGAAAAAAATAACGATTCTCGAATGTCCGGAATCGTGCCATTAATGCTATTGCTCGGTCAGGAAGAAAAGTTCCGGGAACAAATCAACCGCTTTTTTTCAGAAAAAAAATATGCACATATCGCTCATTATGCATCCGAGTTATTTGGTTTGCTTAATGAACGAGAGCTTTCTAAAAGATTGGGTGTTTTCGCCGATGTACCGATTAAAAATAGTACGAACGGAAATTTATAATAGTAGCGTTATCGTTTTTCTTTTGCATGCACGTTTTTGATTCCCGACGATACTGAAGGCTTGATTGCCACCTATCGAATGTTGGTCAATCGGCAATCTAGTCTATTTCGCTCTATTGTATTTCCTTTTTTTCATTGTGGAATTACCGATTCCCGAATCCTGGATTGCCACGGACGAGGCGTCCTCGCAATGACGGAGGGGATGAGGTACGTGCGGATAATGAATACACGCGATTTGACGGAGGGGGACGAGAGTGAAAGATGTCT
>CAJBMK010000053.1 GCA_903954165.1 uncultured bacterium | reverse complement strand
CACCAACAACACTTTGTATTTTTTCTCTTGATCCATTGGAATGATAAATGGTTAATAGTGCCTCTCGGCTATTGTATTATACTACATAACGACGACTGATTCTATTCACTTAAAGCTTGTTCACCTCTTCAATGGGGATAATCTTATTCAGAGCCTTGATTATAGCATCTTCACGCATAGTAAACATGCCCTGCTTTCGACCGATTTTCATCACTTCATCATCCGACGGCTTGCCCCTCACCACAAGACGTTCAAGCTCTTTATCCATTTTCAAAACCTCAAACACAGCGGTTCTTCCGCGAGTACCCGACGGACACTCCGGAGTCGGAGAAATTTCCAGCACTTCATTCATGGGCGGAAATTCTGAACGAAACTCTTCCGGAACTTCCTCAATATCTTTTTTGAGAATTGCTTCAATACTTCCGGATACAGGAACGACCTTACACGCATCGGGATATGCTGTTTTGACCAAACGCTGAGCAATGGCCAGAATAATTGTGGTCGGAATAAGGTACGGGTCAACACCCATATCGATAAGACGCGGAATGACGCCGGCCGCACTGTTTGTGTGAATTGTGGAGAGAACCAAATGTCCGGTCAAGGCGGCCTGAACGGCAAGCTGAGCGGTTTCCCTATCTCGGATTTCACCAACCATTATGATATCGGGGTCTTGACGCAACGTCGTGCGAAGACCGCTCGCAAACGTATAACCGATTTCCGGATGCATCTGTGATTGGTTCATACCCGGAATATTGTATTCAACAGGATCTTCCAGCGAGAGAACGTTCTTGGTCTCGCGGTCAACTTCGTTCAGCATTGAATACAGTGTGGTAGATTTACCGGACCCCGTCGGACCGGAAACAAGAATCATGCCGTACGGGCGCTTAATTCCCTCCCGAATAGCCTCCAGATTACGCGGAGATATTCCCATTTTGTCCAAGCCAAGAACACCCTTTTCGGTATCGAGAATACGCATAACTATCTTCTCGCCATAAAATGACGGAAACGTAGACACACGGAAGTCGATACGACGCCCCTCAATGCGCGCACTAAAACGACCGTCTTGCGGTTTGCGCTTTTCGTCCAAGCGCATATTGGAAAGTATCTTGATACGGGCAACAACCGCCGGGTGAACTTTCGTCGGTAAAATAAGGGAAGTATTGAGCACGCCGTCGACACGGAAACGCACACGGACTTTGTCGCCCATGTGTTCTATGTGAATATCGGAAGCGTTACCGTCGGACGCATAATGTAAAATAGTGGCCACAATCTTCGTAACCGGCGCATCTTCAATAATTTTCGTATCTACTTTTTGGGGAGTTGAACCGCCACCCTGAACAAATTCTATATCTTCCTCCTCGGTGGATAATTCGGACTCGAGTTCAGAAAGAGCTTTTGTTACCTCGCCGGACAATCCTTTGTACGAACCGGCCACTCTATCAAATTCATCGGGGGAAATAAGATACAGAACGTACGGTAAATTACTTTTTGACGCGATAAAATTGATAGCGTCGCGCGCCTCAATATTATCCGGATCGGTCAAGCCGATTTCAAGAGCGCCATTTTTTAAACCTATCGGTACAAACCGATAATATATAGCCGACTCTTCCGGCACCAGCTTCAACACTTCCATGGCAACTTCTTTGTCGCCCATAACACGAAAAGGAATACCGGAATATTCCGACTTTGCTTTCAAAATGTTTTGCGCCGAAACGCCGTATTTTATGAGGATTTTTTCTATATCGGTACCCAAAGCACGAGCCTCCTCCTGCAAAGCGGGAACGTCTTTACTCGCAATCAGTTTTTTTTCTGTAAGTATATCTAAAAGGCTCATATGTTTGGTGTGAAAACGTACTTACTTCATTGCCTTTTCCGTACCATCCCAATAGCCGTTATCATTTGAATCACGCTTGTACGGATCGGTACGAACACAGACTTTATCCTTTTGAGGATCGGTACAGGTTTCGAGTTTATCCGCCAAACCATCCATGTCTGTATCTTTCAGGCGCTCTTGGAGACTTGCTTCCATAGCCGAATCAGACAAGCTCGTATTTCCCGTCAACATTGTCCAGTCGCGCACAATACGTCCGAT
Source organism: uncultured bacterium (assembly GCA_903954165.1). Taxonomy (GTDB): domain Bacteria; phylum Patescibacteriota; class Minisyncoccia; order Phycocordibacterales; family CAJBMK01; genus CAJBMK01. The sequence goes on along the minus strand of CAJBMK010000053.1, from coordinate 6,098 downwards.
AAATTTAATATTACCGGAACCTTCAATAATGAAATAAAGGTAGGTTTTCCGATATCCTTTTGAGGTTGTGTCGTTGACGGCAAGAGGGGCCGTTGACAAAATAATCTGCTTGTCATCACTCCATTCCGTTGAAAAACTTCCTTGAGTATAAGCGGAAAACTCCCGATTGAGAGCGTCGAAAGATGTATTGCATCCGGCGCTTTTTGTACCGGTACAGACAACTTGTCTAAAAGAAACGCTGTTAACTCCGGCCGAATCATGCGTACTCCAATACCCCATCAGCTTTTGGATAACCGCCCACGGATCGGTAATAAAATTGAAAATTTTGGTCGGCGACGTAGCCGAGGTCGGAACGACAGGCGTATTGGTACCGTTCCCGGTTGCGGTCGGCAGGCTGTTTCTCGATGACGTAGCCAAACCAAACGGAGCAAACGGATTACTTCTGCCTAAAGTAGTTTTATTAATAGTAATTGATTTGTCGGCCAAAGCTCCGAACACAGGGTCGTTAAAAATTGAACGGTCAATCACAAGCTCATTTACTTGAGAAATAGTTTCCACAAGAGCCGGACCAAGATATTCAATCTGGGGATTTTGGCCGATAAGGCTCACGTCGGATGCTGATTGCTTTTTGATTCCTCCAAAGAAAAAGAAATACAGAATAAACAACCCAACGATAGAAATCGTCGTGATAACCGTTATTTTATTATTTTTGAAAAAATCAGACATAGTTCTTTTAAATAGCCTGCACCGTTTCCGTCACCGGATTAAGCACATACGTACGAAGCACCACCTGGAAATCGTATACCAAATCCTTGGTGGTTGAATCAAATTTGATAGAAACAACGTCCATAATCTGAAGCGTACGTTCTATATCATCCAAAAACTGAACAAATCCCCCATAATTGCCCGACGCGGAAAATGACATTTGAACCGGACGATAATTCGCCACCGACGCCGCCTGCGACTCGGGAGCTGTTGTTTGGCGCTCATCAGCAACGGCAATTTTCCTGATTCCTATGCCATATCGGGACGCAATACTGTTAACCCCCATAAGCAACTTCACCGAATCTATTTTTTCGGGCAAAATCTGAGCCAGCTTTTCTTTTTCGTCTGCGGTGACTGTGTTGAATTGGTTTCTTGCGTCCGTAAACTTTTGTTTCGCTTCTGTGGTACTCACGATCGCATCAGTCAAATTTGTGTACACCTCCGAAAGCTCGCTGATAGAGCGATTTTTGTATTCAGGAGCGTTGGTCTGGCCGTACATGGTCGGGCTAATATACATATAGTACAGACCGACTGAAGCGCCTATGAGAAGTATAGAAATAGTATTATTCATATTTATTGTGACGCGCCGTTACCCTGACCTGATATGCGATTTTTGAAGGACAACTTCTCTGTATTTAATCCGGCCTCAAGCTTGAAAACGGCATTATTCTTGGTATCAAGATCCACGCCGGTAAAAACAGGATTTTCCACAAAACCGCTTTCTCCAAAAACACCCGACTGGAAGGCTACCGCATTGAAATTTTTGGCCTCGCCTGACATGGTGAGCGTCGGACCGGCGGATTTGGCATTAGCGCCGGAGTTCGAACCGCTATTGGCGCCGGCGGAACCTTCACCTCCGATTGAATAAGAAAAATTGGTATAGCGAACATCAACCGAAGTTTTGGCGGATAATGTTTCGAATATTTGGGACGGCGCAATATGGCCGGCAAGAATAGCTCGGGCGGACTTGACCTGATTCATATAACGGCGCATGTCACGAATAGACGCCTGATCAAACCAGCTTTGAGCCTTGTCTATTTCCACTTTCAAAATGTCTATTTGGGCCACCTTTGACAGTTTGTAAAAAAAGACTCCGACAGAACCAACAAGCGAGACCGTAAAAAGAAAAACGGCGACAAACATTAAAATATTAAATCCCCCAAAAGAAAATCCGCGCGAAGATTGCGCAATTGATTTCTTGGGAATGAACGATGTTTGAAATTGAGGTTCCATACCACAACACTGCAACGAACCGATACACACCTATAGTTCGTGCACTTGATACATGTATTATAAAGCCGATTGCTCAAAATGACTATCCACAGGTCAGCGCACTTTTGTAAAAACGTGAAATGAAAATTTTAGTTGAGTTCCTGGAGTCTGCGCAACGCCACACCGATAGCAACGGCAAATTCCGGACCGGCCGCCCGAAGCGTTCCTTCAAGAAATGCCGGTGAATCTACCCGAGCAAACGGATCAGCCATAACAACATCAGTTTGGAAACTGCCTTTTACATAATCGTGTAACCCTTTGAGATTTGCACCACCACCGGTAAGCACGACCCGCGCAATACTTTTGTTATATTTATGCTGATAACTCATAATAACCCGATTAGCCTCAGCAACGATAAAATTCAATACCGGCTGGACGACCGCCGGAATATCGCGTTTATCATACTTTTGGGAGAGACCGTAATTGCGCTTCAACAACTCCGCTTCCTGTGCGGGTATGCCAAATGAACGAGCAAGAGCCAGCGTAATATCCTGAGAACCGCGATTAATAATGTGCGAATTCCGAATGATACCGTGTTCAACAACATACAGCTTCGTATAACCCGCACCAATATCGCACACCATCTGTGTTGTATTGGCCTGGTCAAGAACGGCGCGCATGGTGGCAAACATTTCTATTTCATAAAAACTGGAGGAAAGACCCGCACCGCTCATAATCCCCTGATATTTGACGAGTGCATCGTTATGAATCGCCACGATAAGGACATCGGTTTTTTCGGAAATACGGTTGATTTGGTTGACGTTTGAGAATGTTGCGCCCTCCCGCTTCAAAGAAGATTCATCCTTGGGAATAATCCACCAATCAAGGGCAACTTCGGAAATCGGCACCGGAATGTATTTTCTGGCTTCAATAGGAACCATTTGCGACAACTCTTTATTATCCAGCGACGGCATTTCAATAACCGCAACCAAACTGGATTGAATTGGAATTGAAATTCCACACAGGTGAGTTGTTACGTTTGACTCGCGCATCAAATCAGACAATGCCTGCGACAGCTTGTCGGGCTGAAGATTTGTCGCACGGCCGATTTCTAATGCGGGTGTGGATAACGGCCCAAGCGAAAGTTCGCCATACGTTTCAAGTATAGCTCGCCCGTTACTCTTTCGAAGTTGAACAATTTTAATGGATGAAGACCCGACATCTACTCCAAGAACACTGTCGCCACCGCGTTTAAAAATATTTTTTATTGAAGAAAAAAAATCAGCCATTGAATTTATTTTTATGTCTATAATAGTATATCATAGTGTTATATGCGATTCATCAACAAAAAGTCAATCTATCACTATTATGAAACAATATCTACTTTTCTACTCGATTGTATCCTACCACAACCCGAAGAAATACGAGCTATCGAAAAAATGAAACTTGAAGATTTTGTCGCCACAGTCCCGCGGGCGGAACGAATCGAGCACGGCGAAGCCCTCTTTTCGTACAAATATCCTATTCTCCGCACCGCCATTATCGAAGTGAAATATCACGGCAACCGAAAAATCGCCCGCCTTTTGGCCGAAGCCGCATACGACACAATGTTGGAATATTTCGCCGACCAAGCACTACTTTCAAACTTCACCTCGCCCATTCTTGTCCCCATACCCAATTCGAAAAAACGCCGTCAGGAACGCGGATTCAACCAGTGCGAAATTATCTGCAATATCCTCCAATCGCTCGACCAAAACCAAACCTTTTCATACAACCCGCGACTCCTCCTCAAAATCAAGGATGTCACCAGCCAAACCAAAACCCACAATCGCGCCGAGCGTTTGGAAAATCTCAAAAACTGTTTCGCCGTCAAAAACCCCGAACTGGTACAAGGGAAGAACATCATCCTTTTCGACGATGTCATCACTACAGGTGCTACGATGGAAGAAGCTAAGAGAACGTTGAGGAAAGCGGGTGCAAGGAAAGTGATTTGTTTTGCGGTGGGGCATTAGAGATAAAAGAGGTGAAGGGATTAACGGTCGTTACACGACCAGTACAGGTTTCCCATTTTTTCACGATAAGAATCGCTCAAAAATATGGGAGAACCTTTTCGAATCCCTCTCGCAAGACAAGCGGTTGTCTTGCTCGTCTCCGCATAAAAAAATCAGCACGCTGCTGCGTGCGATTTTTAAATGCGGAGACGGAGGGATTAGGTCACGAGTTTCTAAATCACTTCGCTCATAAGAACTCTCGACCCCGACTCGGCAACAACACTTTAGGAAAAGTGTTGGCTTCGCGCCTCCGTCTTTCGAATCCCTCCGTCTCCAAAAAAATACAGTCATAAAATACCGCTTATTTTTATTCCTTATTTTTTGCGGTGTTTTTTGATTGATGTTCGAACTTTTTTTGAGCAAAACCCCCAATAAGGAAGCCAGCCCCGCCACTGCTCGACAAGCTCGCCACACCACAGAAAAATACTCTTTGCTCTTTTCATTTTGCGCGCGCCCGATTTTTTCTTCTTTTAATGAAAAGAGTATTTTCCTGTGGTGTTCTGCCCTCCAAGTATTCGGGCAGGTGGCAGGACTGGCCTCATTTTAATTTCGCAAAGGAAAAGCGGAATTCCCCCCAAACCCCCCTTCCGCTTTTCCTTTTCTCAAACGGAACAGGAACGGCAAGCACGAGCGGGCAAAAATTCCTTCCCCCCAACCCCCTTCCTTTTTGCCCGCCTGCTTGGGCTTCGCCCCCAAAACTTTTCGGCGGACGGACGGCGGAACAGAATAAACGGAAAAGAAAGATAACATAGCGGTAAAAGCACTTGCCCCACCCTCCCGTGCGCGTGCTTTTAAATCTTTACTCCCTTTCTTCTTTACAATTGTCAAATATTTTAGTAACATTAGATTGTTGGAAGAAATGAAGCTGATATATAAGTATACCACAATTTAATATTACTAATAAGTTATGGCAGAGTCAAGTAAAAATAACATAGCAAAAACCGTAAAGCGGTTACGAGAAAGAATGGGCTTATCTCAGGAAAAACTAGCCCGCCTTGCGGATGTTTCTAATAACACGATTATTAACATTGAAGCAGGCAAACAAGACAATCCAACCATTGATACCCTTTCAAAAATTGCTAACGCACTCGGTGTTGGTGTGGATGAGCTAATAAAATAAACTTTATGAATAAAAACAACAATGATTCAATGAATAAGATAACTTCTCGCGAAAATAATTTTTCAGAGTGGTATCTTGATGTAATTCGCGAAGCTGATTTGGCAGAGAATTCTCCGGTCAGAGGTTCTATGATTATAAAACCTTTTGGCTACGCTCTGTGGGAAAACATACAGAAAATTTTAGATATGGAGTTTAAAAAACTCGGCACACAAAACGCATATTTCCCACTTCTAATACCAAAAAGTTTTCTAGAAAAAGAAGCTGAACATGTAGAAGGATTTGCAAAAGAATGCGCAGTTGTTACGCACCATAGACTTGAAGAAAAAGACGGGAAACTAGTGCCTGCAGGTGAACTTGATGAACCGCTTGTTATTCGTCCAACGTCAGAGACGATTATTTATGATGCGTTCTCAAAATGGATTCATTCATACAGGGACTTGCCCCTCATCATCAATCAGTGGTGTAATGTCGTGCGTTGGGAAATGCGTCCAAGACTCTTTCTACGCACAACAGAATTTCTCTGGCAGGAAGGTCATACTGCTCATAGCACAAGGAGAGCGGCAGACGAAAAGACTCTTGAGATGTTGGAAGTCTATAAAAAATTTGTGGAGGAATACCTGGCTATTTCTGTTGTGAAAGGAAAGAAAACAGAAATCGAGAAGTTCCCCGGAGCCGAGTACACTTCAACAATAGAAGCTATGATGCAGGACGGCAAAGCTTTACAGTCAGGCACGTCTCACATGTTGGCGCAAAACTTCGCGAAATCTTTTGACGTTTCATTTCTGGATGAAAATCAGGAGAAACAATATGCGTGGCAGACAAGCTGGGGTCTCAGCACGAGAATCATCGGCGCTCTTATCATGTCACACTCCGATGATAAAGGTCTCGTGTTACCACCTATGATTGCTCCAATACAAGTGGTCATCATCCCTATTTGGAGTAGTGATGAT
>CAJBMK010000052.1 GCA_903954165.1 uncultured bacterium | reverse complement strand
GCCTTATCAGTTGTATACGATATCGTTGGCTGAGCATTTAACAAGCTCGCAGAACCACCAGATAAGTTATTCCCTACACGCCTTACGGCATACGCACCTCAAGCGTACTTGGCTACCAATTACAACACCCGCGCATTTGTTTACTGACCCGACTATCATACATAATGTAGCGATATTTTTCAACTTTTTGTCAATTTCATTCCCCTCTTTGGGCGGTCACGAAAAAAGCGCCCTTGGGCGCTTTTTCTTTTTTGTATTGTTATTCGGCGGCGACGACTGTTTCTGTTTTGGCTTCCGGCTTTGTTTCAACAACCGGTTCTTTGTAGGCGCGGGCATTTCGCATCTGGCGACGGATTTCCTTGGCGGCCTTGTCGCGAATGTGATAGAGCTTGGCGCGACGAACTTTTGAACGTTTGACGATTTCAATACTATCAATCATCGGGGTATAGAGAGGGAAAATTCTTTCGACACCAATACCGTCAACAACTTTTCGGACGGTGAACGTACCTCCGGCTTCGGTACCGTGTTTACGCGCTAATACAAGGCCTTCAAATGCCTGAAGACGAACCTTGTCTTTGCCTTCTTTGTCCTTGCCTTCAAGAATTCTTTGCCACACACGAACTGAGTCGCCTGCGCGAATTCCGAGGTTCTTTCGCTCGAGAACATTAACCGGTGATATGGTGATAGCAATTGTTTGCATAGTGGAAGTAATCTAACATGACCACGCCTATTGTGCAAGCGTTTTAAAGGTTTTTATAGCTTTTTCGAAATCTTCCGGGTATGGAGCCTCAATTTTCATTACTTTTCCGTTCAATAGAGTAAACCGTATAGAACGGGCATGAAGCGCGGTACGAGTAAAACCGAGCATTGAAGGCATCTTTGGGGCATAGAGAGGATCAGAGACAACCGCGTAGTTTATAGCCTTAAAATGAACGCGAATCTGATGAGTCCTCCCGGTCAGCGGCCGAGCCTCAAGAAAAGAAACTCCTTCCCCTCTGCCAAGAACATCATATTCAGTCACCGCATCGCGCATCTCGCCTCGAGAACCGCGTTGAGCTGTCCACATTCGGAAATCGTTTTTACTGCGGCCAATAGGTCGGTCAATAGTACCGCTATCATTCTTCACCCGGCCGTAGACGAACATATGATAGGCCTTTTTGGCTTCCCGGTTCTGAAACTGAGCTTTGAGAAAATCGAACCCTTTCTGTGTTTTAGCAATAAGAAGAACGCCCGAGGTATCGCGGTCCAAACGATGAACAATCCCGGGGCGGATAAGAATACGTCCGTCGGTCAACGTAATTGGCTCGCCGACGTCTTTGGTTTTCGGATAATTCTCGAGCACCCAATCGGCAACCGTCGGCTCAATCGTGCGCCCGTCGGCATGCACCACAAGTCCGGCCGGCTTATTAATAGCAAGAATGTCCTTGTCCTCATACAAAATTTCGATAGTCGTTTTTTTCATATAGTAGAAATGTTTCCTACTTATAGCATAAAAAATAGAAAATGTAAACAAAGTAACACATATCGAAATATCACAGATTCCTATTATAGAAACCCTTCTTCTCCCGTCTAACCTACTTAATTTTTTATCTTCTCAGGCGAGTGACTAATTTCTAAAACTATTCCCCGTGTCTATTTTCCGTAATTCCTTTTTCGCTCACTATATTCTTTAAGTATTGCCTCAAATTCATTTTTAGAAAAATCAGGCCACAGAGTTTTGGTGAAAAAAAGTTCGCTGTAAACAATTTGATACGGCAAAAAATTGGACAGACGCACTTCCCCGCCGGTGCGAACCATAAGGTCGGGATCGGGCATTCCTGAGGTCCACAGATAGTTTTCGAATGATTGTTCCGTTAGAGCCTCTTGCTCGGCTTTCGGCAACTGTGCGATTCGTTTCACCGCTTGCAGAATTTCCGCCCGTCCCCCATAGGAAAGAGCGACGGTGAGAGTAAGCGGACCGTTATCCGCCGTTTCCGTTTCGGCTTTTTTCATCATTTCTTGAAATGACCGAGGAAAGAGAGTTAATTCCCCGGCAAACTTGAGCCGCACACCCTGGCGCATAAGCGCATCCACTTCGCTTGAAAGAGCAAAGGTAAGAAGTTTCATCAGCGCCCCCACCTCTTCTTCGGTTCGTTTCCAGTTTTCGGTGGAAAAAGCATAGACAATAACATGGGGAATACCGGCTTCCTTGGCCCAATTAAGTATCTCTTTTAATTTCTTATACCCCTCGGAATGACCCTCTATTCCTTTCTTGCCATTCTTCCGCGCCCAACGCCGATTGCCGTCCATAATGAAGCCGATGCAATTCGGCCGCTGTTCTTGTGTGGTCATTGTGGTTAGTAGAGTATCAAAAAATCAGAAAAAGTCCCGTCCGGTTCTCCCCACTCCACTTTTACACCGTCGACCCGAGACAGAACCGAGCCTTTGTGGAGGTAAGAAATATACTGGTTAAGCGCGTCGGTTTCGCCTTCGGCAGTGACGGAAACCGAGCCATCGGGAAGATTTTGGACTGAGCCGACAAGACCGAGCGAACGAGCTTTGCGTTGGCAAAAATCACGGAACATGACTAGCTGGACTCGGCCGGTAACGATGGCGGTTATACGTTTTTGCATAGAGAATTAATAATATCGCACCGGCCGACAGTTGGCTAGAAATAAATAGAGGGGGTTGATAAAATAGGTGTTTGTATTTGGCGAGTTTTTGTTTTTTTAATTACAACAAAATTACAACAAAATTACAACAAAATTGATATTTTCGACGTCCTTGAAAGGACTGGAAAATAATGCCGACAAATGATTCTCCGCTTACAGCGGCAGTAGGGGTTTCCGATATTTTGGAAATGGGAATTTCCAAAATATAACGGAGAACCCTTTCGAATCCCTCGCGCAAAGTGTGCAGACACTTTGCTAGCGCCCGCAAAAAAACGGCACGATAGCCGTTTTTATTGTGGGCGCTGAGGGATTCGAACCCCCGACCCTCTCAGTGTAAATGAGATGCTCTAACCAACTGAGCTAAGCGCCCGACGCGGTTCATACTAACACACAATATGAAACTCGTACAAATATGCCGCAAAAGATTTTATGCCAAAACCTATTCCCTTCCCCGATACCCCTCTTTCCGCAAAATCTGTTCTTTAGCTTTTGATCCTTTATTGTATCCGCCAAACAGGCCGTCAGACCGAATTACCCGATGGCACGGTATTGCAGGATTATAATTTTTATTCAAAACATTTCCAACCGCACGTGCCGCTCGCGCACTACCTGCCTTTTCAGCTACCTGTTTGTAAGTCAAAACTTTTCCCGCAGGAATTTTACGAACAATCTCATAAACCTTTTCAGCAAAACGATTCATAGAATATAATCATCAGTGAGTGATTACTTTATTGTATTACATCTGCGGAAAAGAAAAAACGCGGAACCAAATGATTCCGCGTGTGATTATTATTTAAGGCATATTCTTTATAATACGCACAGGAGCAAGATTATTCTTACGCAGTGCGGCAATAGCCACCGATAAACACAGCAACACACACATTCCCGGATAAAATCTCTCCTCTATTGTCCAACTTCTCCCTCCCAAAAAAGAAAGGCTATTGGCGACCGTGCATCCGATATATATGAATCCGGTTGCCCGATCCGGCTCTCTCCATGAATCACGGATTTGAGGACTACCGGAAATACACATAGCAACCGTGCTGGAAATAATTGCCCATTTCGCTCCGCTAAAACCCCACACAACAAGACAAATGCACACCAGTATCAAAACAAACGATTCAAAATGCGACCATTTGAAATGTTTTTTGTAAATGAGCGAAACAGTTACCAACGTCCCGCACATACAGTACAAAAGTACCAGTAGAAAATTGCCGTGTTTGTGCATAATGTTCACTAGAGCAATGGCATCAAGTGTTACCCAAAGCGCCCAGGTAGCCACACTTTGAGCAATTTCCCCCCGAAGTATTCCGGTTATCAGTGGAATATATAGTGCCAAGGCCATACCACTACTCAACCAAACTAAAATTTCATTTATACTCACCACAAACCCCCTTTCAAATAATTGTTCAAAAAAACTGATTACATGGACCGATAAATACTGTTATATAACGGTCTATTCTGGTAATAATGATATAATGGTTTTACAGAGATGTCAATAATTTGAATTTTTTATATATAGAATTTAAGCTTTAGAATTGCTCGTTTTATAGTATTACATAGAAATACCCCACCATTAATGTGGGGTATAAATGAATAATACCTATTCATTTTCGTTCTTCACTTCTACCCAAAAATGAGTAGCATGTGAAAAACATTTGTAACGTACCTTAACGCGATGGTTAGGTGAACACTGTCTCCACCCAACATTTTCATCACTTTCTTCCGCAAGGCGCTGACCGTTTGGGGTGGAGTAAACAGTACCAACTTCACCTATTCCGGAACTAGTTGTTGTTTCATCACACTGATAATCTTTTTTCATACTAAACACCTATCTATTTGATTGTTATCCACTTTCCCGTCCATATATAAACGAAAAACGAGCCCTTCCAGAGCTCGTTTTTGTAATCAAAAGAAATAGAAATAATTACAAACACCAGCCCTTGAAGAGGTTGGCGTTGTGATGAGTAAGGTTTTGCAACTCAAATATCATTTTTTTATATTATGACTTATATTAATAACTGTCAAACAATGAGACCTACTGTTTATTTGGTTTTTATATATAAAAATACCCAACAGGAAGTTCGACCGTTACTCGGTCAGTACCCCGATTGGTTCGTTTTTTCGTGAAGACACTCAAAACGAAGCTCAATCGGGCTTCGATTCCTGGCGAAAGCGCCATCAGGCGCTTTCTCTGGGGGCACAATTAAAAAACCGACTTATCGTCGGTTTTTTAATTGTGCCCCCAGCAGGAATCGAACCTACATCAACGCCTTAGAAGAGCGCTGCTCTATCCGTTGAGCTATGAGGGCAAGAGACGGACGTGACCAGAATAACAGCGTTAGAGCGATGGGTCAACTGTGACGACGGGTTTTACCACCAGATCGTCAAATCTTTTTTGCTTCGCCTCATACCGATCAATAACCGTCTTCAGAAATGTTTTATCGATAGTTCGAACCATGAGCTTGTTCCCTACCGCCCGGGCCTGCTCTTCGTTGCCGATTTGAAAATAAATGTAGGTACTGAGAAGTGCAACCGCAACAAAGAAAAATCCGGCACCGACAAGCGCCCGTTTCCAATGCAAAAAAGGACTATACTCGATGCGAAACATACCGTTTTTTCGCCAAGACATCAGTTGAACGATAAATTTTTTTATGGATTTAAATTTTTTCATACGTTGTATCTTTTCCCGTCTATTTAAGCTTCAAGATATTAAGATCTATGAAACCTGACCATTTGCCGGCGTCATTTTTTAAATTTTCGGCTTTCGTTATGCGTATCCCCACAACATCCACCCTATACGGCACCGACTCCATCAGCAGAAGATAATTGTAAATATTATTCCAACTTCCATTAACCTGTAAGGTAATACGTATAATCGACAGATAATCCGGTCCTACCAGGGTTTTTCCGTCAAAATCTTCTTCATTAATTGAATGAATCTTATATGTTAATTTTTTTGCCTTGGCCATATTTTCTATTTTATCCAAGAAATCAACAACACCGTTTTTCGGGAGGAAAAAAGAATCGATTTTACTGCGAGAATCAACCGTTTCCAACACAATTCTTCGAATAGTATCCGCTTTGTCATTTTTGTCCGCCTGAGCTTCCACGTCCCTGATTAAATTACTGTTTTTTAGACTTTCATGGTAATTGAAGTAAAGCGCAACTCCGTACAACACCAAACCAACCACCGAAATGATGAAGAATAGTGTCAATAATTTTTTTGTTCTGTTGTGAAAATCCATACGTTTATTTAACAAAAAGTTCCAACGTGAACATAATATCTTTTTCCTCGGTAAAACTTGAAACCGGTACGGATACTTTTTCAAATCCCCCGCTTGATTCAAGCGACCGGACTTGCGCCAAGAGATTCGGACGACGTAATGCGATTCCTTCAAGAGATACTTTTATTTTCCCCGCCGAATCCATTGAGGTGGCGATACTTGAATACACGATACCTTTTTCTCTCGTGTTTGTTATGCGATCAATAACGTCACTTAACGATAAAGTACTCGATGCTACGGGACTGTTTGTTTTTTCGGGCGCAATAGCCACCTCGCCGGAACCTTTTTTCTTAATCTCTATTGCCCGAATAATCGTTTTTCCGCTCAGCATGTCTATTTTTTCCTGCACCTGCTTGATGGCTCCGCTTGCATTATCTTTAATCTGCAAACCTCCAATAGCGGTCAAATTATCAAATTTTTCCTGCAAGGATGACTGACGCTGTTTAATCGAAATATATGTCGGCAAAAGAAGTATAATCGCAATAATTTCCATAACAACCAAAAGAACGAGCGTCACAACCCACACACGGGACTTGTAATCTTTTCGAAGTTGTTCCTTTTCTTCTTTTGGTAATAAATTAAGCATTTTTTGTTATTGACTGTCCTGTTTAACCCGGGGGAAACCCAAACCGATAGCCACGGCATAATCGAGCGACGCTTCAAACGGAATCGGCGGTACATATGCGTCAAAACCAAAACAATTTTCCCACACATTAACAAGCTTCGCGGACACCCCGACAGACGTAGACACGTACTCGTCGAGCCCGGGCAAAGCCATATCGCTACCCGACAACAAAATGCGAACAACCTGCTTTTCGGTATTAAACTTATTCGTATTCCAATACACAAGAACTCTTGCTATTTCATCTTTCAACGGCTTGAATGCCGACAAAACAAATGAGGAAAATTGTTCGTCCTTTTTTCCTTTCATAAAATCTTTATCGGATTTCATCTTAAACGCATCTTCACTTTTTATGGAAAAATGTTTTTCGATTGCTTCAGTAATTACATTTCCGCCCCGCGTAAGAGACGACGTAAATTGAACAGCGCCGTCCGACGCGATGGATATAAATGTTTTATCTTCCAGCATATTAACAACCAGAATTGTTTCTTTGCTTTCCCGTGCGACGGCGGCTCGTATGATGGCTTCCGACGGAACACAGAGAGACAACGGTTCCATCCCCGATTCACGGATAAGCGTAAGATAGCTTTCCACAATCTTTCGGTCCGCCACAATAACGCTAATATCAATATGCTCCGATAGCGGATCATCCCGAATGACACAATAATCAAAAACTGCATCCAACAATGAAATAGGGACATTTTCTTCTATATGAAACTCAAGCGCTTCATAAATCGCGCTGTATTCCATTCGGGGAATTTGTGTTTTAAAAAGATATACTTTTTCTTCCGGTAATGTGGCGTTTACAAACGTAAAACCAAACTCCTTGCTAATCTGCCGTAAGGTTTTTTTGGCTTCTTCCATATTTGAAATAACTCCGCCGGTAATGAGACCGACGGGTAATACCTTTTTACCGTAGCGACCAAGCGCGAAGCCGTGTTCCGACTTTACGAATTCCACAAAGCGAATGTCATCGTCTGAAATATGCAACCCAACCGCCAGCCTCGTCAGAAACTTTGGCGGAGGGAAAAGATCAAAAAAATTAAGATGTTTTTTATTTTTAGATTTTTCTTCCATAAGAGGACACGTGTCAACTATACGTGCTAAGGATAGTATACTCTTTTTTAAAACATGACACTAGGGATAATTATCGATATTTTCGCATTATTTAGATGCGCTCTATCGCACACGGAAGCGTGCAAAATTTCCGCACTCACAGCACTGTTATTGTCCCACATTACTTCTTCTGCAGTTTGTCTCCTTCTCGTTTCTCCTTCAAAATTTCATACACAACCGGCACCACAGAAAGCACAATAATCACCAATACAATCGGCAGAATATATTTATCAACATTCGGTATGATGCGTCCCAAAAAATATCCGCCGGAAACCATAAGAGCCGGCCATATAATTCCGCCGATAAAATTATATGAAATAAATGTCCGATAATTCATCTTCCCCACCCCGGCTACAATCGGAGCGAACGTGCGGACAATCGGCACGAACCGCGCCAAAAAAATTGTTTTCTTGCCGTATTTTTCGTAAAATTTTTCCGCCCGAAGTATGTGTTTTTTGTGAAAAAATATAGAATCTTCCCGGGTAAACAATTTCGGCCCGACTTTCCGGCCAAAAATATATCCGACACTATCTCCCGCAATCGCGGCGATAATAGATCCGATTAGCAACATCCACGGGTCCATCAAGCCTTGTGAAGACAAAAGTCCGGCCGTAAACAAAAGCGAGTCGCCCGGCAAAAAGAAACCGAAGAATAAGCCTGATTCGGCAAAGACAATACCAATGACCCCGATGAGCCCGACTGTTTGTATCAAAAAGAGAGGGTCAAGAAAATGCATGTATTTATTTTAGTTTTGTTCCCGCGGGAATAGTTGTCGGCACCTCCATCAGAGAAAACACCGTTTCCGTACTGACCGCAAGAATCATGCCGTCACTTTCCAGACCACGAAGAATTCGCGGGGCAAGATTGGTACAAAAAGCACAATGTTTCCCTACCAGCACATTAGGGTCCGGGAAAAACATGGAAATGCCGGAAACAATTTGGCGAGGTGCCGGTTCGGCAAAATCAACAGTCAGGCAAAGCAACTTATCCGCATTTGCCACCTTTTCCGCCGTCAAAATCTTGCCGATTCTCAATTCAACTTTTTGAAAATCATCGTATTGAATTTTTACCGGCAGTACACCAACCGGTGTCGTTACGGGAACCGCCGGAGCTATTGCTACGGCCGGCGCAGTAATTACCGCTTCCACATTTCCGGAAACATTTTCTTTTTTTTCATCCACTTTTTTTTGAATATCGTCTTTCATGGTTATATTTTAATTTTTATTCACTCTATATATTAGTACCGGCTTCCGTATGCTTTCTCCTATCCAAATATCGCTGCAATATTATGGCCGCGGCCCGCGCATCCAGCATTTCATCTTTTTCCTGAAAACGTTCCGCTTCAAACGATGAATACTGTTCCGGTTCAAAATCTACCGCAAAACCAACGGCTTGCGCAAGCAAATCCCGAAACACAATCGCGTCTTTTTGAATGATGTTGGCCTCTCCGGTCAGCTTCTTCGATTCCCCCACCACCACCCGTTCCGCCGTATTCTCTTTAATGAAAGCCGCAACAAGAGCGACGGCGTCGGCCGTATTTTGAACAACTTTTTTTGGAAAGGCCAACGTACCGCTTTCGTCGGAAACGGCTAACCCTATTCGTTTTGAACCATAATCAATACCCGCAATACGCATACAAAGAGTATAGCATAAATACCCGCCCCGCTTGTTTTTCTCCCCTTTTCTGCTATTATTTCGCTTACGTGACCAACATCTGTTCGGTCACCAACATCACGGAGGAGTGGCTGAGCGGTCTAAAGCAACGGTCTTGAAAACCGTCACACCTTTACAGGTGTCGTGAGTTCGAATCTCACCTCCTCCGCCAAATCCAACCGCCTTTCAGGGCGGTTTTGATTTGGCGCGAGGAGAGGAAGTGCTGGGAGCACTTCCGGGTGAGATTCGAAGCCTGATTGAGCATTTTCTCAAGTTTCCCAACGCAGAGAAAATCCAATCGGGGTACTGAACGTGTAACGTTCGAAAAGCGTACTCGCGGTCTCACCTCCTCCGCAATTAAAATCGCACACCCTACGCGTGCTGATTTTTTAGACGGAGGAGAGCAAGCGAACTGCTTCGCTTGCGCGTGAGATTCGAAAAGGTTCTCCCCTATTTTTGAGCGATTCCTATCGTGAAAAAATGGGAAACCTGTACTGAAGCTGTAAGCTTCGAAAAGCGTACTCGCGGTCTCACCTCCTCCACCATTAACCCTGTTATAAAATAGGATTCTATACCTATTTTAGGCTTGTTATATAAATTTATAGTATAATATTTTCTATGAAGAAATTTTCAGAATCACTTATAAATACTAAATTAGGAAAATTTAACTTTCGCGTATATGCGGAAAATCACGGTAAAGAAACCGTTGTGGTTTATACCGAGCATCTTAATCCAAAAGAGCCGATTTTAACCAGAGTTCATAGTGAATGCATGACGGGAGATGTTTTTCAAAGCCTACAATGTGACTGTGGAGAACAGCTTGAGACAGCCTTGATTGAAATACAAAAAAACGGAAACGGATGTGTGATTTATTTAAGACAGGAAGGTCGCGGTATCGGACTATATGAAAAAATAAAAGCGTACAAACTACAGGCAAAAGGTTATGATACGTTTGAGGCAAACGTAATGCTTGGACACAACCCGGATGAAAGAACATATGAGATGGTCAAAGTCGCCTTAAATGACCTCGGTGTAAATCAAATAATTCTTTTAACAAACAATCCGTCGAAAGTTTCCGAAATTGCAAAGACTGGAATTGAGATCGTTGAAAGAAGGTCTTTAATTGTGGGATTAAATGATGTAAATAAAAAATATTTCGAGACAAAAAAATCTAAATTTAAACATTTTTTCAGCCAAGAAGTAAGCTATTATTTCTATCAGTTCCACGCAGACAAACCTCAAACCGTCGAAGAAATAGGCGAGTTTTTGAAAAATAAGAAAAAAGATCCCCTATTAAAAATCTGTATAGGGGTACAATTTGATTCAAGGGATTTTCAAAATAAAGAAAAACTTAAAAATGTAGAGGATATTTTTAAGGTGTGCGAATTTTATGAGGGATTCGTTCCTATCTTACATTTTTCATATACCTATTCAAACAATCAAATCCTAGACACAGAAAGAATTAAAAATGAGTTACCTTTTGTAAAGTATTTACAAACAAACGATTTTAATACAGAAGATAACTTACGCTTCGTAAAGTATGTTACTGAGAACTTTTTGGCGGATATTCCGCTTGATGATGAAAATATCCATTTAATCGAAGACGAGAATTTTAGAACGTTAATTAAAGACAATAAAGCATTTATATTACTAGACAATAGCAAAGGAAAAGGTATTCAGGAAAGCAAAGAAAATTTAATTAGCAAAATAAATAATTTATTAACATACGACCTAAACGACATTGCAATTTTTGGGGGATTTGGACCGGATGATTTAAATAACTACTTTGAATTACGAAGATATTTCAAGATTAATTTTTCCATTGACGCAGAAACAAAATTAAAAACAAATGGCGATATTGATACTGATAAAATAAAAACATACCTAACGCAGTTAATTCGTTTTGATGATCCAATACAAGCAGGAATAGAACAAACAAGAACCTTCCAAAATCAAAACAAAAAGGAGGATTGGGTAAACGCAACGATTCTTGGTAGCACATATTCTGTGCACCCCGCAGTTTTTAATCCATCATACTTCCCATCAACAACGTGGTATGCAGAAGTTGTAAACGGCCTTATTAAAGATAAGAAATATTTCTGCGAAGTTGGATGCGGGTCAGGAATTATTTCTTGTTATCTTGCAAAAGAAAATAGCGGCTTAGAGATTTTTGCAACAGACATAAATCCATTTGCCCCGGAGAATACTTTATACAACGCAAAGCTAATTGGAGTAGAAGATAGAATCAAGGCCACGAGCGGTGATGTATTGGACGGTATACCGGAAACAGAAAAATTTGATGTGATTTTTTGGGCTATGCCATTTGGTTTTATGGACCCGGGAACAAACATAACAATGGAAGACGCTCAATTTTTTGATGCCGGTTATCGTGCAATAAGAAAATATTTAAAGGATTGTAAGAAATACTTAAAACAGAATGGTGAAATTTTGATTGGATTTTCTACCGATTTAGGTAATTATGATTTATTAGAAGATATATGCAAACAGTACAAAATAAAATTAACAAAAATAGCAGAAACCGAAATGCAAGAAAAGGAAGTTTTGAAGTTTGAAGTATTTAAAGGAGAGTATATTTTTAAATAAATGAGGTAAGAAACAAATTGGCCTTACAATTCTTGACTAACTTCAACACCAAACCAACATTCTCCGCTATTAAAAATCACACACTCCACGCGTGCTGATTTTTTAGGCGGATGAGAGCAAGCAATCCGCCCGCATTGCTTGCGCGTGAGATTCGAAAGACTTTTCGCTATTTTATTGAGTCTTCCCAGACGAAAATAAAATCAAAAAGTACCTATTGATGTAATCGGCGCACCTTATACATTTGTCGGATATCCATTCTGTATATAATTCGAACCCCCCACTGTTTTTTAGATTGTTTAAAGAGTCTAATTTTGATATAACTAATTCATAAACCTAGATTCTTATTAGACGTTTATGTAACAAATTCGCACATGGACATAATTTTATTTATTATCGGTATATTCTTTTTGTGGAAAGGCCAGTTACAAACATCGAGCAAATCAAAACTTTGGCCTGAATCAAAACAACACGGAAGAATTGTTGGCCTCATATGTCTGGTTCCGTTTATAATAGAGGACATTCTAATTTTCATTAGAAAATAACAGCAATGACCCTAATAACTATTTATCTAATTCTATCATTGCCCTTATTGGGAATGGGAATTGTGCATGCGGCAAATCCTTGGTCTGAATTTGACTACACCAAAAGAATTCCTATTGTAGTAGATGGAATAATAAATTTCATGAGGTTTAGCTCGAACTGGCGTTCTGAGATGACGGATTACCACCTTTCTGTCTTTGTAATCTTTTCTTCTCTTCTGGTCATTTTAGGACGCATAAATTCTCTATCTTTTTTTGCGTGTGTCACGATGATATTTCTTTGTGTATTATCAATTCCAACTATCGCATCTCTACAATATTTTTTAGGAAAAAGAAAAGCTTATACCTATAAACATTATATTTCTCAAGTCTACGCCACATTTTTACAAAATGTTACATCTCTCTTTAGATCGCCCTGGTATGACTATTTTGGGGTTGCGGCTATTATTATAATTTTACCGTTCTTGATTGTATTTTTAGCGAGAAATATACAATAACTTCATACCCTTTATTTAATGACCTTGTTCATTTTTATGGTCGCACAAGACATATTAATTTACCGTTCCGAACATCATTGAAATAACACCGGAGGATTTGACCAAACAAGGAAGATTCTCTCGTATATTTGTCAGATACTGTCTCTCTTCCCCCCTTTCTTCCCCCATGCTAGAGTGAATATATGAAGAACAATATTGCAATCACCGTAACCGGTCTTACAAAAAAGTTCTCGTACTCCGTAAAGAATCCCCATTCGGGCTGGATAAAAAACCTCTTTGCTCCCGGCACCAAGGAAATCGTGGCGGTCAATAACATTTCATTCTCAGTCAAACACGGCGAACGCATCGCTTTTATCGGACCAAACGGTGCCGGCAAGTCAACGACTATTAAAATGCTGACGGGAATTCTTTTCCCAACTTCCGGTACCGTAAGTATTCTTGGCTTTGACCCGACCAAAGACCGCAAAAAGCTTGCCTACCAAATCGGCACCGTCTTCGGCCAACGATCGCAACTTCTACCCAACCTACCGTTGACCGACTCACTTGAATTTTTTGGCGTCATGTACGACATGTCAAAGCAAGACATTAATGACCGTATTGCCGAATTAGTCCGTGTTTTCGAGCTCGACCCATTCCTCCTCCAGCCGGTACGCAAACTTTCTCTCGGTCAACGCATGCGGGCGGAAGTGGCAGCGTCGCTCATTCATCGGCCAAAAATAATCCTTTTGGACGAACCCACCATCGGACTCGATGTTGTTGCCAAAAAATCTCTTCGTGACCTTTTGCTCAAAATAAACAAAGAAGAAAACACCACAATATTCCTCACCTCACACGATGTTGGTGATATCGAAACATTGTGCGACCGAACTATTGTTATAAATCACGGCACACTGATTAAAGATTTACCAACCGAAAATTTGGCCAAAACATTCGTCTTCGAAAAATACATCGACCTTATCGCCGAAGTTAGATTTACAGGCTTTCCGGAGCTTCCGCTTGGAATCCGCTATACTCATCAAGACGAAAACAAAATAACGGTTGTTGTTGATATCAACAAAATCAACGTACAGGAATCATTGCGAAAACTTCTTGACCTTTTTCACGTAGAAGACATCGATGTTTATAATGCAGACCTTGAAACGGTTATCCGACATATTTATGAAAGAGACACGACTGGCAATTAACATAGTAAAAATACTTATCAAGGACCGGATGCTCTATCCGGGAAAGCTTATCGTGGACACTTTTTCTGTTGTGGCACGATGTGGCATTCTTCTTATTCTTTACTGGTATGTTTTTAAATTAAATAACGGCGTAATCAATAACACCACCTTTCTTTTTACCGCATGGAGTATGTTTTTTTACTTTTCCTTTTCTGTTTTACACTTAAGCGGTATTGCCCGAACAATAATGCAAGACGTTCAATCGGGAAACGTAGAAGTACTCTTCAGCAAACCGGTGTCCTATCTTTTGTACCGAATATGGTGGCAAATCGGTTCGGGAATTTTCTCATTCATTATAATCTCCATCGTCGCGAGTATACTATTAACCCTTGCAATCGGCTTTCCACCCACCATAACAATCGGCATGTTTTTGCCTAGCTTTACCCTCACATTTCTCCTCGGAGCAGTTCTGACACTTTGTGTGTATTCGATTGTCGGCCTTTTGTCATTCTGGATTGAAGATGTAAACCCAATATTTTGGATTGTTGATAAGGCGGTTATGATTCTTGGCGGCTCATATCTCCCTATTGCACTCTTCCCACCGCTTATGTACAAAATCGCCCTCTATAGCCCGTTTGGCGCATCGCTTTTCATCACCCACACAGTATCCCCAAGCTGGCAAAACAACTGGTACGAACTTATCGGTATTCAACTCCTATGGATTTTCGGACTCGGAATAATTGTCTATTGGATGTACGAACAGGCAAGAAAAAAAGTGTCGGTTAATGGAGGATAGATAAACATATATGAAAGAACTATACTTCGCTTACTACGCCGTCAAAAAAAATATTCAAAGCAGTGCCGAACTGCGAACAAGCTTTCTTATGAATGTAATCGGCATGGCGGTGAACAATACGGCTTTTATCATCCTCTGGACATTTTTTGTTAAATCAGTCGGCACCATAGGCGGGTGGACCGTGGCCGATATTATAGGGCTACAGGGGTTTACCGCACTTTCCTACGGAATCGTCTTCTCGGTAGCCGGCGGTATTCGAAAGATTGCAGACAGTGTCGCATCGGGGGCATTTGACCGTTTTATGCTTTCACCAAAAAACCTTCTCCTTCGAATTGCCATGTCTTCGTTTGGTGTGTCCGCTCTTGGTGATATTGTATTCGGCATAATTTGTCTTACTTTTTACGCAATACTTCTTCATGTCACCATCTACCAAATAGTAATTATCATACTTCTCGTCGCCCTGTCTTCAGTGGTCTTTTTTTCCGCCATCACAATCATCTATGCAACAAGCTTTTTCTTCACCGACGCTTCCACGGTCACCGGCGGATTTTTTGAACTCTTCTTCACTCCCGCCTTATTCCACGGCGGCGCTTTTCAGGGAGGAATGCGTTTTGTTTTTACCTTTATTATCCCCTCTCTTTTGGTAGGTTCGATTCCGGTAGAAATTGTAAGAAACATGTCGCTCGATAAATTACTACTAATAGCAATCTTATCAGTTCTGTGGTTCACGCTCTCAATCTTCGTTTTTAACCGTGCGGTTCGCCGTTATGAAAGCTCTAATTTTATGACATTTGGAAGCTAAGGCTTGAAAAATATCAGGGGTGCCCATAATTCACAAATCCTTCCATTTTTCGAAATATGTGGTAATGTTAGTACGGAAAAAGGAAGGACACTCAATGGATACAACAACTCACATCAGCTGGGGCCAAATTGAAAATGGTGCCCTTGATGCTAAACAACAAGGAACTTTTATCGCAAAACCAGACGAAACAGCCGATGTTCGGTATTATCTTTCTGATTTGGAACAAGCGTACTACAAAGCAAAGGCGGCGAAACGTTTGTCTCTGCTTAACGCTGCAGTACTCGAAATGAATTTGGACTTTCGAAATAAATGCGCGAACCATCTTCAGAAAAAAGCGGAAACATTAGCTCAGATGATGCCAAAAGAAAAAATGGACGCTGCCGAAAAGGCAATTCTCACCGCACTCCGAAACGGAATGCCGACCCCGCTATAAAGTCAAAATCCTTAGTTTTCCTAGGGATTTTTCTTTTCAACACTACTTTCTTCCACCTTTCATAAACACTTATCTAGCGCGTCACCCCAAACATTTTGTATATCTTTCGTTTCTACCCACATCTTTGAAATACTGCTTCTCAATTCTTTGTGTTGAGGATACCCCTCATCGGCTTCTCCGCCCATAATATGCGCCGCCTCCATGTTCAATAGTACAGTGAGAGATTCTTTTATTTCGTTATATTTTTGCGGTCCGACATCTTTTTCATATTTCCCAAACGCGGCATACGTATAAAAATGCCACAATTCGTGCATGGCTGTGACGTTATTGTTGGAGGCTTTTGCCGAGACGAAAAAATACTTTTGCCCAATATTGTATGGCCAACGACCGGTAATCGTAAGGTATGCAGTTATTGTATCTTCAATATTCACACCAAATACCCGCTCGGCAATTTTCTCAAATTGTTCCGAAACACCATTCCAGTTCTCCTGTGCCATCTTTGCATTTCTTTTCGTATCAATATTGTGCTCTGAAATATATTGATGAATAAACTCGCCCGCCACTTCCGCAACATCTCCGCCGGCGGCAAATTCCAATAATTCCGTGTATGTTTTTGTCATTTTCCCCGGGGAATTCAACGATCCCCCACCCTTATTGAGCAGACACCACAGATCCTTATCTTCATTATATTCAAATGTAATACGCATACACCTTACCTATTTTTTAAATTTACGCCTATTTCATAATCTGTCTTTTTTTGTAGAAATATTTTTCTCAAACTTCCAACCAAACTAAAATCGTCCAGTTTCGTTGGAGCATGGCTGAGCACATTAAACCCTTTCTCATCAAAACGAGGGACCAAATGCCAATGAATATGCTCTATTTCGTCCATGTAGAGCAAATAGACTTTATCAACACCATAAACCTCCATCAGCACATTTCGTGCAATATCTACAATATCCATCAAATATTCAAAATCAACCTTGTCCAAGGAGTGCAAATCCCGAACGACATCTTTCCACACAACCACCGTATGCCCTTTCGCCAGAGGAAACGACGCCAGACAGACATATAATTTTTCGCTTTCATATATAATCGCCTCTTGGGGCGGAATGGGTAGGTTTTCCATGGGAAAAGTATACCACCAATCACCCCCCCCAATAACGCTACCGTACCAACCGGCTATCCAAAACTTGCATGTTTTTTAATATGTGGTATAGTAATTTCAGTATGTTGAACCTTCTATTCATGCTTGTTGTGACTATTTTGCTCATGTCTATCGCATTGGGCTTACTAGTTGGCGGTCCGCAAAAGGCGGAACAAATACTCAACTGGGAATTGAAACAATTCCTTGCTATCGGGCGGCTGTCACTGAAGTTCACGCTTCGGACAGTCGCGAATATGTGCCAATGGGTACACAAGAAACTCTAGCCTTGGCGGACAGTTACAAAACTGTCCGCCGATTTTATTATGTAAACATCAATACGGCGCTATTTCGTGTTTCGAAACGTCTATTTTGACACAATTATTATATGTGAATATGTCATAGAAAAATCCCCTGTCGGTATGTTATGATATATACATGACAGAAGGACCGACGCATAAAATAATATGGGAAGCCTTTGAATACAACCATACCGAAAAAGGTCAGGACTGGTTTTGGGCCGTCGGCATTATTTCCTTGGCCATAGCCGTCACCGCTGTTATTTTTCAAAACTATCTTTTCGCCGTTCTCATTATTGTCAGCGCCATTACGCTTTCTCTTTACGCCACCAGAAAACCGGAAATAGTGCACTGCGAAGTCAACACCAAAGGTATCATCATGCACAAAACGATGTACCTGTACGCCCATCTCAGCGCTTTTTGGGTTGAAGACCAGTACGGCGAAACAAAGATTTTGGTTCGTTCCGAAAAACTACTCTCCCCTCTTATTGTTGTGCCGATTGAGGACGCCGATCATGAAGAAGTGCGAATGTTTCTTCGGAGATATTTACCCGAGGAAGAGATACATGAGCCGTTGGGGCAGAAAGTAATGGAGTATTTTGGGTTTTAAATAGTATGTAAAAACCGCCACGGGGGCGGTTTTTTATCGGTGTTAAATACTGTACCTTGTTGGTTGAACCATTGTAAGGATATATCCCCTATCTTCTGAAGTTGTTAGCAATTCAGTTCTAAATCCTACATCAGAGAAAAGTTTTGTGACCGTATATTCTGTAAATTTAATCGATCGAGCCAAAAGAATGCTCTCACCTTTTTCAATCAAAAATGAATCTCCTCCAATTTCGGCACGAATATCGCCTGTAAAATTTGCCCTCATTTCAATTTGAGACAATTTGTCATTCCACGATACTCCACACGTAAACACACCTTCTGAAATATGTAAGTATCGCAATGTATGACCAACAAACATATTAATCTGCAACCCTTCGTAATGTGGAATTATCTTGTTTATTTTTGCAAGATTGGTTAGCTCTACACCGACAATTAAATAATCTTTTGATGTCATCGAATCGCGAAAATTAGTGAGCACACGACTTAAATCAGAATGATTTCCAAGCGTACTTCCCAAAAACAACATTAGATTAGCCGAACCATCTTTTTTTATTTCATACATCACATCTGAAAACTGTCCTAATTCAAAATCCATCTGAAACGGCTTGCAGATCACATTTGGAAACCTTGTTTTAATAGTAACAATAGCCAAATCAAGCATTTCCTGACTAATATCCATTGGTACATAGGCAAAAGGAATACCTCTCTCAGATAGATACTGTAAAACAGGGATAGCGGGCACGCCGTTTCCACAACCAATATCGACAATATTAATCCCCTTATCACTTTTCAACGTTGATACAAAATCATTCAACCGTCTTTTTAAGAGACTTGCTTCAGTTGAGTTTATACCGCCAGAAGTTACACTTCTCTCTTTTGCAATAGTATCCCAATTTTTCGCACCATCTCCGATATAGGCAAACTTCAGCGGAATCTCTCCTCTACCTTGGACAGCGGTGACCAGCTCGGCTTCTTGTCGTTTGGTTAACATACGGAGAACAATAACAAATTTGACAGAGGGGTGGAAGAGAAAAAAATAACATTATTGATTACCGAATATGTCGGTAGGAAGTTCGAACCTTACAGGTTCAGTACGGGTTTCCGATATCTTAGAAATAAGAATTTCTAAGATATAACGGAGAACCCTTTCGAATCCCTCGCGCATAGCGTGCAGACGCTTTGCTAGCGCCCGCAAAAAAACAGCACGATAGCCGTTTTTGTTGTGGGCACTGAGGGATTCGAACCTTACAGGTTCAGTACCCCGATTGGATTTTCTTTTCGCGAAGACGCTCAATAAAATGCTCAATCGGGCTTCGATTCCTACCCGCAAGTGCCACCCGGCACTTGCTCGAGGGGACAAAATACAAAAATGACTTCCAATCATGGAAGTCATTTTTGTATTTTGTCCCCTCGGTAGGAATCGAACCTACATTGCAAGATCCGCAATCTTGCGTCCTATCCATTGAACGACGAGGAGATTCTATCTCCGACAACTGGTAGCTTACGTCATTTTTTGGTTTCTGGCAAGCGAACGAAAAACCGCCGGCATTTGTATGCGGGCGGTTTTTTTGAGTGTTTATTTCTTCTTTGTTTCTCCTTTCCTGATGATTGCGGCGAGACGGGATTTCTTGCGGGAAGCGGAATTCTTGTTGATTGAGAACATTTTTGCGGCCTTATCAATTGCCTTGTATGCGGCACTGAGTTTTACCTGAGCATCTGCTTTTTTACCTTCGGAAACAAGCTTCTTGATTTCCTTGGTGACATCTTTAACCGCGTCCATACGGCGGACGTTAAAAACTCGCTTGCGCTTTGATGCCCGGAGGGCTTTGACTGCTGATGATGTAATTGCCATCGTGAATTATTAGTTTTGGTGTGAGAGCACCGCCACTGATTAAATTAATACTATGTTAACTGAGTGAAGAAACAATACCAAAGAATACGGAAAAAGGCAAATATTTACACTGTGGGACATAGCACACCAACAACAAAAACCATACGCCACTTTACACAATCTCCCCTTATGATACCTTTCTGCTATACTATATATATGATTTCACACATAACCGGCACAGTACTAGAATGCGCCGAAAAGTACGCTATTATTTCCGCGAACGGAATCGGCTATAAGATATTCTGCCCGCCGGAAACAATGTTTATTATGGAGAATGCCGGCACGTCTCCTGTTTCGTTGTGGACGCACCTTGTTGTCCGGGAAGATGCCCTTACTCTTTACGGGTTTACCGACAGAAAAGATTTGACGCTATTCGAGCTTCTTATTACCGTTTCCGGCATCGGACCAAAAACCGCACAAGGAGTTCTATCGGCGGCGGGGGCACGATCTGTCCGGTACGCCATCGCACACGAAGACCCTACCCCGCTGACCAAAGTTTCAGGTGTTGGGAAAAAAGTTGCGGAAAAAATCGTTCTTGAACTAAAGGGTAAAATCATTCTTACAAAAGAAGAATCCGCCGACGGAAGCAGTCGGGACGAAAGCGACGCGGTCCTGGCTTTGGCATCGCTTGGATATTCCGAACGCGACGTACGCACGGCCATAAAACTTGCACCGAAAGAAATGACAAAAACACAAGACCTGGTAAAATTCGCTTTAAAAAATTTAGGAAAAAAATAATATGGAATCCATTTTTCGTTTCATAAAAAAAATAATTCCCCGCCCGATTTTTTCTTTTTTTCAGCCGTTCTACCACCACGCGCTTGCTTTTGTAGGCGCCTGTGTTTACCGATTCCCTTCCCGCCACATCAAAGTTTTTGCCGTCACCGGAACGAAAGGTAAAAGCACTACCGTCGAAATAGTAAATGCTATTTTTGAGGAAGCCGGATGGAAGACCGCGGTGGCGGGAACAGTGCGGTTTAAAATCGGTGATATTTCGGAACCAAATCTTTACAAAATGACCATCCCGGGACGTTTTTTTGTTCAGCATTTTATTCGCCGTGCGGTTGACGCACAATGCGACGCTGTTATCCTCGAAATGACATCCGAGGGAGCAAAACAATTTCGCCATTCGTTTATTGAATTTGACGGACTTATTTTTACGAACCTCGCTCCTGAACACATCGAATCGCACGGCGGTTATGAAAAGTACCGTGACGCCAAACTTTCAATCGCTCGAGCCGTATCAAAATCATCAAAACTAAAAAAACTAATCGTCTCAAACACGGACGACAAAGAAGGAAGTCTTTTTCTTCAATTTTCCGGAATTGAAGCAATTGGCTACAGCAAAAAAGACGGCGACCCGATTTCCCTTTCCGACACGGGCTCACTATTTACATTCAAAAGTGAAACGATTCACTCCCCGCTTCGTGGCATCTTCAATGTATATAACATGATCGGGTCGGCGACACTTGCATTCTCGTGCGGTGTTAATGCGGGAACAATAAAAAGTGCTTTAGAAAAATTAAAAGGCGTGCGTGGACGAGTCGAAAGCATCACCCTTCCAACAGCACACCCGAACGTACACAAACAGACATTTGAAGTTATTGTCGACTACGCACACACACCAGACTCGCTTCAAAAATTATATGAAGCCTTTCCACACAATAGAAAAATTTGTATTTTAGGAAACACCGGCGGAGGACGGGACAAATGGAAACGTCCGGCCATGGGCGCTATTGCCGAAACATTCTGCGACGAAATTATTTTAACAAACGAAGACCCGTACGATGAAAACCCCGACGCAATTATCAGCGATATCGCCGAAGGAATTAAAATCAAAAAACCACTTATTATCCTAGACAGACGCCTGGCAATCGCAACCGCCATTTCACACGCACAACAGCATGACGCAATTTTGATTTCCGGCAAAGGAACCGACCCGTACATCATGGAGGCAAACGGCAAAAAAACTCCCTGGGATGACGCCGTGGTAGTTCGGGAAGAATTAGAAAAACGATTTCACTAATGCAATAGTTTTGTGCCGGCGGACGCCTCCTCTTTCGGCTCTGTCACCCGAACCAATGTGGTATTTTTCAAAGCGTACAACTCATTAAGTTTTGCGCGTGTTTGTACTCCAACAAAACCTTTTTCATTTTGAATACCGTATGCATTTTGAAATTCCAAAACCGCAGCAACGGAACAACCGGCAAACTTAGGAGAAAGCGGGCACTCATTCCTACTCTTCCCCGCCGGAGGATAGAAGCCGTCATGAGAAAGCGCAACCTGCAACGCAAAAATATCTTTTTTTCCCGTCATTCCTGTTTTTAAATTCTCTGAAAAACGATACGGTAACAACGACACGTCAAAAAAATTATCCGATCCGAAATTTCCGTCAAAGAATTTTTTTACGCCCGTGTATGTCTTCTCCGCCATCAGATCAAGCGCCAAATTTCTCGTTACTTTATCCTGAATAAACGACTCATAAATGTACCCGTATTCAACAAGCATACTGGCCGCCTCCAGTGTGTTATTTGCACCGATTGCAATTAATTCCTGATCATCGACAACACCCGCGCGTTCCAGCGGCAAATTACTAATCGCGAAATATTTGGAAAGTTCACCGCTTACATACTCGGCGATTGCCCGGCTTGATTTGGCGTTTGAAAATTGTTTTTCCGGGACATAAACCGTAAAACCGGAATAGACGCCGGCCGCACTTTTTTTCCTCCCGCCGTAATCGTTAAAATGAACGGCAATGATTAATTGAAACTTGTTATCGTTGGCATATTTGTTAATCCCATATAAACGCCGCCCGACTTCCGGAACAACACTATTATGAATAACGCCCGCGGTATATTCCTCCACGAGACCTTTGTGCATCGCGTTTGCCATAACGTTTTTGGAATTGGCGACAAACTCCGCAATAGAACTGCCGTTTTCCTTTAAATATTCCAGAAAATCAGCCGTATATCCGTGACTGTCGCGTGTCATAGCAACTGAGAAACGTGAATCGGCTCCAAATAGAGCCGCAATTCGTTCCGAAATATCAAGGTTAAGCTTTGCTTCCGTCAAACCTTTAAATTCGGTTCCGCCATATTGGTCGTCATGACCCGGCACGATTAATATTCTAATTTTCCCCGCGCCGCCGTCAGTCCCGACATAGTCGCGCCGAATTTCGGACGGCGTCGTTCGGTCTGCAAAATAGGTACCGGCCGTTAACTCTTTTTGACCCACCAAACTAAGAGAACCAAACGTTTCAGGTAATCCAAAAAAACAAACCCCGATAATCGTGGAGGACGCCAAAAGAAATAAACCGATACTTAACGCCAATTTCATTCACACTAATCATAGCGGAATTTTGCATATTAGACAATAAAAAAGGTGAAGAAATGTTGCAAAACTTTCGACCGGTGGTAATGTAAATTCATGCCTGAATTACCCGAAGTCCACACAACCGCAACTTTTCTTGACCGCGCTTTACGCGGGAAAATAATTACAAACGCATGGTCGGATTACCACGTAAAATCGGTACAGAAAATTGGAATAAAAGATTCCAAACTATTCTCAGTCTTTTCAAATAAAATACTCGGCAAAAAAATACTGTCCGTTACGCGGCGGGCAAAAAATATTCTGTTCCGCCTTTCGGATAACATATCAATTGTCGCGCATATGAAAATGACCGGACATTTTCTCCTCGGCGCATATAGAAGAAAAAAGGAATGGGTCGGACCGATTCCCCCGACGTTTGAACACGAAGAATGGATTCCGACAGAACGCGGAGATTTACAAAATCCATTCAATCGATTTATTCGTTTTGTTATTTCTTTTTCTGACGGAACAACACTCGCGCTTTCCGATCTACGGAGGTTCGCACGAATTGAATTTTTTGACACGCTCCGTCTGGAGAATGAATTTAAAAAATTCGGACATGAACCGCTCGAAAAATCATTTACGTTTACTGTATACAAAAAACAAATCTTAAAAAGAACGACCGGAAAAATCAAAACAATTTTAATGGACCAGTCGATTATCGCCGGAATCGGAAATATTTATTCGGATGAAATTCTCTATTCCGCCGACGTCCACCCCGAATCAAACCCGTCCCGTATTCCGCATGCAGAATTAAAAAAAATATATACAGCCATGCGTTTGATTTTAAAAAAGTCGATTCGTCTCGGAGGCGACTCAATGTCCGACTATCGGAAGCCGGACGGCACACGCGGAGAATTTCAAAATTGTCACAACGCATATCGACGGACAGGAAAGCCGTGCAAAAAAAGAAACTGTAGCGGAATAATCACCCGTAAAAAAGTCGGTGGGAGAAGCGCTCACTTCTGTCCGATTCATCAAAAATTATATTAATCTAATTCATGACGTACCTTCCCTCTTACAGAATACACCCCGCCGAGCGCATATATTCAATTCCCAATTCGGGAAAAAAAGAGTACTATAATCAGCACATAATAAATATATTTTTATGAATGATGATGTTACATGGTTTCTAGGATTAATGATCGCGTTTGGACTCCTGTGGTATGCGGGGGGCGGATTAAACAAACCTTCCTCAAAACAGCCTTTTATTGAGGGAAAAGTAAACGGGCAAACATACGGTACTGATCCGTTCTCAAAAATTACCTCCTCAAGCACCGCGAACAAACCGAGCACGAAAGTAAAAAACACTCCGACTCCGCAATCGAACGAACAAATGCAAACGGCACTCCAAAATGCAAAATTGGAGGCTGACCGAATTCAAAACGATATTACTAAACTGCAGGAGGATAAAATTTCCTCGCCTTTGTACGGAAAAATTACGCTGAGTCGGCCAACAAACCCCGGCATAAGAACAAAAGGAACCATCATAATTAAAGAGTATATTCAAATTACCGCATCGCCAAACAACACATCCCCCGTCTTACTTACCGGTATGAAACTCAAAAGCCTGCTCACAGCCAACAACGCAATAATCGGAAAAGGAGTGGAGCTTCCACAGCTCGGTATCATTAATACAGAAACACCGATATTTCTTCCGCCGGGAGGAGTAGCATATATCTACACCGGCTACTCGCCAAACAGTATGTCGTTCCAAATCAACAGCTGTACCGGCTACCTTGAACAATATCAGGAATTTACACCCGCACTTCCTTCGAATTGTCCGAGACCGATTGATGAAATACGCCCAAAAGACACGTATGGTTTTGACGGTGCGTGCCTCGATTATCTCCGCAACCTGTCTCAATGCCGTATCGTAACCGAACCGCCAATCAGCCTTACCTATGAATGCAAAACATTCACATTGAATACGTTCAATTATCCGAAATGTGTCGCGAACCACAAAAATGAAGTGAATTTCTATAAATCGGAATGGCGAATATTTCTTGCTAATACGCAACCGTTATGGAAAGACAAATACGAAACAATTAGACTGTTGGACCAGGACGGCAAAACAATCGACACAATTTCTTACTAAATATACAACAATCACTTACAGCAAACAAAAAACCTCACTCCGCTTCGGAATGAGGTTTTTGTATAGTACAAACCGTCCGTGACTATTCCTTACCGATCTATCACCCGAAACAGAACAATGCCCGCCGACACTCCGACATTCAACGACTCTTTTTCCCCACGCATTGGTATTTCACAAATTTCATCGGATAATTTCAAAAAATTTTTATCAACCCCGTCAACCTCATTACCAAAAATAAACAACGTATCCCCTTTCATTCTAAAACTCTTGTAATCGAGCGATTTCCTATCCTGTTCCACAGACACAATCAATACGCCGTCTTTCTTCATTTTTTTTATGCGTGCATATATTTTTTCCACATATTCCCACGCCACACTTTTTTCCGCACCAAGCGCCGTTTTGGCAATATCTTTTCTTGCCCGATTAAACCTGTCAATCGGCACCGGTGAATACCCGGAAAGAAATATCTTTGAAACACCCGCAGCATCGGCCGTTCGAAAAATAGAGCCGATATTATAGGCGCTTCGTATATCGTGAAGCAGAATATATGCCTTTGGTTTTGTCTTTATTGTCACAATATACTCATACTATGCTATAATAGCGTCCATGTTAAGCATATTTCCACAATTGTTAACCTACAGCTTTTTTGCGCCGTTCTTACTGCGTATTGTTGCCGGAGCCATATTCGTCTGGTACGGATACGGAAAACTCGTCCTCGACGCCGACAAAAAAAGCAAATTCTTCGAATCAATCAAAATGAAACCCGGCTGGCTCTATGTTTGGATATTCGGCCTTATCGAGCTTATCGGCGGTGTTTTTATAATCGTCGGCTTCATGACCCAACTCGTTTCCCTCGTTTTTGCCCTCATTTCCCTAGCCTGTTTCTTCATTAAATGGAAAAACCCGGACTCGCTCACCACCAGTAAAATGGCCTATGTTCTTCTCTTCGTTATTTTTGTCTCCCTCATCCTAACCGGCCCCGGCTTCAAATCCTTCGACCTCCCCCTTTAGCCCTCCCCCTTTCATTCATCAATATTCGATTTCGATATAGACTTTTTTCCCGAATACTGCTATATTCTAGGCTTATACGACCCGCCTATAGCTCAGTTGGTAGAGCACCTGCCTTTTAAGCAGAGGGTCGCAGGTTCGATTCCTGCTGGGCGGACAAAATTTAAAAACCGGTTCAACCGGTTTTTATTTTGCCCGCCCAGAGAAAGCGCCGGGTGGCGCTTTCGTCAGGAATCGAAAACCTCTGATAGTTTTTTCAAGCTTCCGAGCGCCGAAAAAACAGAAGAGGTGTACCGCCGCTGTAAGCGGAGCTTCCTGCTGTCCATATTGTTTTCCCCCTTTTCCCTCTTTTTTTCTCCTCCCTCTCGCCCCCTCTTTTTTTTCTTCTTTTTGTCCCCCCTCTCTCTTTTATTTTTTACATCCCCAAAATCACTCTCTCCACCTCCACATTCATCTCCCCCAACCCCCGATGTCCGTCATGATACAGCTTAACTAGCTTATGTGATAAATCTCTCAACTCTTGTATAGAATACTCTTTCGCTCCCGCTCTCGCTTTATTAAACACGAACGGTTTCATGTCGGCATCTTCAGCCGTTTTTGCACTCGTCGCCACCAACATTGATTTTACCTGCCAAAAGAGAAGCCCCACCGTTTCTTCAGCCGAAATTCCTCGGTGTATCGATTCCTGATGCGCAGCCCAAAGAGCAGGTTTATCTCTTCGTACCAACGCGTCCCCCAACGCAAACGGATTAAATTCGTTTTTTGATATCGACGTATTAGAATCAAGTGAAAAGCGCCGTTCGCTCACCGATTCATCTTTGAAATTTTTTATTTCCTTTGCCGTTTTTTCAAGTTTAGTCAGTATCGGTTTATTTATTTTTTCTTCTGTGACAATAAAAATGCTTTGCGATCCCGCAAGGGCGTCTAATTTTGACACCAAAAAATCAGAAATTTCTTCCTCCGAAAAACAGGCGTCTAGCCACACTATATATGCCAAGTTAAAAAGCCCCTGCCCCCCGATATATTCTTCGCATTGTGAAATACTCCAATTATCCGGCGACATGCGATAAAAAGAAGCATCGGGTTTTTTGTGAAGCAAGAAATCAACCGTTTTTTGAGCGGCGCTCCGAACAGGAATACGGCCACCATAATACACATACAACATAAAGATAGTATACGACACTCGGCACTAAAAAGAAAAACCTGTTTGCATACAAACAGGTTTTTAAACAGACACAACGGCCGCAACGATTACATTGTCGCAAAAGCGGGTATCGGTGTACTTGTGGCCGGTAATGGCCTTTGCCATACCGGCAGAACACCGGACCGATGTATACGAATGTTTTTCTCTTTATATGTCTCACCCGGCGGATCATCCATAAGAACAATGACGTGTGTCCTATCGTGGCCATGAACCGTCCCCGTGGAATATTCCGGATAAAACCGGTCTCGAGTGCCATTTTTGAAATCATCCCGAATGCACACTCGAATTCCTTTTTTAATTTGGAACTTGTTTCTATTTTTTCTGCTCATACTTTTTTCCTTTCATTACATACTCGAGACTGTCTCACATAGACGTTTCAAATACGGCACTTCCTCTTTCTTCAACCGACAAATCTGACCTCCTCAGAGGACTGATACTTGTTCGACTGACTATGATTTCGTGCGGTATATGAGATTTACCCGACAAAACATCCATCCGAAGCGTAACCTCTGTGGAGCTAACGGCCGTAATAGTGCCAATCGACCCCACGAGATAACTACATCCGTGCGAAGTATTTTGAAAGTTGATATTAAGAACAACCCTTGTATTTGTGCAATAAAGCGCGTTGAAACGCACCGTATGGTTTCCTTTCATAAACTCACCGTTCCTTTCTTTTGTTTTCCAAAGAACTTTGTACGCCGTGTACAAAAAACGAGCTCTCTTTCGAGAACTCGTTTCTAATATCGTTAATATATAAGGCTTAATTTAACAATAGCAGAAGCGGGTTCTCGAAATCGAGCCCCAGAAAGAATAGCTATTAAAATTAAAGTTTCGTGACAGCATTACCCCATAACTGTAACAATATTACATAATTAATGCAACTTTTTAGAAACAGTTGCAAAAAAATCGGGCGTAACAACGGCGACCGATTTTTTCCCTTCCCCAAAAAAAGTAATGGCCACAGCCAAATACATTCCTCTCACTTCGCTTTCTCCATTTCCCCCCAATTTGTACCGACCGACGCTTCCACCTTACAGACCACGCCGGAAATATCTTTTGGATCAATAACGCCTTCCATAATTTTTTGAATCTTTGGTGTTACTTTTTCCGCCACATCCTCTTTTATTTCATACACCAACTCATCATGCACCTGGAGAATTAATCGTACATCTTTTTCCAAACCCTCTTTTTTAAGAAATGCGTCGGTTTGTATCATGGCAAGTTTAATAATATCCGCTTCCGTCCCCTGAATTGGCGCGTTGATAGCCATACGCTCGGCCATTGCCCGAATGTACGGTAACGGCGAGCGAATACCGTCAAAATAACGGCGTCGACCGAAAAACGTTTCGGTATACCCCTTACTGTTTGTTTCCGCTTTTACCCGGTTGAGGTATGCCGAAAGTCCGTTAAACTTTTCAAAATAGTCGTTATAAAACTTCTGTGCTTCCTCGCGAGAAGTTCCAAGATTTTGTTTCAATGCCAACACCCCCATGCCGTACATCACACCGAAATTAATAACCTTGGCGCGTCGGCGCATTTCTTTATCCACCTCTCCCGCCGGCACTCCGAAGACGTGCGAGGCGACCGACGTATGAACATCTTCTCCTTTTCGGAAAATTTCCAGAAGCTTTTCGTCCCCGGAAAGAAAGGCCGCAATACGAAGCTCGATTTGAGAATAATCCAGCGCCACCAACCTGAAACCTTTGTCGGCTACAAAAGCCTTGCGAATCTCTTTACCGAGAGGAGAATGATTTGGAATATTCTGTAAATTAGGATTTTGTGAAGACATTCTTCCTGTTGTTGTGCCGGTTTGGAGAAAATTCGCATGAAGTCGCCCCGTCGAGTCACACTGTGTCGGAATAGTATCAATATATGTTCCAAGAAGTTTTTGTAGCTCGCGATGCTCAAGTATATATTGAATAATCGGGTGCTTATCTTTCAATTTTTCCAACTCGGACTCTTTGGTGGAAAGCGCTCCTCCCGCCGTTCTCTTCTGTCGTCCCGCACCCAATCCCATTTTATTAAACAAAATATCTCCCAGCTGTTTCGGCGAATTTACATTAAACTGCAACCCGGCCATTTCAAATATCTTTGTTTCAATTGCATCAAGCTTGCCGTGATACTCAAGGGATAATTTTTTCAAAAAATCAACATCGACACGGACACCAATTTTTTCCATTTTTTCCACAACGGGAATGAGCGGTTTTTCAATTGTCTCAAATACATTACTCAAATTTTTTTGCGTAATATCGTTCTCAATAACCGTTCGCGCTTCGGTAAACGTTTTTGTTTTGGCAAAATGAATAATATCCTCAAGAGACGGATTAGTGAGGTTTGAATTCAAAAGCCAGGAGGCAATAGCTATTTCTTTGAGAAGAACAGGATCAACAGACTCAACGGCTGGATCTGCCGATTCTGCAGTTGCTGTTCCAACACCCTCCCCTTTTCCTTCACCCTCCGTACCTCCACCAAATAGCGTTCCCGTTTCCACCTTGAAGACTTCATGCATTACTTCACGCAAACGTGACGGAAGTCCGCGAAACTCCAATTCGGTAAACAACGCACTGATTTTTTCTATATCAAGATTATCTTTCCATTCCTTTTCCGGTAATACAAAATCAATCGGCGCATCAAGCCGGATAGTCGCCAACACTTTTGAAAACAATGCGTCATCCTCTCCTTTCTTTAATAGCTCAACAATGCGCGGTTTAATGCCGGCCTTCACAAAAGCCTCCTCGTCTTTCTTGAGCTTTTTATACATATCTTCAATCGAGCCAAAAGCCAAAATAAGATCGGTGGCCGTCTTCTCGCCAATACCCGCAATGCCGATAATGTTATCCGACGGATCACCCCGAAGCCCTTTGTAGTCGGGAATTAATTTTGGACCAAATCCGAAACGGTCAAAAACCGCCTGTTCGTCGTACATAATAGTATCGTTGATTCCTTTCTTTAAGGTATAGACCTGCACTTTCTTGCCTTCAATAAGTTGCATTGTGTCCATATCGCCGGAGGCAATTACAATCTCGACTTCTTTATTCTGTTTCATCATCTCACATACAGTGCCGAGGACGTCGTCGGCCTCAAACCCCTCTTTTTCATACATAGGAATTCCGAAAGCGGCAAATACATCGCGGGAACGTTTCAATTGAGAAATGAGCGCATCGTCGGCTTTTTTTCTGCCGGCCTTATACTCTTTATAGGCCTCATGTCGATACGTCGGTTTAGGCAAATCAAACGCAGCCACCACATAATCCGGTTTCAAATCTTTAAAGATGCGGATGAGCATCGTAGAAAGTCCGTAAAGACCACCCGTCGGCTCTCCTTTACTTGAAACAAATTCCGGAAGAGCGTGATAGGCGCGATGAATAATCGCATGAGAATCCAAGAGTATTAATCGCTTCTTCCCCGGTTTTATTTTTGCTTGCATATGACTATTATATACAAAAAATGCCGAAACAACCGCATTGATAAAAAGGTAAATAAATGCCCCGGTTCAGTAATGCGCCGAGGGTATATTTTTTTTATTATCACTGCCTTTTTGTTTTTTTACAAAACGGTTGATTCTATTTTTTTCCGCTCCAAAACCTTCCGTGCCGATTCGTTAACAAAATCAAAACAAAGAAGCGTGTACTCTTCCGGCATTACATCATTGACTAATTCCGGCCATTCAACAAAAATGAGATTTTGAGGATTGGCGACCAACTCCCTCCACCCAAGAACCTCTAGTTCGGAACCGCCCGCCAGGCGATATGCATCAATATGAATTAAATATTTAAAACGCGAATTATTGAGTTCATATTTCTTTTCAATGACAAAAGTTGGACTGGTCACCTCATCCGTAACGCCCAATTCTTTTGCCACCAATTGTGTAAATGTTGTTTTTCCGGAACCTAAATCCCCAGAAAGCCCAATAACCGTGGCACGTTTCGGATTTTCAAGAGCCAATTGAGCCAAAAACTTTTTGGCCAGTCTTTCGGTGTCGGCAAGATTCTTACAAAGCGTAATCATACCTTTACGATACCATACTATTAAATAAATGTAAGAGAAGAGGCGTATTCTTTCGAATACGCCTTTGTTACTCACTTATACCGAACCCCCTTTTTGATTCGTTATCTCCCTGTTGAGATAGACTCGCTTTTTCCGGCGGAGATTGATTTTGTCGTTACTGTTGACGATGATCCGTAATACTCGCCAACATTATGTGTTGGTTTTTCCGGCGTAAATTTGACCCCAAAAGGCTTTCGCTCTTGTGGCCGTGAATTCACTGGCGTGTACCCGGACGTTTGGCTGGAGGTTGCCTGCCCACTCCATTTTACCGTTTCCAAACCGGAACCGTCCACCCTTGTGGTGTACTGCAACGTACTGCTGTATTCACCCGATACTGTCGGATAATACAGCCGATACGCACGATATGGTATACGTGAAGGAATAACCATCACAGATGGCGGTGCAATTGGAGCGTCCCCCACTCTCCTAACCGGTGCAATTGGCATCGGTGATATAGAATAAGTCGACTGACTACCGACAACATAACTATTCCCCGATAATACCGGTTCCCTTTCAGACGACCGCGCTTGGGCAACAATAACCTCAGCCGACACCGTCGACATCAATTGAAGACTAATGCCAACCGCACCCAAAAAATTCACAAAGTGCTTTTTCATACATACTCTCTTTTTTAAACTCCGCGAAATTGCGAAATTTTCTACATATAGTATACAGTTACAAAAACACTATGTCAAGCTTATACTCCGGTGATGTTTGACTTGTGTATTACTTCGTGTTATTTTCAAATCGGGCTCTTTCACATCATATTTTAGAAAAGTAATACATGACTTCAAACGCGTCAGTTGGTATCGAACCGTAAAGGATACACACCCTTCGGGAACGAAACATGCAGTGGTACTTCGGTACACAATCCCTCTCCCCCACATGAAGAAATTAATAAAAAGTAAAGTATTTTCAGCACAAACCGCCGGCCGGTTGAATCGTTTGGCGGTTTTTTATAAAAGAATACCCAACACCATACCAACTACTTCGTTTTATATAAAATAAAAAATTGAGCCCAGTATAATTCTTTTACATACAAATACAAAAAAGGAGCGTGTTTAGAACGCTCCTTTGTGACTACTGATTATAAAAATCAGAAAAAATTAATGGTGTGCGGTCTCTACACCGCCAATCCGGTCAATTTTCCAGAAAAGTGTCGGGTACGCGACACCGGTTTTCTCCTTTCCGAACATCGCCCTGTCCGCATAACGAATAGGAACAATATTCAGAACCGATGACCCAAGAAACTTATGATCTTTCTCGGTAAAAATCGACGCAACCAGAATCACAACGAGACCGTTCCCCCTCAGCCCCTCGAGCCTTTTAAGCTCTCCGGTTTTTAAGTCGATTAAAATCGGCTTATCTGAGATTGCCGGCTCTACCACCTCGACAATTGTTCCGGGAATAACATTTTGGGTTGATACCGGCACTGGAACCATCCGCAGTTCTTCAGGTTGAAGTGCTCGACCGCCGGTCGAACAACCAGCCAGAACCGTGATAAAACCCGCAAAAACCACCGAGACTATATTTTTCATTTTGACAACTTTCTATTATTTATTGTTTTGATATCTTATTTAATATTAGCACAATTTATATAGATTGTCAATACACATCATTCACAGGCAAAATTTGCCCGTAATGCTATAATTCATTCATGGTTATTGAATTTGATGAAACAAAACAGAATAAACGACTAAACGACTTACGGAAAGATGAGGAAGAAGAGCTTGTTCAGCTTCTTTCCACAAAATACGGTCACGGATATATCAACCTATCCGTTTACCCTGTCAGTACCGACGCTTTAAAACTGATTCCCGAACCAAAGGCGCGCGAAGCCAAAATAGCCGCATATAATTTAATCGGGAAACGAGTTGACGTTGCCGTTCTCTCCCCCAATAATCCCCTCGCCCTTGAAATAATAAAAAATCTCGATTTGTCGGGCTACACAACAACCCTTCACATGACTTCGACGGCCAGTCTGGAACGCGCGTGGTCAAAGTATACGGAAATCTCTTTTGCTGTTCAGGCCAAAGCCGGCGCTCTTGATATTTCTGACGATGAAGTCAGCGTGATGGTTACCAAAATCCATGCCATTGACGATGTTGAAAAACTTGTTCGCGAAGTTATGGTGGAAAAAAAGGCATACAGGACGTCACGAATTATAGAAATCATCATGGCCGGCGCCTTTGCCACAAAATCTTCAGACGTCCATCTCGAACCTGAGGAAGGAAATGTTCGCATGCGGTACCGTTTGGATGGAGTTTTACATGAAATTCTTTCTTTTGACCACGAAACATACGAATCAGTTTTGTCCCGCATCAAACTCTTATCCGGCATGAAGCTGAACATAAAAGAAGAAGCTCAGGATGGCCGTTTCAGTATTAAAATCAACGAAGACCACATAGAAATCCGCGTTTCAATTATTCCGGGGAACAACGGCGAATCTATTGTTATGCGTTTACTTAACCCAAAATCAATTCAAGTTTCTCTTGAATCAATGGGAATTCCCAAAAAACTCTTTACCGAGATCATGCGTCAAATTGAGCGACCAAAAGGTATGATTCTTACGACCGGCCCGACAGGTTCCGGTAAGACGACCGCGCTCTATGCGTTCCTCCGAAAAATTCATACACCCGACATAAAAATCATCACGATTGAAGACCCTGTTGAATATCATCTCGCGGGTATTGTCCAAACTCAAACCAATGATGAGAAAAAATATACTTTTCTTGAAGGGTTGCGCGCGGCTCTTCGCCAGGACCCGGACGTTATCATGATCGGTGAAATTCGCGACACAGAAACCGCCCGAACGGCGGTGACCGCCGCTCTTACCGGCCACTTAGTATTTTCCACACTCCACACCAATACCGCCGCCGGCACGTTCCCCCGCCTTATAGACCTTGGTGTCGACCCAAAAGCAATTATTTCGGCCATGAACATTGCAATGGCCCAAAGGCTCGTCCGAATGCTATGTGGTCAATGCAAAAAAGAAACCGCAATCGAAGGTGAAGACAAACGAATTATTGACCAAATCATCACAACACTTCCACCCGACGAAATTCCCGCCAACACCACAAAAATGTGGATACCTGTCGGATGTCCTACCTGCAATAACACCGGATTCAAAGGACGAATTGGAGTTTATGAAGCAATTCTAAACGATGAAGCACTCGAAAAAGCACTCCTTGCCACACCGAGCGAACGAGAAATAAAAAAAGCCACCCAAGGCCAGGGAATTTTGGATATGCGACAAGACGGCATTGTAAAAGTGTTGACCGGCCTTACAACCGTTGAAGAATTGAAACATATCGTTGATCTTGAAGGCAACTACTAAATACAGCACAGAAAGGCAGAAACAAAACGCGTCATGTTCAATACAAACACGACGCGTTTTGTTTTTTGTTTAATAACGACACCACACGGACAAATGAAAAATAACACAACCGAAATATTATGGCGCAATAATTTGCAAGTATTATTTTTTGTTTGAATTCAAACTTTGACGCGCCGTCAAATTCCATTACCAAGCAAAAAAATACTCTGGACTTGATTGATTCAAGGGGTATTATAGAGCAAGAGAAAAGCGTTTTCTCAAAAGAAAAAACGCTTTTCCGTTCCAAGACATAAATCTCTAAGCAATACTTTTTAGTATGCGTACCAAAAGCTAAATACATCTCTCAGGATAGACACAGCGCACATACCCGGAGGTAGTGGCCAGATCGTCCTCGAAGGTGAATTAATCCACCGCTAATGCGGTTTCATTGCTTAGAGATTTATATTTTGGAAATCAACCTTACTGAAAACCGCCTCAATGGGGCGGTACTCGGTAGTTTCTTTCAATGCTGTAGCAAGGTTAGCATATATTATTTTACCTGTCAAGAGTATTTTGGAAATTCGGCGCCCTATACATGCCAAAACAGAATAATTACAATTCATAATAACGGCTGTAATTATAGACAATTATCCATATAATACCCGCACCTAGTGCCGACAAAGATTCCGTCGTTTGTGTTATACTTTATTCATATATCACTATTATGAAAAAACCTGAAGAAAAAAAGAAAGTGGGTGAAAACGAAGAATTGTTTCTTGACCAAACATTACGGCCGTCCGAG
>CAJBMK010000051.1 GCA_903954165.1 uncultured bacterium | reverse complement strand
CTATTGTGATTCTTTATCGATAGAAATACCTTCGATGTGGGCAGCTTTTAGGCTGACATGTTTTAATTTTGATTGGGAAAATTGGGCGTTTTTGAGCGAGCAGTTTGTAAATGTGACATTTTCTAAATTAGCCGCCAGAAAGTCGACACCATCCAAGTCGCAGTCGACAAATAGTACATTTTTCAATTTCGCGAAGCGGAGCGACAAATCGGTGCATTTTGATTTTTCAATAACAACATCACGCACAATACACTCCATTAATTGCGTTCCTTGAAAACGACTTTTCCTAATTATTATTCGCTCGAAAAACGTGCGATTACAAACCGCTCCGGCAAAACTCATTCCGTTTAAGAGCGAATCAATGACACTCATTTCTTTTATCTTCGACGACTGAAACGAGACACTGTCGATCACGCTTGAGTTGATTTTGACCTCATCAACAATAGTCGCATCGCGCGCTCCCCCGCGAACTAAAGCATCGCACACATCAATATCGCCCGATTCGCCGAGGACAACCTTTTCAACACCATCTTCATTTAAAATAGGTTTTTTTATTTCCATACAAACATGTTTAACAAACCGAACAAATAAGTTTTTTGTTACAAACCTTCACTGAACAACGGTTTTGTTTTTTAAAAATTGATTTATTATCACCCAAAACCTATGAACTCTTCGTTAATTTCTCCTCGACGGTTTGTACAATATTATCCATCGTCATATTGCACTTTATTAAATAATCAAATACACCGTTTCGATTGGATGTGAACACTTTTTCATTATCAGACAAATTGGTCAAAAGAATAACATGAACATGTTCTCCCCAGACATCTTTTCTTATTACATCGAGCATAGCCATACCATCCATAACAGGCATAATTATATCAAGCAAAATTATGTCGGGATGGTTTTTAAATGCGAGTTCTAAACCAATCTTTCCGTTCTCCGCCGAAAAAACTTCAAAACCTTCACTTGTGAACCTCTCGGCTAATATATTTAGTATCGTCGTTTCATCTTCAACTATCAGTATCTTTTTTTTCATTATAATTTTTATATAAGTTGTTCTTTACTTTCTCTTGCAATACCTTTAATAGGAAGCTTCAGATAAAAAACAGTACCTTCACCCTCCTTTGACTCATACCAAACCGTACCTCCAACATGATCAATTATTTCCTTCACAATATAAAGACCGAGCCCTGTTCCGTCCGGATCAATAATTTTTGCGTTATCAGACCGAAATAGTTTGGTGAATATTTTACTTTTATCGAGTGTTGGAATTCCTATACCGGTGTCTTTCACAGTTATCAAAATATCATTATTATCTCTAGCCACCCTCAATTCCACACAACCTCCGCTTGGGGTGTACTTGATTGCGTTCGAAAGGATGTTGTCTAAAACAATATTTAATAATTTTGGATCGGTATATATAAGCGGAATATTTTTATCAT
Source organism: uncultured bacterium (assembly GCA_903954165.1). Taxonomy (GTDB): domain Bacteria; phylum Patescibacteriota; class Minisyncoccia; order Phycocordibacterales; family CAJBMK01; genus CAJBMK01. The sequence continues at coordinate 3,014 of CAJBMK010000051.1, read as the reverse complement.
ACTTTTCCTGAAAAATAATCTTTTTCTTAGCTATTTGAGAAGTGAATTCTTTTATACTAGCCGCAACAACCTCCTTCACATCAATAGTATTCGGTTCAACCTTAAATGTCCCGAGTTCCAGTCGTGATACATTTAATAGAGCGTTTACCAAAGCCACCATTCTTTTGCTGGCAAACTGAATATGGTCCGTCAAATGTTGCTGTTTTGCATTTAATTTTCCATCTTGACCGGAACTTAGCATTTCCGAGCTCCAACGTAAGGTCGTGAGCGGTGTTCGAAGTTGATGTGAAGCCAGCGACACAAATTCCGTCTTCGCTTTATCAATTTCTCGTTCTCTGGCAACATCATGAAACACAACCACACATCCGATTATTTGACCCGAAGTATTTGTAATCGGCGCCGCAGAATCCGCAACGGGAATCTTTTTCCCGTCCTTACTGACCAACTGAACATGGTTGGCCATTTTCGTAATTTTGTTTTTTTCGATAGCTTCGACAATAAATTCATCGCTCGGTTTTCCGTCACTTTCTCTTACAAAGGAGATTATTTCCCTATAGTGTTTACCGATAGCATCAGCCGTCTTAACACCGGTCATTTCTTCAGCCACCTTATTGAAAACCAAGATTTTTCCATCTTTATTACAGGCAAAAACCGCATCACCAATCGAATGAAGAATGGCCTCCCCCTGATCTTTCAATTCCAAAATTTTTTCTTCCATTTCTTTTCTTTCGGTAATATCAATACCTATTCCCAAAAGAAAAGGCTTATTGTCAATAATCATTCTCCTGCCAGTCATTAAAAGCCATTTATATGAAGGTCCTCCGCGCATCAATACCCTTCCCATAACGGTCTTGCTTCCACCTTTCATTAGAACATTTGCAATTCTTGATCCGATAAGAGCACGATCATCAGGATGAATTGTGTCGATAGCATTGACGGTCGAAACTTGGTCATCCGGCTTTCCGACAATCTCATCTCTCTGGTAAGAATTCCAACGTACATAAAAACCTTTTTCATCAAGCATGTAAAAAGTTCCCGGAATACTGTCAATAATGGTTTTGCTTAAAACCTGTTCTTTTTCCATAGCCAATTCCGTTTTTCTTCTTTCGGTCACGTCCTGGACGGTTCCTGCCGAATGAATAGGTTTTCCATCGCGACCATAAAATGTTTCCGATTGTTCATCTACATATTTAATTCTCCCGTCAGACATGAGAAGCCTATGACTGACTTTATAAGGCTTTCTTGATTCCACTGATTTAGTATATACGGCATCAACCATACTTCTGTCTTCCGGATGTATAGCATTAAGAAAAGCCTCGTAAGATGCTCCAAATCTTTTTTTATCTATTTCAAAAATTTTATATATTTCGTCCGACCACGTAAGTTTATTGGTAACCAGATCAAGTTCCCAATTACCCACGAGAGCCATACGTTGAGCTTCAGTCAGTCTTTTTTCGTTTTCCAACAACAATTCCTCGACCTTTTTTTGTGCGGTAATGTCGGTATTAAAACCATACCAAGTCACGGAGCCGTCGGCCAATTTTTCGGGCTTTGATCTGGAATATACCCATTGAATTGGCTTTCCCGGTATTTGCACCCTAAATTCACAGGTAAAAAAAGATAGATTTTTGGTGGAATATTCAATATCTCTAGTAACTCTCTCTAAATCTTCAGGAAAAATTACTTTCCCGATTGGAGAAAAATCACTAACCACATCTTCGGGTGAACACCCAAAAATATCTTTGATACCTTCCGACGCTATTGGTACGCAATATGTTCCGTCGGTTTTTTTCGTAAACTGGTAAATCAACCCCGGAACATTCGCGGAAAGTTTTTTGAAGCGATTGGCATTTTCAATTTTCTCATCTTCGACCTTTTTTCTTTCATTAATATTATGGATTACACCAAAAATCTGCCAAGGCAAACCGCTGTTCTGTCTTTTATATATCAATTCCTTGCACTCTAACCAAATCCAAGTACCGTTTTTGTGCTTCATCCGATACTCACTGGAGATTATTTCATTACCCTTAGCTTGTCCATACTTTTGAATAGTTTCTTTTATATACACCTTTAAATCATCAGGATGCATCAAAATCGAAATCATTCGATTTCCCATATTTTGAATTTCTTTAACAGAATACCCTAAAACCTTCTGAATTCCGTTATTGCTGTATATGTTTTTTTTATTAACCACATCATAAACATAAACAACATCCGGACTCAAATTGATAAGTGATTCTGTGAACTGTTTCTGTTCCCTTAAACTATCACTGAATTTTTTTGTTCCGTTATATCACGAATGTTGCATTGAACAATTGTTACATCGCCGACACCATAAGCATTGGCAACGAATTCTACATCAATTTTTTTTCCTTTTCTTGTTTCCAGAGGCAAATCGTCAAAACGAACATAGCGTTTTTTTTGTAATGTTAAAAAATTTTGTTTTGAGGCGGCTATGTCTTTAAAAACCCCGACCTGCCAGAGGTGTTTTCCCAAAAAATCTTTCTTTGAATAATCGAGCAAATCAATAAGAAATTGATTTACGTCCAAAATCATGCCGGTCTTAAAGTCTATCAATAATATCCCATCCTGTGCGGTTTCAAACAAACGACGATAACGAAGTTCGGAGATGGATATTTTATTATTTATCTCTTGAAGTTTTAGCCTGTTTTTTTCTTTTTCTTTGGCAATAATAGCAAGTTCTTTTGCCCTACCACGAAGTTCTCCCGCCGTTACCAGTAACTTTTTTCTGACAACCTCCTTTTCTTTGGCGATTACGGCAAGTTTTTTGGCCAAAGTGCGGAGTTTTGCGTCTTTTGTTTTTAAAAGACTTAATTTATTTTCTGATTTTTTTTTAGCCATAAACATAATAAATATAATTATTAATCCGCAAAACACCAAAAAAATAAAGTGTATACTTATTAAAAATATTTACTTATAAACATAACCTATAAAAACTACACAGAACACACCGTGTGTATTTACATTATACACCTCGACAAGGCTGGTACAAT
>CAJBMK010000050.1 GCA_903954165.1 uncultured bacterium | reverse complement strand
GTTCAGGATGATCTGGTGTTTAATTTATTTAAAATAACGCTATATTTGCCATACTTAATTTTTACAAAGCATTTTCCTTATTAAAACCTTTTCTATGAAAAAGCTGATTCCATCCCTGGTAGTGTTTCTGTTTTTTTGTATTCCGGTTTTCCCGCAGCCGGTCGGCCTTCTCACCGCCGAAAAGGCTGTGGATGTCAGGCTGAAAGCAGCCGGGATTCACGGCCAGCGCAACATCCGCAGTCATGTTCTTTACCTGGATTCAACCGGTTCAGAATTGTTTTTCCTGTTTCATCTTTCGCCCCGGGGATTTATGATCATTACGGGGAGAAGGGAACTTCCGCCGGCGCTTACCTATTCCCAGGCATGGTTAAATACGCTCGGACACGACCAGTTCTTTGCTACCACTTCCGCCGACTTCTGGAAAACACAGAATAATTTCTTCAGCACATCATCATCGGATTTCCTCGCGACCCAGCGAAACTTTTTCAGTACCTCATCTGCAAACTATCTTTTAGCAAACACAGACAAGGGATATTTCTTTTCCACAACATCCGCAAATGCGTGGCTGGTTCTTAATCAGGGAAATGCTTTCTCTACAACCTCCGCTAATTATTGGGCAAATTCTTCTACCACGATGGTGAAAACGTATTCAAATAATGTTTTCACCGGTCAGAACACTTTTCTTTCATCAACTACTTTGCAGAATTTTACGGCGGTCTTGGGCACAACGACAAAACTAACGACGACCGACGTCGTTATTCCGACACTTGGGGGTGATTACGGCGGTATGATTGTCGGTGATAATGCTTTTCCGAATCGGGCAATCGGATCAACAGACGCCGCGGGAATTAGGATGTACGCGGGAGCGTCAACGGTCAGCGGTTTATTCTCCGAGGTGAACGGTCAATTGTTGAGCTATGCTGTGAACGTAACACAAATTGGCGCACGCGACACATCTCGAGTCGGCGGTATATTTAGAATGGATACTCGTGTTAATACGCCGTATTTTAGTATTAAACGTCAACTTGGAGTCAGTACGGAATATTCAGATCTTCAAATAGCACAGACCGGTGATATCGGGCTTGGCGCAAGTTTTGCGTCGGACAGAAATGCGTTTGATGCGCAGGTTCATATTTTGACCAGAATGGCAACAGGGACAGGTCTTATGATTCAAGGATTGGCGGGACAAACCGGTAATTTGTTTGCCACTGAAGACTCGGGAGGTATTGTTATGGATGCAATTGATGCAAGCGGTAATTTGGCAATCGGTACCTCGACAGCCGATGCGCGTCTTTCTATTATGTCGCCAAACATGATGGTGATGTCGGTCGCGAGCACGACGGGCGTTGAACTATTGCAAGCAAAAAACCTTTCGACCAACTTTGGTCTTGCTCTTGATGCGGGAGCATTTATCGATAGAAACTCATACATGGGAGAAGAATTCAACGCGTTCCGAACATCTCGAACTATTGGAGCTGACTTTGGAGGTAATCAGGCGGCGTCATTTGGTGATTCTCGTGGGTGGGGTGTGTATTCAACCAATAACAACTGTGCGTTTTCATCTCCGGCTAGTGCTGTTAACGGTACAATTCGCATAGCTGCTACCGCCAATAATAACGGATGTATGGCTATCATGGACGAGGCTGCCGGAACTGCGCATGCTATTGTCTATGCAGCTAATTTGCCGGTCATGCTTATGAAGGTTCGACCAACACTTGTCAGTGCCAATAATTATATGTATGTCGGTGTCGGTAATCCGACGGACGCCCAGGTTGTCGAGCTTTCAAACTTTATCGGTTTTACCAATAACGGCGGTACGACATGGACCGGTCGGGTAACGACGGGCGGTACTCCACAGAGCGTTGCCTGTACGGGTCAAACCATCTCAACGACACAATTTGCCCTTCTCAAAATTGAAGTGCGTTCGGCAACCAATATTCGTTTCTTTGTGGATAATAATGTTTCTAACGGAGTTGATTTTGTGGAATGTGGCGCGATTGGGACAGGTATTCCTGCCGTTGGACTCGCTCCACTTGTGGAATATCAGTACCGACCGGGTGGTGCCGTTGGTTCTCTCGATGTTGACTTCCATCGTATTTGGCAAGATGACTCGAATCAGCCGGAAGGTGTTGTAACGGAAAATCGCGCACTCATTCCGGGTAATCGAACTCAATTTGACGTCGATGCGATGTCGGTCGGCTACTTTGCGGGTTCGGTACGAATTGGTGAAGAAAATAACGGCAATAACGCGACGGACGTAATGGGACTTGGCGCATCGACGGATTACACGCTTGCGGTCAATGGCGCTACGGCGGCCAAAGCGTTTGTAGCTCTTTCGGGAAAGAGTCGGCTAAAAGATATCGCGAGCGTGAGTGCGTCGGATAAGAGCTCGATTCTCGATAAAATTCGAAATATTAATGTTTCAACATTTGCCTACGCTGACGAGGTATGTCCGACCGGAAATAATGTTTCATACGCGTCATCCGGCTGTGGAAAGCGGTTGGGGATTGTTGCTGAAGATGCGCCGGATGAAATTCTTTCAACAGACAGACGCGGTATTGATTTGGTAAAATTCTCCACGTTTATACTTGCCGGCATTCAGGCACTTGATGAAAAAATTGCGGCAATCGAAATTCGTTTAAAGAAGATTGAGGATATGCTGGCGACTACCACTATTCAGAATGCTATCGGTTCATTCTTTCAAACTGTCGGCAGTACGATATCGGCAAGTGTCGCTTCGGTGAAGAATATGGCCGCGGAAAATGTGACAACGAAGACTATTAACGTTGAAGAAGGAGTCACTATGCGGGACAAGAACGGAAACCTCGGGTGTATGCGTCTTGACGATGCTTCGTCCGGTTCTTTCAAAGTGACGCAAGGTATGTGTGGTGTCATTTCTCCAGAGCAGAATAAAGCTGTTGAATCGTCGATAGAGAATTTGAATAGTACGACGGGCGGGAATGTGAATGTTTCCTCGGCGTCTGAACATTTGCCACCGATTATTCATATTATCGGTGATAATCCGGCCCGAATTCCGCTTAAAACAACTTATATTGATTTGGGGGCAACGGCAACCGGCGTGTCACAGAACGGATCTTCCGCAATTATGGTAGATGTTTCGGGTGACCAGATTGATACGTCAAAAGTTGGAACGCATGTGATTACGTACAGCGCAAAAGATGGTTTTGGTCAGGAAACGAAAGCCATGAGAACTGTTGATGTGTACGATTCAAGTCCAAAACCTGTTATTGAACAAACGCAGGGTACGACTACGGTAAGTACGACAATTCCGGCTTTGGATGGCGGAGGTCTTGACGGGGTGGTATCTGTTTCGGTGGTGTCGTCGGATACGCCAAAAATTGAGGCAACATCAACTGTTGTTTCCGTTCCGAATATCTCGACTTCTTCTGGTTCAATTCCGGCCGGTAATAATTCGGAACCTCCCAACGTCATTCCTCCGGTTCCTCTTGAACCGGTGAAAGATGTGGCCGTTCAGTCGCAATTTCCCACAGTAGAACCGTCTCTATCGAATCCGATTCAGGAAAGTGTAGTCGAAGACGGATCGGCGAAACCATGAGTCGAATGGTGATGCGCTCAGAAAGGTTGGTGGTTGCGGTAGATGATTATAAGAACACGCGGTAAGAAGCGAGAGATTATTTATGAATCAAGAATTAACTATAGAGAATAAAAATTATATTTCATCACGGTATGCGTCGGAAAAAACAGGTTATACATCTGATTATATTGGTCAGCTGTGTCGCGCGGGAAAATTAACGGCCAAAATGGTCGGCCGAACATGGTATGTGGAAGAGGATCGGTTGAATGAATACGTAAATAACACAATTGCTGAAGTTGAAATTGCCGACAATACGATAATGGAAGTTTTTTTGAATGATATTTCGGATGAAAAAGAGTCGGAAAATGAGGTACAAAATACTCAAAAAATAAAACGCGATACTGGGGATATCTCGGTGTTAAATGGTGAAGATTTTCAACCCGTTCAGTGTTACAATAAGCCCATGGAATCAGGACCTATTATTGGTGTGAAAAAAGCAAAGATAAGCTCACCCAATTTTCTGAAAATGGCAGTCGTATCAGGCGGTAAAATTGCATCAATATGTTCGTTGGTTCTCGTTCTTGTTTCCACTTCATTTTTGGCAAGTACAAACTTCACCAGGATTGGTTTTGCGTCCGTTTCAAATTCTCTTGCGCAAGTGCTTGATATGTCGGTTTTATCTTCAACGGATAATGCTTATGCGCCCGGTTTTTTCAGTCAAAATTCTGCGGCTCTTGGTGAAACTGCAATCGGAGAAACTTCAATTTTTCGTCGCGCGGCGGTCGCTATTTATAAAAGAATAAATAGTGTTCTTGGTATTGATTCTCTGGTGACTTCACGCATGGAAAAGCCCGACGTCACGTCTTTAAATGATGAAACCGTATCGCAAGAAACTTCTGTTTCGGCGGCTGTCGGGCCTCTCATAAAAGAAAGTAATTCCACCGATCCGCCCGCACCCACGAGTAGCGTTCAACGAATCATTGTGTATCGTGATAGGGAAGTGCCAAAAATTGTTACCAATCAGGTGGTGGAGCGGGTTACCGAAAAGACAATAATTGGAGATATTTCGCGGGCGGAGGTTGATTCAAAATTACAACAACTTTCAAACAGGTTAAGCCAGCAAATTTATAACGTCGGGAACTCGGTTTCGGATAATGCGCGGACTACAAGCTATGTTTATAATGTAGCCGCCCAGTCGAATAAGATAGATCAGTTGAACGGTACCAAAATAAACGGTGCTTTTTTTGATAATGGGACAGTTTCAAATTCAAATATTTCGGGGACGAATTTTTCATACACAAGCGGGACAATCGGTGCACTTTCGGCCAATAGCGCTGCTATTTCCGGCACCACATCTCTTTCAATACTTTCGGTCGGCGGGGGAGCAACTTCAACATTCGCGAATGGGATTGATATTTCGGGCGGATGTTTTTCAATAAATGGGGTTTGCGTTGCCGGGGGGTCGCTTGTCGCGACGGGTGTGGGCGGTTCCTGGTGGGCAACATCTACAAACAGCCTTGCCGGTTCTCCCGCCCTTGCTTCAGGATACGCCATCGTTATCGGCGCCACGGGCACAACATCAGACGTTCGATTTGAAGTTTCC
>CAJBMK010000049.1 GCA_903954165.1 uncultured bacterium | reverse complement strand
TTTTTCTTTGAAAAGATTTGCTTTTCGTTCATTAATTGAGTTTATGTAGTCAATTGCAAACTTTTCTGACGTAAGATAAATAATCTTCTTGTGCGGAGCTGTTACTTTGATGTGGTTTCCTATCGCTTGTATGAGGTGTGTTTTGCCGTGTCCTGTGTTTCCGTAGATAAAAAGCGGGTTGTAAGACATTCCCGGATTTTTGACCACCGCTTGAGCGGCCGCGTGGGCTAATTCATTGAATGGCCCCACAATAAAAGTATCAAATGTATATTTTGGATTAAGATTGTTTTCTTTATCGATGTAATATTCATGCAAAGGGAGCGCCGTATTAAGATTATTGCAAATAGGCCTCGCCTGTTCCGATTCTTTTTTCCGGATATCGTCCCGCGAAATAATATATTCTAAATTTCTGATGACGTCGGATAATTCACGAAGAGATTTTAGAATTGTTTTGTGATATTTAGTGACGAGCCATTCTTTTACAAAGGCGTTTGGAACAGCAAGGTGAACAATTCCGTCATCCACCCGGGCAATATAGGTATCTTTAAACCAGGTATTAAAACTAGCCTTTGAAAGGCTGAGTTCAATACCGACAAGTACACTATCCCAAAGTTTCTTGTTGTCCATGCGACAGTTCAAATAAACGAATATGATTTGTATTATACCGTGTGTGTAAAACCGCAATACTTGTAGATAGAAGATAAGTATGTTGATAAGCTGTGTATAACGAATTTTTTAATGGTTTCACGAAATGTTTGATTTTTCTGCAAGTTCAGGTTATACTGTCTCCACTATGTCGTTTACATACAAACCAAAGAAAAGAAAGCGCGCCAAGACTCACGGTTTTCTTACCCGTAAAAAAACAAAAGGCGGTCGTAATACCCTTCTACGCCGTATGCGAAAAGGTCGTGCGCGATTGAGTGTTTCTAAATAATTTTTTCACTCCTATGCTCGGGGCACCTCACAAAATAGAAAAAGCCGATTTTTCGAATATTTTTTCGAAAGGTCGGTTTTTTCATTCCCCGTTGCTGTCGTTGCGCATATTAAAAGAAGGACATATTCCTCAATTTGCCGTTATTGTTTCGAAGAAGGCTATTCCGACAGCGGTCGGGAGAAATAGCGCTCGTAGACGCGTATATGCCGTGCTGGAGCGTATAATAAAGAGAATCGAGCCGGTGTCAGGTCTTATTACTATAAAGACAGATCTAAAAAAAGTATCCTTTACGGTCCTTGAAAAAGAGGTTCACACTCTTTTTGAAAAAGGTGGTATTTCTCTTCATTGAATAAAACGCCAAAAAAAGCTACTATACCCCTTATATGATTTCATTTTTTAAGACAATCGTTTACATTCCTTTGTATAACAGTTTAGTGTTCCTTATGGGGGCGCTTCCGTGGATCGATGCCGGTTTAGCTGTTATTTTCTTTACCATCATTATTAAACTCCTCCTTTTCCCTCTTTCCCAAAAAGCGACACGCACTCAAATTCAAATGAAGGCGCTCGAACCGGAACTCGAAAAAATTAAGGCCAAATACAAAGATAATCAACAGGAGCAAGGTAAGGCTATCATGAAGTTTTATTCGGACAATAAATTAAATCCGTTTTCCGGAATATTATTGCTCTTTATTCAACTGCCGATTCTTATTTCTTTATACTATGCAATCAGTAACGGTTTGCCCGTTATAAAATCAGATATCTTATATTCTTTTGTTTCCGTGCCGGTGGTAAATATGCATTTTCTCGGCCTGATTGATATTTCCCTATCCAAAAATCTTCCCGGTTTTTATAGATTTGATTTACCTAATGAAGTATTTGTTGGAAATTACCTTTACAGTGATGCAGATGTAGTAATTTCTGGTGCAAATAATATGTATCCATTGGTTATAAAATATGATCTTGAACCATCTGTTTTATTATCATCTGTAGGAATGTTCAATAAAGTTTTG
>CAJBMK010000048.1 GCA_903954165.1 uncultured bacterium | reverse complement strand
GTTTCCCTATGCCAAGATTCGTAATCCACAGAAACAGTGCTTCTAAAACAATATCCGTAACATAGCAACAGCCGGCGGTAATTTTAAAAAAGACGCAAACAGATATACTGTTTGCGTCTCGTGACACTATTTATGTTTTATAGAAGCGATGCGGCTAATTCCGCAAGTCTTGAACGCTCCCCTTTTGTCAGACGCAAATGTCCGTACGTATCTTGTCCGGGGAAACGATGAATGACATGCGCGAGACCGTTCGACTCCTTATCAAGGAATTTTCCGTCAACCTGAAACAAATCTCCGTTAATAACGAGCTTCGAACGTTCGCCGGCGCGAGTGACCACTGTTTTCATTTCATGAGGGGTCATGTTTTGCGCCTCATCAACAATAACAAAGGCTTTGTGAATCGTTGCACCACGCAGATAATTTATAGGAAGAATTTCAATTTTACCGTCCGTGATAAGACTTTCTAAATAGTCCGATTTGCGGGATTCACCCTCCTCAATAATGAGTTGCAGGTTGGACAAAATAGGACGTTGCCACGGCGCAAACTTTTCTTCGAGAGTGCCGGGCAAAAACCCCAAAGGTTCTCCAATTTCCCGCGTCGGGCGGAAAATACACATACGATCATATCCGTTACTTTTCCCAAGTTGTTCGTATCCCGCCTTGAGAGCTATCAGACTTTTTCCCGTTCCGGCCTTTCCGGAAAGCGTCATAATCTCAATATTTGGATTCGTGGCGAGTGCATAAGCCAGCGCCTGTTCTTCGTTACGCGGATTTATCCCGTCGCGCTTATGTTTTGAGGGCTTTTCAACCAAATCAAATGTATTCTCAGTGTGGTTAAATATAGCCAAGGCTGACTTACCGGTATTTTGTCCAATAAGCCGACAGCATATATTCGGAACCAATCTATCAATAGCCTCCTCGGTCAAACCTGAATCAGAAACAATCAAAGACCGTTCAGCCTGATATAAGCGACTAATGACGTCATCAGCGACGAATGACTCCGTAAAACCTGTGTACAGTTTTTCGACGGAAGCAACTTTATCATTGTTGTAATCGTCGGCAAGAACACCAAGACTTCTAGCCAAGATACGCAAGTTTGTATCTTTCGACACAAGAATGACCCGATTTTCGCTCTCCTTTTGCAAACGCATTGCGGTCAAAAGAATTACATTATCCGGTTCATTTGGATCAAACCCTGACGGCAACATTATAGACGCATCGCCATCGAGATCAATATATAGCATTCCCCCATCTATTCCGATAGGAACACCATATTTAATATTCGCCGATTCTTTAATCATGGAATCAATGCACCGCGATACCTCGCGAGCATCATACCCAATGTCTGGTTTATTTTTCAATCCATCAAGTTCCTTAACAACAATAATGGGTATGACGACAACGTTATCCTGAAACGCATAAATTGACAGCGGATCATGAATGAGAACACTGGTATCCAAAACGAAAACTTTGGCACCAGCCTTGCCGAGCACACTTTTGTTTTTATGAGACATACTCTATATATTTCCCTGAATTGTGTAAGAACTATTCGTCATATTCATAAAATGAATACAATCTGCACATAAGAGTACACTTACTTTTAACACTTTCAAGAACAAAACGTATTAAGACATAAAACGATACTATCTCAAAAAAAGAGTCGCAAAAACAGAAAATATGCGTATAATAGAAATATGAAGAAAAAAGTTGCAATATTTGATGTCGACGGAACGGTATTTCGGTCAAGTTTATTAATAGAGCTTGTGAAAGCTCTTATCGAGAAGGGTATTTTCCCGCGAAATGCCGAAAAGGAATTCGAACGCGAAGAACGCCGATGGCAAAACCGCGAGGGCGATTACGAAACGTATATCAGGGCAATTATCGAGGTGTTTATGAACCACATTAAAGGCGTACCCTATGGTGCGTTTGCGGATGTTAGCGAAGTAGTTGTGAAAAAAAACGGCAAAAGATTATACCGATACACAAGAGACTTAGTGCTTTCACTGAAAAAACGCGGATATTTTCTGCTGGCAATTTCTCAATCACCAAAGGGAATTTTGGATAAATTTTGTAAGTCACTTGGATTCGACAAGGTGTACGGCCGAATTTACGAACTTGGGCCAAATGATGAATTCACCGGGGTTGTCGTTGACGAACACCTCATTGCCAATAAATCAAATATTGTAAAACGTGCAATTGAAAAGGAAAATCTTACGCTAACCGGTTCAATCGGCGTCGGCGATACGGAAGGCGATATTCCCGTACTCGAAATGGTAGAAAAGGCAATTTGCTTTAATCCAAATGCCAAATTATTGAAAATAGCAAAAATAAATAAGTGGAATGTAATCGTGGAAAGAAAAGACGTAATTTATACTATCGCGCCTTAACATACCGCAAATTTTTAATGTTTTCATTAAAGTACTGAATTTCAATATTTTTTTGAAACCATTTGCAATAAAATATCTACCCAGAACCCGAAATATACT
>CAJBMK010000047.1 GCA_903954165.1 uncultured bacterium | reverse complement strand
GTCAAAGCGGTTTTTTCTTATGTGGGCGGGAGAGGACTCGAACCTCCATGCCTTGCGGCACCAGCTCCTAAGGCTGGCGTGTCTGCCATTTCACCACCCGCCCAAATATGGTATGGAAAGAATACTAGCATATTTGGGGGGAAAGGCGAGGATTTTTGCGGGAGGCGTATATGATAAGTATTATTGTGATCGCTAGAATGTTTCCTGATTATTTGCTAGTATTGTTCCTGTAAAGGCGTAGTGGCGAAGTTGGTCAACGCGGCAGTCTGCAAAACTGCTATGCGCCGGTTCGATCCCGGCCTACGCCTCCATTCCGGTTTCATGTAATCATATACAAAGCGTGGAGCGAGTAAAACGCTCCATCTGCGTACCGGAATAGAAGTCATACACCCATTTGCCCGGGTGACGTAATTGGTAGCCGTAGGGGACTTAAAATCCCCAGTCTTCACAGACGTGCGGGTTCGACTCCCGCCCCGGGCACATAGCGAGTCCTCGAGCGTCGTGCCCGGGAGAAAAGCGCCTGCGCGCTTTTCGGCGGGAGTCGAAAACCTTCTTCCATATTTTCGAGCACTTTCCGAAGTGTGAGAAAATGGAAAAGGTGTACTCCGCTCCTCGCGGAGACTCCCATCCGTCCGCCATCAATCTATCCCTTTTTCCCCTCGTTTTTTCCCCAATAATTATATCGCAAAGTCGAAAACCTTCTTCCATATTTTCGAGCACTTTCCGAAGTGTGAGAAAATGGAAAAGGTGTACTGCCGCTCCTCGCGGAGACTCCCGCATAGTCGGTAATCAATATTTCTGTATTTCTCCCTTCTTATTTCGAAACGATTAGCTTCTCTATTTCAGAGTAATTCCCATTACAAGGAAATGGAAAAGTCTACTTTTCTCGTCAGCGGAGACTCCCGTTTCCCTGTCCGCATTGTTTCTCCAAGCAGATACTCCCACATAGTTAGTAATCAATAATGATATCAGTATTTATGGTATTGAAAGTTTTCTTACATTCATATTTTAACGGGATAATATGGAAAAGCTGATTCTAGGAATGGAGATGTAAAGACGAAAATATTGACCGGAACTATGGAGGAATTTGTACAAGGAAACAAAAGAATATGGATGGGAAGGCGGGATTCTCTGCTTATACATGGGGGGGGTAATAGACTCTATTTCTTTGCAATTGAAATTGCTTGGAAATTGGAGAGGATTGAGACTTTTGAATGCGGGGGATAGTATTGATTGCCGACTAGAGGACGAAAAAATGGCAGACAATATGGACGGGGGAAGCAGGAGTCTCCGCTTACAGCGGCAGTAGACCTTTCCCATTTCCTTGCAATAGGAATTGCTCGGAAATTGGGGAAAGTCGGCTTGCAAATGGGGGACAATATTGATTACCGACTATGGAGGAGTCTCCCTCTACGAGGGCAGTACACCTTTCCCATTTTCTTACACTTCGGAAAGTGTTCGAAAATAGGGGAGAAGGTTTTCGACTCCTGCGCGTAAGGCGTGAAGACGCCTTACTTGGGCGGACATTCTAAAAAAAACTGACACCCGAAGCGGGGGTCAGTTTTTTTTAGAATGTCCGCCCAGCAGGAGTCGAACCTGCGACCATTCGCTTAAGAGGCGATTGCTCTACCAACTGAGCTATGGGCGGATATGAAAATACGGACATTAGAATAACAGTAAAATGGGGGATTTGCAAGCGGGCGGTGTGAACGCGATGACTATGCTTGTTGCGATAATTCGTCGATTTTCTGGCGGTTTTTCTCTCCGAGGTCTATTTCGAAGTCAATGAACGGAAGTCGCTGGATTCGGGAATGGTCGGCAAAATAACTGCGAAATTCGGCACGCTTGCGCTTTGCGAAGTCCAGGGCGCCTTTTTCTTTGTCGCTAGGAAATACGGTAAAATAAATTGTTGCGCGAGTGCCGCGGTCGCCGATACGGACATCTGTCACGGTTAAGAGTGACGTGTAATTTGATTCGATGGCAAAAAATTCCGCAGCGGTATGGCGGAGAAGTTCTTTAAGGCGTTCGTCTTTTTTTTCGTTTACCATGTTATTTTTTGACGATTGTAAATGCTTCAACTCGGTCTCCGGGGGCAATTTCAATCTGAGACTGAATCATTGCGCCGAATTCGGTGTCTTTCTGGACCTCTGAAGTTTTCTCCTTCATTTTTTGTAATTCCCGAATTTCGCCGGTTCCGATTTGGACTTCACGGCGGTAAATTTTGACGTCCGCTCCGATTTTGATAATACCTTCCAGTACTTTGCCTCCGATAATTTGTTTATCTTTAAGCTTACTGAAAACTTTCATTATTTTCGCTTTGCCTATGATTTCTTCCGTTTCAACTTTTGGAGTTCTTTCGGTAATAAGCCCTTCGATAAATTCAACGAGTTTGTAAATAATAGAAAACGTGTGAACCGGTGTGGCATTTCGTTCGATCAGAGTTTTCACTTTGTTGTCGATTTTGACACTGAATCCGATAACGAGGGAGTTTGTGCTACCGCCGGCCGCCTTTATGTCTGATTCGTTAATGTCGCCAATTCCCGAATGAACAA
Organism: uncultured bacterium; assembly: GCA_903954165.1. GTDB lineage: Bacteria > Patescibacteriota > Minisyncoccia > Phycocordibacterales > CAJBMK01 > CAJBMK01. The sequence goes on along the minus strand of CAJBMK010000047.1, from coordinate 7,017 downwards.
TTTTTATGCGGAGGCGCTCGTTGCCGAGTTTCAGGAGTTCGTGTTCAATGGCTTCAATACTGCCAAAAACATCGGCCTTGAGGACTATAGGGATAATGGCGAGGTCTTTTGCGTCCTCGGTATGGCTTACGTTTTTTTGTTCGGCCTGTTTGAGACGGGCAGTTTCTACCGCTTTCTCAGCTTCCTTTTTGGAGCTATAGGAACGGACTATTCCACCGACCGGCGGGACTTCGTTCCATCCGATAATGCGAACGGGACTGGAGAATGTGGCTTCGTTGATTTGTTTGCCGAGGAAATTTTCCATCATACGAACGGGGGAAAGTGCGGTACCGCAGACGACGGCCTGACCGCGAATGAGCGTACCGTTTTTGATGATGATTGTGGCGCCAATGCCTTTCTTTTCGTCCAGCTTGGTTTCAATGACCGCACCTTCGGCCAAGCGTTCAGGATCACCTTTGAGGTCTTCCATATCGGCAACGAGAAATACCATATCGAGAAGCTCCGCAACACCTTCACCGGATTTGGCTGAAATAGGGACACAGGGGATTGAACCGCCGTAGCCTTCGACGTAAATTTCGTGTTCAACCATGCTGTTTTTTGTGCGTTCAATATCGGCGCCCGGTTTGTCTATCTTTGTGATTGCGACTATGTAGGGAGTTTTGGTATCAATGATACATTTTAGAGCCTCGATTGTTTGTGGCTTCACTCCGTCCTCGGCGGAAACTACCAAAATGGCAATGTCGGCAACACGGGCTCCGCGCGAACGCATTGCGGTGAAAGCGGCGTGTCCCGGCGTGTCGAGGAATGTGATTGTGCGTGTCTGTTTTTCTTTGTCGGTGTGAACAACTTCGTATGCCGAGATGTGCTGAGTAATACCGCCGGCTTCAGCGTCTACTATGTTTGTTTTGCGAATGTAATCGAGGAGGGTTGATTTGCCATGGTCAATATGACCCATGACGCAGACGACCGGGGGTCGGGGGACAAAACCGATATTATCGTTATTAATTTCAGACGGTTTTGACATGATTGCATAACTTTATAACAAAAAACGGAAAAAGTAAACAGTCCGGTTGTTTTGGGTTGCTTTGTTTAGGCGGTGAAATAAGCGGGTGGTTGTGCCGATTGTGAACCTGAAATTATGACCGTTTAAGTTCAAATGTTTTTCGCGCATTGTTCACCGCTTCGGCTTCTTCCTCTGTCAGTTCAAAAGTTGATGTAAAATTTGCGAGCGGTTTTGAAAATATGCTGTAGCGTTCACGCGTGTAAATACTGGAAATAACGACGCCGTTTCCGAGCTCGTTAATAAATGCCGTGGCAAAACTTTGATTACCCCCTTCTCCGTTTCCCTTAAACGGATTGAAACGTATCGTGGCTATTCCGCGAGTGCTCTGTCGAAGTTTATGTTCTACTTCACGGAGATACGAATCCATGTCGGTACGAAATCGGTCGAGTTTTTTGTAATCGCTTCGAATGTCCATGAGTGTCGATTCAAGATCTTTTCCGGATTTTCCCCGAAGAAGTTTGTGCAGTTTCACTTCGAGCCAGATATGTCGTCCGATGAGCAGAACGAGACACAGTGCGGTACCGATAAGAATTTCAGTTTCAAATGTAAGTATCATAGGAATCGATTATACGGCATGCCGGCACTTGAGGACAATGTGGATAGCGTGACTCAATGAATAAAAATTGCCGTTTGTTAAAAAATGAGTAAAAGATATGCACGAGCAGAGATTGCCGAGTCGGGTTAAAAGTGGTAATGTTTTTACATGAAGAAACACGTATATCTGGATTATGCGGCTGCCGTTCCGATTGATAATGCTGTTGGTCTAGCGGTTTATAATGCGGAGAAAAAATATTACGGTAATCCCGGAGCGTTGCATTCGCTTGGGCGGACGGCAAAAGAAGTGATTCGAGATGCACGGCTTTCTATTTCAAAAGTTTTGTTTTGTCGTGCGGATGAATTAATTTTTACATCCGGCGGTACCGAATCAAACAATCTTGCCATTCAGGGCTTCATCAAGCATGAGGTTGCTCTTGGGCGAAGTTTGGCCTCAATGCGAGTTATTACGACCGCGATCGAACACCCGTCCGTTCTCTATTGTCTGGAACAATTCAAGGAAAGCGGTCTTGACGTCGTGTATGTGCCGGTAAGTCGGGAAGGGCTTGTCCGACCGGAAGATGTGCTTCGAATGGTAAATGAAAATACGGTGCTCGTTTCAATTGGTTTGGCTAATAGTGAAATCGGAGTCGTCCAGCCAATCTCTACAATAGGGCGGCTTCTTGAAGAGATGAAGCGGGAAAATGGCAAGGCCCCAATTTTTCATACGGATGCAAGTCAGGCGCCGTTATATCTTGATATGAGTGTGGAAAAAATGCGTGTAGATATGATGACGATTGACGGGCAAAAAATCGGCGGACCGCGGGGAATCGGGTGTTTGTATGTTGGGCACGGGGTGGAGATTGATCCGCTTTTGTACGGTGGTGGACAGGAAGGAGGTATGCGACCGGGGACGGAAAATGTTTCCGGATGTATTGGCTTGGCGCTTGCGCTTGGTTTGGCGAATACGCGTCGCGTAGCGGAAACGGAACGTCTTCGGAAAATGCAGGCCTACTGTTTTGACAAAATACCGTTGTTGTTTCCGGGAACGGAAATTAACGGGTCTCTTGAAAGTCGGTTGCCTAATAATATTAATGTGTCATTTCCGAATATTGATACTGATTTTTTGGTTATTGAGCTCGATCATGCCGGATTCGAATGTTCAACAAAAAGCGCCTGTTCGGAAGGGGAGGTCGGATCGCGTGTCGTGGCGGCGCTCGGTAAAGAGTCGGCGCTTTCTCAATCGACACTTCGGGTAACCTTTGGTAGAGGGACGAAGGGCACGGATATAAAGAAATTCGTCGCTATTTTGGCTGTATTGTTGAAAAAAAAGATTGTATAACGCGTGCGACGCAACAATCGGCGCGGGACTACCCGCGCCGATTGTTTTTTTTCCGAATTTTTGCTTGCATTTACCTTGTACATATTCTAATATCATACATATGGAAAAGCTCACGTCACAACAAATAGTTTTGCTTACTCTCCTTGTTAGTTTCGTTACTTCTCTTGCTACCGGAATATTTACAGTATCACTTATGGAGCAGGCTCCGCAGTCAATGCTCCAGACGGTAAATCGTGTTGTTCAGCGTACTGTTGAGCGCGTCGTTCAGGCTCCCGCGCCGACTCCTTCCGGAACTTCCAATAATACTCAAACAGCCGCGCTCGTGACAAAGGAAACCATTGTTGTCCGTTCGGATGATTTGGTGGTTCAGGCAATCGAAAAGAATAAGCGAAATATTACGCGGGTCATGCGAATTGAAGGAGACGGTGATTTTAGAAAAGATGTGTTTGCCGGTATGGGTCTTGTTCTTTCAAAGGACGGATTAATTGCGACCGACGCGACGCTCGAATCGAGAACCATCGACAGTCAGGGAAATATTATTCTCACTCGCTACTATATTTTGGGAGCAAACGGCAAAGAATATCGTTTGGCTGAAATGAGTACAGATACAAATGCCGGGATTATTATTTACGGGGCTCTTGATGCGGACGGCAAACGCATAGCTCAAAATATTTTTACACCTGTTGTTCTTGGCGACAGCGCCGGCGTGAAGCTTGGCCAGGCGGTTATATCTATCGGCGGCGGAAATGAAGATTCGGTCCAATCGGGCGTGGTTTCAAGTATTGCTCAAAAAAAGGTAACCGACGACAGCGCAACATCCACCGTTTTGTCCGAAACCAGAATTATTCCTCTTTTGCGAACGGATATTTCGGACGCGGATATCGTTTCCGGAGCAATGCTTGTCAATTTATCGGGCGATATAATTGGTTTCAAGAGTAAGGCGTTGGACGAGCGGAATAGTTTTATTTCCTCTGCCGGTATAAAAGGCGTCTTTGAACATTATCTAAAAATAACAAAACTTGGCTTATAGCAAAGCGTCAATTCTGCGAAATAAGCCGTCTATTGACTAGAATTTGTTTATTTCGTACAATTATTTTCTCCGGTATAATACCTGTCTACTTTGGGTATTTTCGGTATAATGAAAAACGGAAATAATAAATATATGCCACCATTTAATCAATTCACAACCAAAGCAAAGGAAGCCATTCGCCGAGCGCATGAATTGGCTATTGAACGCGGCCAAAATCACGTCAACCCGCTCCATCTTTTGACCGCGCTTATTCTTCAGGAAGACAGTATGGTTGTTTCAATATTGGACAGATTGGAGATAGATACCGCGCTGATGACCGATTCAATCATTGAAGCTATTGAGGGGCCGGAGTCGGCCTCGGTGCTTTCACCGTCATACCAAATTTATCTTACGCCGGAATTGGCCTCTACGCTTGAAACTTCAAGCAAGGTTGCCGCGTCGCTCAAAGACGAATTTGTTTCGACCGAACATCTTTTTATTGCCATGCTCGATTTGCCCGGCCAGGCTCGGGAAATTTTGGCGCGTTTTAGAATCGACAAGGAAGCTGTTCTTCGCATTATTTTAGAAATGAAAAACAGCAAGACGGCCGATGTGCATCAACCGAAACGGTTCCGCGCATTGCTCAAATTTACCCGCAATTTGACTACTCTTGCACGGGAAAATAAACTGGACCCCGTTATCGGACGCGATATGGAAATTTCCCGTATCGTTCAGATTCTTTCCCGTCGCACCAAGAACAACCCGATTTTGATTGGTGAAGCCGGTGTCGGTAAGACTGCAATCGTTGAAGGCTTGGCTATTCGCATGGCCACCGGCGATGTTCCGGAATCGCTCAAAGGCAAGGAATTGGTCTCGCTCGACTTGGGTCTTCTCATTGCCGGTACCAAATACCGTGGCGAGTTTGAAGAGCGTTTGAAAACCATCATGAAGGAAATCGAACGTTCCGACGGTAAGGTCGTTCTCTTTATCGATGAAATTCACACCATTGTCGGAGCCGGTGCCGCTGAAGGTTCAATGGACGCTTCCAACATGTTGAAGCCGGCCCTTGCTCGCGGAGAACTTCGCGCTATCGGTGCCACCACCCTCAAGGAATACCAGAAACATATCGAAAAGGATCCGGCTTTGACCCGTCGTTTTCAGCCGGTGTATGTGAATGAGCCCTCAATTGAAGATGCTATCGCTATTCTTCGCGGACTCAAAGAAAAATACGAAATTTTTCACGGCGTCCGAATTACGGATGACGCTATTGTTTCCGCAGTCAATCTTTCGAGCCGTTACATTACCGACCGATTTCTTCCGGATAAGGCTGTTGATCTGATTGACGAGTCGGCGTCATTTTTGAAAATTTCTCTTGAAAATATGCCGCCTATTCTCGAAGAAACGCGCCGTAAGGTCATGCGGTTAGAGATTGAGCGTGAGGCTTTGAAAAAAGAAGCGATGACTTCAAAAACGGTTAAAGAGCGAGTAAAAGCAATCGAAAACGAAATTGCCGATCTCAAAGAAAAGACTTCCGAACTCGAGCTCAAGTGGACGAACGAAAAGGAAACCATTACCGAAATTAAATCCATCAAGAAAGAATTGGAAACGCTTCGCCTTGATGCCGAAAGCGCCGAAAACCGCGCCGACTTGGCCAAGGCCGCCGAAATCCGTTATGGCAAAATTCCCCAGCTTGAAAAAGATTTGGACACCAAGAGTAAGCGTCTGAAAAAGCTCCAGAGTTCCCGCCGTATTCTCCGTGAAGAAATCACCCCCAACGATATTGCCGACATTGTTTCCAAATGGACCGGCATTCCCGTCACGCGCATGATTGAAGAAGAAGCCGAGAAATTCTCCCGCATCGAGGATGTGCTCAAAAAGCGCATCGTCGGTCAGGACGAGGCTGTTCATAAAATTTCCGACGCCATCAAGCGTTCTCGCGCCGGCATTGCCGACCCGAATCGCCCGATTGGCTCGTTCATTTTCCTCGGTCCGACCGGTGTCGGTAAGACCGAATTGACCAAGGCTCTTGCCGAGTTCATGTTCAACGACGAAAAAGCCCTCATCCGTGTGGATATGTCCGAATTCATGGAACGCCACTCGGTCTCGAAGCTAGTCGGCGCACCCCCGGGCTACGTCGGCCATGAGGAAGGCGGAACCTTCACTGAAATGGTTCGCCATCGTCCATATTCGGTCATCCTCTTTGATGAAATCGAAAAAGCCCATCCCGAAGTCTTCAATATCCTGCTCCAAATCTTCGACAACGGAAAACTAACGGACGCCAAAGGCCGTTCAGTCAACTTCCGCAACACCATCATCATTCTGACCTCAAACATCGGCGCCCAATATATCGACAAGATGGAAAAAATCGGCTTCGGCTCCACTTCAAACGAGAAGCGTGATTACGAGGACGTCAAAGGCAAGGTTTCAATGGCTCTCAAAGACTTCTTCCGCCCGGAATTTCTGAACCGTCTCGATGATATCGTCATCTTCGACATTTTGAGTAGGGAAGCAATCAAGCAAATTGTGTCTCTCCAAGTCAATATTGTCAGTGACCGTCTGAAAGCCAAAGACATCATTCTCCAAGTTACCCCTGAAGCTATGGAACTTCTGGCCAAGGAAGGTTACGATCCGCACTACGGCGCCCGCCCGCTCAAGCGCTTGATTCAGAATAAAATATTGAATCCGGTAGCCAATCTCATCATCTCCCGAGAAATCGAAAAAGGCGGAACGGTCGTCGTCGGCGTCAAAAACTCAACCGAATTCACCTTCGAAATGAAGAAAGGCAAGCGTTCAGTCGGAATCTCAATGTCTCCGTCTCCCGAAAAGAAAACCTCCGCCTAGGCATAAGAAACCCAATTCTCTCAAAACCGCCGTAGTGATTTACCTTCATTACGGCCGTTTTGTTGCCTGTAGAGCCACACCCTTGATAGAAATACAAAAGATGATAGACTAGTGAAGTCCTTTTTTGCGTAGGGCGTGCGCGTGATCCGGTAGTCGGAGTGGGCCGTGTCCCACATGCAGAAGCCGTCGTGGTGCTTGGCGGTAAAGCAGAGGTACTGCATGCCGGCG
>CAJBMK010000046.1 GCA_903954165.1 uncultured bacterium | reverse complement strand
TCGTTTACCGGACAAGTTTCCGCGGGTCAACTCTCCTCGCTTGGCGTGACCTATTGTATTGTCGGCCATTCGGCGAAACGAGCCATCGGTGAAACAGACGAGGAAATAGCAAAAAAAATATCGCTGTTGCTTAAGGTAAAAATTACACCGGTCGTCTGTATCGGCGAATCCGTTCGTGATGTGCACGGCGAGTATCTTGCGATTTTGGAAAATCAAATTAAAGCTGTTTTTGGCCGCTATTCGGGCGATGACGTAAAGAAATGTATTATTGCATATGAACCGATATGGGCAATTGGTAAGAATTCGGGCGGGGCAATGAAACCGACGGATATTCATGAAACAATGCTTTTTATTCGAAAAATTTTGTCCCAGAAATACGGTAAAGAAGACGCGTTTGTCGTGCCTGTTCTTTATGGCGGTTCGGTAGACGAAACAAACGCACTATCTGTTGTAAAAGAAGGTATGGTGGACGGTTTACTTATCGGAAGGGAAAGTTTGAAACCTGAAAGCTTTAATGCTATTACAAGATTAATTGATACGATATGACATTGTGCAGAGTGATTACCGAAGCCGGAGACTTACGAGGAAAGCGCGTGCTGGTTCGTTTGGATTTGAACGTGCCGATTGTAAACGGGGAAATCAGGGACGCGTTTCGTATTACGCAATCACTGCCAACCTTAACCTATCTTCAGGAGCAGGGAGCGAAGACGGTTATCGTTGCTCATATTGAAGGAGAGGGGGCGGATACTTTGAAGCCTGTGTATGAGCGATTGTCACTGCAGTTTCCGATAGTTTTCAAGGAAAAAATTGAGGACGTGTTGGAATACGAGAAGACAATGGAGGACGGTTCATTTGTGCTTATGGAAAATATTCGTCACTATGAAGGTGAAAAGAAAAATGACGAAGCGTTTTCTAAACAATTGGCTGAAATGGGGGATATTTACGTGAACGACGGCTTTTCGGTATCGCATCGCCCGCATGCGTCTGTTGTCGGTATTCCCGCGTTTCTTCCGTCGTACGTCGGTTTCCTCATGGAAAAAGAAATCAAGAACCTTTCGCTGGTCTTCAGCGCCCCGCACCCGTTTCTTTTTATTCTTGGCGGTGCCAAGTTTAGTACCAAGATGCCGTTAGTCGAAAAATTTCTGACTATTGCCGACACCATTTTTATTTGTGGCGCTCTCGGACACGATATTTTCAAGGCTCGAGGATATAATGTGGGAAAGTCATTGGTGGCAAAAGAAGAACTTGATTTATCAACATATATTACAAATCCTCACATAGAGGTGCCGAGTGATGTTGTGGTGGAAACGGAAGGTGTTGTGTCGGTCAAAAAACCAAATGAACTTGGCGAAACGGATTCTATGCGTGATTCCGGACCGGAAACGATTGAACATCTGAAAAAACTTATTTCCGAAGCCAAATGCGTTCTCTGGAATGGCCCTCTCGGCGAATATGAACGTAATTTTTCAACCGGTACGGAAGAAGTGGCCAAAGCCATTGCTGAAACTAAAACGCTCTCCATCGTCGGCGGTGGTGACACGCTTGCTGTAGTCGATAAGCTCGGCATTACCGATAAATTTACATTTGTTTCGTCAGGTGGCGGAGCCATGCTCGATTTTTTGGCCAACGGAACTTTGCCTGGACTAAAGGCGATAGAGGAGGGGAAGAAGTAGGAGGATAGGGGCAGTAATTAGCCATTAGCGATTAGGGAGGAAACTAAAACCCCTCTGGCGCCGTCACGGCGCCAGAGGGGTTTTGATTGTCGTTAAACCTCACCATTATGATGGTTATTGTTGTACGGATATTGTAAAATAGCAGAACCATGGAAAATAGTTCAAACAAAGCGGAAATTAATTGTACGGAGGTGGTAAGACAGCTTGAGAAACTCAAGGTTTTATTCGCCGAATATGAATCTGCCCTCGACAATCCCGATATTCGAGATAATCTTCCGGTGGGAATTAAACTCGGTGAATCGGTTGAGGCAGCTCTACTTAAACTAGAGGAGATATTTCCCATAGCAGCCGAACAAATTGAATCATTAAAACCCTTTCTCGAAGAGCTTTTTCAACAACACTGTGGCTCTTCGGATACTGGCAGAAGTGCTCAAAAACCCTCGATTATTGACCCAAAATCTCTAGATATTGAATTCCTCAAATCAGACGAAAATAGGGCCAAATTCGGCGAATACACTCTCAACCCAGAATGTCTCGGCTTAGACTTTGAAAAAGTTAAAATCAAAGTCCTTAATATTCAGAAAGAAATCCAAGATAGCAATTTAACTGACTTGGCCCAAATCGGCACATATATCATAAACAAGTATTCTGATAAGTATATCATTCCCGACTTATCTTTTTGTAAATGGATAATCAAAAAACATATTAATTTTTGGAAAGGATCGTTAGGTGATTACTGCGCATATTACTGTTTTGGCTCTATTCTGCATAAAGAAAGTGGTGAGGCTAGTGTGCTGAGTTTGCACTGGGAGCGAGAAGATCGTTATTGGCTTTATGCTCCTCGTTCTTTAGTTCATGAATGGAGTGATTCAAGTCGGGTTGTTTTGCTCGAGAGGGGTGATTAAATTGGTTGGGGTCAGATCCCAACATTAAGTTTTAAATGTGGTGTAATACGTTTTTTGGGAATTTGGAAAACGGTGGGTGCAAGTGGTGTGGCCAAATGGGTGTTTTTCCCCAAGTTATCCCCTTATATTCTATCCAAAAGTCCTTGTTTCCTGATAAAATGGGAGGTAAGAAGATTTATTATAATAAATCGCTTGTAAGCGTACTATGAAGTTATCATTATATACATTGTGTGGAATTTTTATGGCGATGGTACTTGCGGTACCTGTCATTTCAAATGCGCTGACTTCTGATGACGTTCAGGCAAAAATACTGACACTCCAGGCACAGATTGATTCTGCCCGGGCAAAAACCGTTGCTGTCGGTCAGTCGTGTTATCAGTTCACTACTCTCGTCAAGCAAGGCCAAAGCGGAATAGACGTTCGGACGCTTCAGGCAATTCTCGTTAAGCAAGGTTTTGATGTCGGTGAGGACGAATTAAATAACGGTTATTTCGGCGATTCAACATTTGTTTCGGTCCAGGCATTTCAGGCTAAGAACGGCATTCGTCAAGCCGGCTATGTCGGAATCGGCACTCGTGCAGCTCTCAATCTTTTGACTGGTTGCAGTAATGCTCCGGCAATCCCTGTTTCGGTTGATTATGAAAAATTTACGTCTTGTCTAAGTAATCAAGGGGTTATTGTTTATACTCATTCGCAAAGCGAGGGAAGCCAGAAACTGCGCGAGCTCTTCGGAACTGCTTGGAATTACTTGCCGACTATTGATTGTTCAATCAATACCGGACAGTGTGCGACAGTGCCGGTAGTAAATTTCCCGGCGTTTGTGGACGGTAACGGCAAAAAACTGGTGGAAGGTTCAACTAATCTTTCGGAAATTGCCGTGAAAACATCCTGTTCGCTCAAAGGGGACGATGTGGCAAATACAGCTTTTTACGTTCGTCCATATGTACCGGCAAAGGGTGAAAAGCTTTATGCCGGAAGAACATACACAGTTCGCTTCATTGCACTTTTCCAAAATGAAAATACGCCGTTTGAAATTGATTTGGTGAATGTGAAGGACGGCACAAATGTTGCCCGCAGATTAGCGTCAATGACGGCCGTACTCGGTGAATGTAAAAAGTGCAGTAAAGATCAGAATCTTGACGTGACGATTCCGATAGATACCGAGCCCGGTGATTATTTTATTCGCGTGGTTATGGGTGATATTATCGCCGAGGGCAAAACGTCTACATTTAAAGTTTTGAAAGATGAAAATAAAGTAAAGGCGGACGAAGCATCTACACAGTTTAAGATTTTGAGTCCTGCGGCCGGGGCTTCTGTTCAGGTGGGGAATTCATACGCTATTTCCTGGAAAAACGCCACCGGTATTATGAAGGTGTATGTACAGGGTGCCGGAATTGGCGACGAGGGATATATTACAACCGTTAGTGCGTCGGACAATTCCTATACGTGGAATGTACGCGAATACTCGCAAGCGAGATATGGGTCAACGTTTAACTTAAAGTTTGTTGATTTGGACGGCAGTATTGTCGGCTATAGTGATAGTTTTGTTATTTTTGCAAAATCAACACGTCCGCCGGCCGAAACCACCGCAACTTTGTCGGCGAAGTTTAACGGACTTCGTGAAGATAGAGCGGGTTTTTATGATAATTTTGGCCCGGGCAAAGGTTTCTATAATTCAAATCCGTCCGACTGGAATTGGCTTGTAACACTTGCGTTACCGACAGAAAAAAGTATTCAGTCAATGACGGTGTACCACAATACGCCAAGTGAAGTGTGGTCTACGCGCGCTATTGATCCGCTTTACAACAAGAAACCATATCCATTGTTAATATACGCGGACGAAATCGGAAAAACTATTAAGAAAAGTGGCGGATATGACAAATTGAACGGATTAAATAATGTGGTGGGGACGAATTCATACAAATTATACGGTCAGCCGGAGTGGAATGAATGGCGTGGAGGCCGAATGGAAGTTGTATTTACCGATAGCACTATGATGTCTGTGGTTGTTCCGACAACAACGGCAACAACGACGTTTACAACGGCGATAACGGTTATTGCCACCAGTACGTCCGCATTAGCATCAACAACCGCCACATCAACATCTTCGCTTAATTCAGGAACTATGCCGGCCACTCAGCCCGGGCGAGCTCCTGCCATTAGCGGACTTGAAGGACCGGCAGAAATAGCGTCGGGTGAACCGGCAAAATGGACAATTGCGGGCAGTGATCCGGACGGAACGCAGATTTCATTCAAAGCAGATTACGGTGACGGTACGGTACAGGTTGTGAATGCTTCAGGGGGAACCGGTGATGCGGGTATCAGTAAGGAATTTACGAATATTTATGAAAGAGCGGGAACATACCGCGTTACATTTACGCTGACCGACAGCTCGGGATCCTCGGCGTCAAAAACAGTGAAGCTCGTGGTGACCGAAGCCCCGTCAGGTTTCATGAAAATTTCAACCCTTTCCACCCCGGCAAGTTGGGCGGTATCATCATTGCAAAAAATTGAGTGGACAGCAAGCGGTTTCCAGCCGACGGATAAGTTTATAATCGATTTGTTGGCCAATGGAGTATATGACCGCCGTATAGCGACATCGGTAGCCGCCGTGGTGAATAGTATTGATTGGGTTGTGCCGTATGATTTACAGCCGAATATTCGTTTTAGTATTCGCATGACGAGCGTTGACGGTTCGAAAGCTTCCGTCGGAACCATATCCTATTTTTCAATACCCGTTCCGGTTGCGAAATCTATTTCCGCTTCAGCTATTAATTCTCACGACAATCGGGCGGGAGTTTGGGGTGTCTTTACGGGAGGAAAGGGGTATCAAAATCCGACCGCAGACGATTGGACTGTTTCCGCGGTGATAACGCTTTCCGGTCCAAAAACAATTAAAGCTATGCACATGTTTGCAAACAACGGCGAAGAATGGTCAACATCAGACGCACAGGCGTATCCGCTGGTTGTTGTAAAAGACGGCGTTCAAATGAATACATCGTATGGCAAACCTACTGATTTCGGTATGTATCCGGCGGGAAATCATCGTTTTGTTTTGTTTGCTCAGATGGAAAGTTCGCCTCTTGCAAACGGATTGCTTCGTGTAGATTTTACCGACGGCACTTCGATTAGCGGTTCTGTGGGTGGTCTTGCGTCCGTAATCACTCCGGATTTGCCGATTGTACCTGTTCAAAAAATGGAAATGGCGCCAATGATTGATGCTATGCAAGTACTGCTCGATAGTATTAAAAAGAATGCAAAAATAGTGAAGTAACCGATCGGCGAGTAGTCGTGAAACGCCGGTGAAAGAAAAGGGAAAAAGAGTGTCGTTGCGGCACTCTTTTTTCTTGTGGTATACTCAATTTATGGAAAATAATAACAACACACTGCATATCGGGGACATACTTCCGGTGCTTGAATTAAAGGCTTATTATAAGGATGAGGAAGTAACGCTTTCATTGTCGGATTATAAAACAAAGTGGAAAGTATTTTTCTTTTACCCTGCTGATTTTACGTTTGTTTGTCCGACCGAGTTGGAGGAAATGGCCGATTTGTACACCGAGTTTCAGAAAGAAAAAACAGAAATTTTCAGCGTAAGTACCGATACGGTTTTTGTTCATAAAGCGTGGCACGACCAGTCGCCGGCAATAAAGAAAATAAAGTTTCCGATGGTGTCGGACCGTACCGGTTCGCTCTCAAAATTATTTAACACCTATATTCCGAAAGAAGGATTATCTCTTCGCGGTTCGTTTATTGTTGATCCGGACGGGAGACTGGTGACGATGGAAATTGGCGATAATTCGATTGGAAGAAATGCGCAAGAATTATTACGAAAACTGCGCGCGGCCAAATTTGTGCGCGAACACGGTTATTCGAAAGTGTGCCCGGCGTCATGGGAACCGGGAGACGATACGCTTTCGCCCGGAATGGATTTGGTGGGGAAGATATAGAAATAAAATACAAACAAAAACACGACCATGATATGTAAGGTCGTGTTTTTGTTTGTACGAGTTCGTTACTTTATTATTTTTTCTTTAATTTTTCCCGCCGTCTCGGCTGCCTGGCCTTTTTTGTAGGCAATTTTACTTTCCCAATGTTTGAAACCGTCGCCCTGAAAGCGGGGGATAATATGGAAATGGGCGTGAAATACAACTTGGCCGGCCGGTCGGTCGTTGTTCATCATGATATTGATGCCGTGTGCTTCCGTCGCTTCCTTGACGCTTCTCGAGGCATTACGGACGGTTATGGCAAGTTTCTGCATCGCCTCGTCCGGCATTTCATAAATGTTTGCATAATGGCCTTTTGGGATAACCAATGTGTGGCCAAAATTAACCGGTCCGCTACTCAAAAATACATACGAATAGTCATCTTCGTAGATAAAACTATCGTGTTGAATTTCACCTTTTATTATTTTACAAAATACGCAATCGTCCATTATGTTAATGTTAGTGGTAATGGGTGTATTGTAGGTATTTTTGTTTTGTTTTGCAATGCGTATTCGGAGCATCCGGTGTGTTTTGCGTGATATACTTTTTGCATGAAATCGTATGTCCATCGGCCGAAAATGGCGGAAAAATCTCGCGTTGCGCTGAAAGCCTATCCGGAATTACTCCAAGAATTGCTTTATTCCAGAGACCTTGATACGGAAGAGAAATCTAAACGGTTTCTAAATCCTGATTTTGAGACGGATTCACATGATCCGTTTTTGATGAAAGGAATGAAACAGGCTGTTTCTCGGCTTGTAAAGGCGATAAAAGAGAAAGAGCGCATTACGATTTGGGCGGATTATGACGCCGACGGCGTACCGGGTGCGGTGGTGCTACATGATATATTGAAAAAAGCGGGATATGAAAATTTTGACGTGTATATTCCGAGTCGTAATGAAGAGGGTTTCGGATTAAATAACAAAGGGCTGGCGGAAGTGGCGGATCGCGGAACGAAGCTTATTATTACCGTTGATTGCGGTATAAATGATGGCGAGGAAGTGGTGTTTGCGAACAGTCGTGGCATGGAAGTAATAATAACCGACCATCATGTACCGGGCGACATCTTGCCCGAAGCGCATACGATTTTGAATCCAAAACAAGCGGGATGCATGTATCCGGACAAAATGATTTGCGGGGCCGCAGTCGCTTTTAAATTAGCATCGGCGCTTGTTTTTTCGGAAAAACTATCGCTCAAAAAAGGCGTAGAAAAATGGCTTTTGGATATGGTTGGTATTGCCACTATTTCCGACATGGTTCCGCTTCAGGGTGAGAATCGGGTATTTGCTTATTGGGGACTTGCCGTCCTTCGAAAATCGCCGCGTCCGGGTCTTCAGAAACTATTGGCAAAGGCAAAAATTAATCAGCATTTTTTGACTGAAGACGATATTGGATTTACGATTGCTCCGCGTATTAATGCGGCTTCTCGAATGGGTGTTCCTATGGATGCGTTTCGTTTACTTTCAACAACCAATGAAGCCGAGGCGGGGGCACTGGCGGAGCATTTGAATGAAATAAATGACCAGCGAAAAGGTACGGTGGCGGCAATGGTTAAAGAGATGAAAAAAATATTGCACGAACGTCATGGCGATGAAAAATTGTCGGTGGTGGTTATCGGTAACCCAAAATGGAAACCGTCGCTTCTCGGTCTTGCCGCCAACACTCTTGCCGAAGAATACGGTTGCCCGGCGTTTGTGTGGGGCAGGGAAGGCGGAACGGTCCTTAAGGGTTCATGTCGTTCGGACGGTAAAACAAATTTGGTGGCTGTTATGAGGGCTCTACCCGACGGTATATTTTTGGAATGCGGCGGTCACGCACTCTCGGGCGGGTTTAGTATCTCTATAGACGGACTGTCCCGTTTGGAGGAAGAATTACGTGTGGCCATAAAAAAGAATGCCGTTGAAGGAAGCGAGCCGGATCCGGAATATATAGATCGGCAAATAACGTTACATGAAATAAATTGGGACGCGTATAAAATAGTTGAACAAATGGCTCCGTTTGGATTGGGAAATCCGAAACCTGTTTTCTTGATTTCAAGTGCGCGATTGTCGTCTGTTCGAAAATTCGGCAAAGAAAATAATCATCGGGAGTTTTCATTTCTGCGTGACGACGGTATGGCTATTTCCGCGATTGCTTTTTTTGTCCAAGATGATAGTTCTATGGGGAAAGCGAGGACGGGTGACGTCGTAGACATTGTCGGCTCTTTGGAGAAGTCTATTTACGGCCGTAAAGCTGAGCTTCGCCTGCGTATCATTTACATAATTAATAATAAGTGTTAGTATTATAAACGGTTACATTGTCTACGATTTTACTTTCTTTTCGTAGAACTTTCATGGTGAGCGATGTAATCAAAAGATGAGTGTTCAATGATATTGCGGAACCATGCTTTCATCGTCTTTCTTCGCCGTCAAAAGCGGACAAGCGACCTCGGCAGGTGATCGTATTTAGAGGAACTTCATTGTATCGAGTTGCGGGTATTGTGAAGAATCTGAACTTTGATATTGAAGAAATTATGCAAAAATAGACGGTCCAACCTTTATTATGCGTATTTCTTTTTTCAAAAATCAGATTATTGGTTACAGTAACATCTTTTCTTTACGCATTCATTCGCGGGGAAAAGAGAAAATTCGGACGGTGCTTTATTCCGGCACAGTCACGTCTTAGCTCGGGGGAGTTGATAAGGGTTTTTAGGCGATGTTTCCGCCTAGAAACCCTTTTTTTATTTTTATACGCCTCTTATGATACAATGTCCGCTATGACCGAAGAATCAATTATTTTTTGCGACGGTTCGTCTCGAGGTAATCCCGGTCCGGGCGGATGGGGTGCTATCGTGGTGTCGGGCGGAAAAGCTCGCGAACTTGGCGGCGGGGAAGCACACACAACCAATAATCGGATGGAAATGACTGCCGCGCTTGAAGCTTTAGAAACGCTTCCTTCCGGTGCGTCTGTCATCGTGCATACCGATTCGTCGTATCTTATAAACGGCATTACCAAATGGGTACACGGTTGGAAAAAGAACGGCTGGATTTCATCGACCAAACAAGACGTGGTTAATCGCGACTTGTGGGAAGAATTGGATGCGACTGTACGCGGCAAAAAAATATCCTGGCAACACGTGTCGGGACATGTCGGTATTCCGGGTAATGAACGTTGTGACGAAATTGCTACCGGTTTTGCCGACGGTATTCCTGTCACGCTCTATAACGGTTCCGCCGACCAGTACACGGTTTCACTTTCCACAAAAGCTCAAGACGGTGCTTTGACCGCCAAAAAAGAAAAAGATTCATCTCGTTCCCGAGCCAAAGCCTATTCTTATTTATCACTCCTTGGCGGAAAACTTGAAATCCACAAAACCTGGTCCGAATGCGAAACTCGAGTCAAGGGAAAGCCGGCAAAATTCAAAAAATCTATTTCGGCGGAAGACGAAGCAAAGATAAGAAAAGAGTGGGGAGTATAAGGGGGAGAGTGATTAGCCACTAGCCATTAGGGATTAGTAAAAAAAGAGGGCTTTTTCTGTCATTGCGAGCGCAGCGTGGCAATCCAGTCC
>CAJBMK010000045.1 GCA_903954165.1 uncultured bacterium | reverse complement strand
TCTTCTTTTTTGGAAACACTTGTCCCTGAACGACTTATCGGTTCAATTTATACCATCAGCTCAATAGCCGCTTTTTTTATTCATCTCGCCTTACCGAAAATTCTTCGAAAATACGGCAACTATCATGCAACAATGGCGCTTCTCTTTGGCGCATTGTGTACGCTGGCGTTACTTTTTACATCAACATCACCCATAGTTCTTCTAACGGCAATAATCGTCTATATGGCAATTATTACCGTTATGGCCCTGAATATCGACCTTATTATCGATGAGTATTCGGCGAGTGATACGGTTGGAGGAATTCGGGGTATTTACCTCACCATGGTTAACACCGCTTACATACTTTCCCCAATTGTGGGCGCCACCATTATCGAACGATACAGTACACAAGGCGGTAATGCATTTGCATACATCTATATGGCCGGCTTTCTCCTTTTGTTGCCTGTTTTTTTTGTTTTTTCATACTATTTTAAAAATTTCAAAGATCCCGAATATCCGGAAATATCTTTCAAAAAAACAATTCGCTACATTCGAGATAACCACGACATTGCAAAAATACTTTTTACTTCTTTCCTCCTCCAATTTTTCTATGCAATCATGGTCGTTTATATGCCGATTTTTCTCAACAAGTATATTGGTTTTGAATGGACCACTATCGGCGTCATTTTTGCCATCATGCTCGTTCCGTTTGTATTATTTGAAGCGCCGCTTGGAAAAATCGCCGACGCCTATCTCGGAGAAAAAGAGATCCTAGCAACCGGTTTCATCATTATTGCAATTTCAACGTGCCTTTGCGGTTTTATGACTGTTCCCTCGTTTCTACTGTGGGTTGTGCTTCTCTTCATTACCCGCATCGGCGCCAGTATGATTGAAATCATGAACGATGTTTACTTCTTCAAAGTGGTGGACAAAAAAGCAATCGACATCATCAATATCTTCCGCATGACCCGCCCAATCGCTTACATAGCCGCCCCGATTTTTGCCATGATTATCATGTACATGAGCGATTTAACCATGTTTGACGAGCCCAAAATGCTCGATTACCGCTATCTTTTCTTCGCCCTCGGACTTACCCTCTTCGCCGGTTTTTATACAGCTCTATCAATAAAAGATACGAAATAAGAAACTAACGAAACCAAGCAATCACCCACCACCCCACCGTCCTCCTCCGTCATTGCGAGGACGGAAAGAAAAAGACACGGCCACTTCCCGTCGAGAGATAGGCTGATGCGGAGCTTACACAGACAAGGGAAATCCCCCGAGCGCCATTTTGGCGGACGGGGGATTTAATTTCTTCTCATTATTATTTCCCTACCAATTCCTAACGGCTAGTGCCTAACGACTAACCGCCACTTCCTTTTCCTCCGGTTTCTTGACCAACGACACGAACAATATCGGCACGATGAAGAGCGTTAAGAATGACGACAGTGCGAGTCCGAAAATAACCGCACCGCCGAGAGCCATCCATGTTTCATTCGATAATGTAATCGGAATAATACCGCAGATAGTTGATATGGACGTAATGAAGATTGCCTCCAATCGTGATTTACCGGCATCTACGATTGATTCCATAAACGGAATATCCATCGAGAGGTTGAGATTAATTTTGTCTATAAGAATAATTGCGTTCTTCACCACAATACCGAACAGAGCAAGAATCCCAATCAGTCCCGGGAATGACAACGGGAGATTAAACAAAGCCATTCCGAAAAAGACGCCAATGAGCGCAAGCGGTAATGTCACAAGTACAATCGCCGCCTTACGGAATGAGTTAAATTGGATGATGAGCGTTGAAACAATAAGAAGCATTGCAATAACCATCGCTCGAAGAATAGACATCACGGATTCGGTATTTTGTTCATTTTCACCACCGAAAGAAATTGTATACCCGTCCGGCATTTTGTACGAAGCATTGAACTTTTTCTGGAATTCTGCCAGCACCTTAGTCGAACTTGTTTCGGCCGTAATACCTGACGACAGAATAATGGTTCGCTTCTGATTAATACGCGTAATACCGTTTACCGCTGGGCGAAGCTCAATATTGGCCACGTCTTTGAGAAAAACCGGCTGTTTGCGCATATTGACGATTTGCAAATTCTGAATCGACTCAAGTGTCGGTATCTTGTCCTCCGCAAACCGAGCCATCACTTTTATTTCTTTATTATCCTTGATGACAGTCGTAATCTCACTTCCGGAGATTGCGGTGCGCAAGGCCGAACCGACATACGCGCCGTTCAGACCAAATTCTTCAAGTTTTATCGGATCAAGTGCGAACGTGTATTCAGGTGCTGTATCCTTTACCGACACGTCGGTGTTAATGACGCCGGAAATTGAACTGAGTATCGGTGCCAATTCGTGAGCAATTCGGTTCAACTCTTTCAAATCATCGCCGGCAATGTGGGCTTCGAACGCGGCTCCTGACGGCGGTCCACCACGCGGTGCTTCTATATTTATCGTTGCACCCGTTACAGAAGACATATCCTTACGAATAAGGTCGGCCACATCGTACGATTTCAATTTTCGAAATTCCTTATCCTTCAAGGTAACGGTAACCGACGCAAGATGCGTTGCTCCCTGAACAGTTCCGCCGCCGGCACGGGACGGTGACGAGCCGGGATTACCGACAACAGTTGAGAAATTGGCAATTTCCGGATACTTAAGTAATCTCGACTCAACCTCTCGCGTAATCGCATCCGTATTATCAAGCTTTAATCCGTTCGGTGCCTCAATACTAATGAATATTGTTTCGTAATCGGCCGCAGGGAAAAATTCGGATTGTACTATTCCAACGACCGGCAAAGCCATAGCCACAAGAAATATTCCGCCGACAATTCCAAGAACGCGTTTTCGCATTTTCGCCGTTTCAATAACCATACGAAGATACTTTTCATATGTCGGCAACAAGCTATTAAAGTGCACGATACCGTGAATAAGGCGGTCGGTAAAATTGGCGTCAACATGACTACCCTGTTCGCGAAGTTTCTTCTTAATGAGATCATCGCTTTTCCATTCCGCAACGCTCAGGATTTCATTTTCAATCAATCGTTCTCGCCCGCCGCGCTCAAACCACCAAATCATATATCCTTCGATAAACAATGTAATTGCGGCAAACACATATCCCCAGAAACTGTTCGTATACACCAAGAGACCCAATAGGGCGAGCAGCGCTATTTCTATCGAAACGAAGAAACGGCGTGTCATTCGAATACGTTCAAGAATAGCAGCGAGCGGATGATTGACCATGAGCGCAATCAGGAGCGACGCAATCAAGGTCACCGATACGGTAATCGGGATAGATTTAATAAATTGCCCCATGATTCCCGAAGCCATAAGAAGCGGGAGAAATGCCCAAACAGTAGTCAGAGTCGTAGTGGTCAAAACAACTTTAAAATCATTCAACACCAAAAGAACCGCTTCTTCGGGTGTATATTTCCCTGTTCGCAAATATTGTTTTGTTGCCGACACCACCACAATAGCATCGTCAACAAGAAGACCGAGTGACAAAATAAGCGAAAACATCGACAAGAAGTTCAGTGAAATACCCGTCATATACATGACCCCAAATGTCGCAAAGAAAACGAGCGGTATAGCAAGACCGGCCACAAACGCCTCCTTCAAACCAACAATGAGAAACAAAATACCAAAGACAAGTATGAGAGTCAAAACAAAGTCATGACCGAGCTGATTGAAATCATGACGAATACGCTTGGCCTGATCGGTCGTAGTATCGTAGGTCACTCCGGGTCCAAAACTTTTTATCATTTTTTCCACCGTCGCCTTTGCGGTGTCGGCCGTGACCACAATATTTCCGCCCGTTCTTTTTACCAAATCCAGACGAACGGCATTCCGTGGTTCAGACCCGAGAATCGAAAGACGGGAGTATATTGTTTTCTTTATGGCTTTTTCGCTCACCGAAGCTAGGTCGCGCAAAAGCACCGTCGCTCCGCCTTCGGTTGTCGTAACGGCAATCTTACCAAGGTTTTCCGCGGTATAAAATCGCGAATCGGAACGGACAGAATAATTATAATTTTTCCCCTCAAAATTTCCGGCTGGAACAGCCAAATTAACCGCTTTTATTGCTGAATTGGCCTGATCAGCGGAAATACCGTAAAACATTAATTTGGCCGGATCGTAGGCAACCTCAAATTCGCGCTCGTCACCGCCTGAAACTTTAATTTCACGGACGCCCGGAATTTTCTCTAATTCATCTTTTATTAAATCGCCATAGCGACGCATTGTAAATCCGTCATACGGACCGGTCAGAACAGCCGTCCAAATCGGTGTATCGTCGAATGAAATCTCGGTCACCGTCGGTTCTTTGGCATCCGCAGGCAAATCTTTTTGTGCGGTATTTACTTTATCGCGGAGTTTTCGAATTGAATCGTTCAAATCCTGTTTTGCATCAAACTCAACCGTAATAGCCGAAACTGAATTCATCGAATTCGAAGTAACCTTTTTCAATCCGGACAAACTGGATATTCCGGTCTCAAGTTTTTTTGTTACTAATTCCTCGATGTCCGCCGGTGAAGCACCCTGATAAATAGTCGTCACCACGGCAATCGGAATCTTCACTTCCGGATTTGATTCGCGTGGCAATTGCATAAATGAGTACACGCCCCAAATCGATATAAGAATGATGAGCAAAATAACCACTCGAAAATTCTTTACAAAAAACGCCAGCCAACCGTCGCGTAATTTTGGATCAAAAGTAAGTTTATCAAGATACCGTGAATCAGAATTCATTTCTATCGTATGCTCGTTTTGTTTTGGTTGTTGTTCCATATCGTTCAGCGTAAACGGCCCGCAAAAAAGCGGTTCGGTTACAATTTATTATTTCTTAATAACAACCGTATCACCGGTTTTTAATTCAAATGAAGGCGATACCACGACCATACCCGGTTTAATTCCGCCCGTAACTTCCACTGTTTCCCCCACCACTTTTCCCAATGTTACAGGAACTTCAGTTACAACGGATTGACTATCAACACTGTAAACAGCCGCGGTATTCAAATCAATTTTTACGACCTGAATAGGTAAAAAATAGGAAACTGATGATGTTGCGGTATTTGTTCCGGCAATGACCACAGTAACATTTTGACCCACCACCAAACTTGCATCTTTCGGAGAAGTAACAAGCACTTTAACTTCTACCTTCTTCGTTTTCGAATCTATACTTGGAGAAATATTTGAAACGGTTCCCTTCGCTGTAGCCGATATAACGACCGGATCACCGACGCGAAAATTACCGACGTCACTATCGCTGACATACAGCTTAATCTGAAGAGAATCAACACTGACAACCGACGCGACCAGCTGGCCCATTGTCATAAGTTCACCGACTCTGACGGGAACCGACGCGACCGTTCCTTCAATCGGTGACCGAATCACCGTCTTTGCTACCTGAGCGCGTAAATTATCTACAGCCGCCTGTGACTGTTCGACAACCGCCTGCTGAGCAAGTATTCCTTCATTCGACGTCCCGGCAACTTTAAGAGCTAACTGACCCTGCACTCGTTCAACAGCCAAACGCAAACCGATTAAACCTTGCTCGAGCGAGGTTACCGACGACAAAGCACCGTTCACATTTCCGCGCCCGACATTAAGCATCGCTTTGTACCCGTCTAGCGTTACCTGCGAAAGATTAAGGGCAGTGGTCAGAGCCGATGAGATGACATTAAGAATATTTCTGATTGAAGAAAGATGAGCTTTTGATTTTGTTATTACCGCATCATACTCCACCGACGTTGAAGAATCGGAAATCGAATCAAGCTCGCTACGCCACATATTGAGCTCACGACTTGCCTGCACTCGTCCCGATTCCGCACTTACTTTTAATTGATAATCTGATACCGAAAACGACAGCGTTGGATTTGAATCTTCCGCATTCGCATACATTGAGGCAATTTGCTTGCGAACCGCATCATCGGCTTTAATATAGGCGTCGTTCAGTGAATTCGAAACGCTCATGTACGCATTACTGAGAACCTGATTTGCCGTACGCACATCAGTTTCAGATAAGTTTAAATCTTCACGGCGAGCGCCGTTTAACATATCCTGCAAGCGTGCTTTTTGAGCCGTCAAACCGGCCTCAGCTTGAGCCAATTGAGCATTTACATCAGTTCCCTGCAATGTCACCAATGATTGTCCGGTAAAAACCTTATCACCGATAGAAACATTAATTTTAGCCACCGGCGCAATAACCTGACTTCGAAGTTCGGCTTGGGCTTGAGATTCAACCGTACCGTCGGCAGACACCCGACCAGTTCCGGATGAAAAATCATCAACAGCCACAGCCGAAACTGTTTTTGTTAATGAAGACAAATCTACCGGCACAGTTTTCTTCATCACGCGAGGAACCGCAATAACAAGAACAAGTACCGCTATCAGGAGCGCTGTCATTATTCTTTTATGATTTTTAATGTATGAAATATTGAGACCTGTCATAATTTTTTATATTATTTATTGTTGCTAATAATTTTTGCCAAATATTCCGCATACTCATTTTTGTCCCGCTGACGCCCGGATGATTTCGAATGAATAACATATGAGTGAACCGCATTCAACACCACCTCCACAGCCAATTCCGGTTCCCGAATACTCCATCCCCGAAGAATCCGTTCCAGATGTTCTTTCATTGTCGCCACACCCTTCACCATCTCTTTACATAAGTGCGGTTTACAGGGAAACTGACTTTCATCAGACATGCGTACCAGTAAACTATCATTCAAACTGATGTTGATTGTTTCTTCAATTAATGCGGAAAACGTTTCTTTTCCACCTTTATATTCGGACAAAAACAGAGTTATCTTGCCGATAACGTCATGAATAATATCAGAAAAAATATGTTCCTTATTTTTAAAAAAATAATACAGCGATCCTTTTTGAATACCGCACACAGTGGCAATTTCAGCCATAGATGTACTATCAAATCCGCGACGAGAAAAGAGTTTCCGCGCCCCGTCCAATATTTTCTCCTTTGTTGTTTTAGTGTTTTTTACCATAATTAATTTTACCTACCGTTTGGTAGGTAGAGTATAGCATACCCCAAGTTTTCAAGTCAAGATTCGAAAACAGATCGGATTATCGGAGCTATACCGCTACACATCCCAACGCAACAAAAATCATTAAAAAAAACCGCAACGGAATGTTGCGGTTTTTTTATTTACTTTGCCTTTTTTATTTTGGAGACGGTTGGCTTCTTCGCTTTTTCTTTCACTTCGGGCACACTTGGCTTAGCGACAACCTTAATCGGTTCGGCACTTACCGCCGGAGCCGGTTTGTTCATTTTCTCAATTAAACCGATAAGTGTTGCGAGTTTGGTATTGACGGCTTCAAGCTGTTTTTTTATTTCATCGTTCCCTTTAACCGACGAAACAGCAGTATCGGTCTGTGGTTTGAAACTTGGTTCAGGACGAAGTGTACGGGCAAAATCATTTCTTGGAGCATCATTAAATTTTGGTTTTGCGGGAGCATCGTTACTCATGAAGCAATCCTTACAAAACACCGGGCGACCGTTGGCGGGACGAAAAGGAACCTGACACGGCTTATGACAATCAGCGCACGTGGCGTCGTACATAGTAACTTCTCTTTCCTGACCTCCAAACCGAGGTCCGGATCCGTTTCCGCGGTCTCCCCCCCCAAACCCTCCGCGCTTAAATCCCTGTCCTTCATATCGGGAACCGCCTTCACGATTTCCGCCAAACCCTCCGCGATCACCTCTATTATTTCTTCCCATGGTATTATTTTTTTCGGTCACACCTCGGTGAAACCATTACTGATTAATAACTCTTACTTCTTCCCGTTTATCCTTTCCGACATTCCAACATCATAAACATTGGGATTTCGTTTCGCGCCTTATTCTCAAACGGTGCGCGCGGTCCGGTACTAGTCTTATGAGAAATCCATTCCTCCATTCGGGATACCACCAAACCGGTTTTCTCCAACGCCTTAAAGTAATACTGAAGCGGGCGGTGAAAAGAAACGGTGGCACTTTTTTCTAGAGAACCGGGATGCATATCAATTTCCGTTCTCGATTCGGACATATAGCCGTCGACTTTCCGATACTGAACACCTTCTTCGTCCCAGCCCCATCCGGACTTTTTCGGAATTCGGAATGCCGGATGATTCAGCACCACAAAAAGTTTTCCGTCTTTTCGAAGAATTCGCGACGCTTCGGCAAAAACCGCGGCGACATGTTCAATATTTTGAATCGCAAGAACGATAGTAGCGACATTCACGGAACTATTTTTTATAAATGACAAATTATCCGCCGGTACGTTGTGGTATTCAGGACCGCCGGCTGACTCCGTTGCAATGCGGATTAATTCCGCCGAGACATCCGAACCAATCACCAAAGCGCCCGCCGCCGCGAACTGGCGTGAAAAATATCCCTGACCGCAGGCAATATCGGCAACTACCATTCCTTTCTCAGGTTTTACCAATCGCAACAAATTCGGCAAAATAACTTCGCTTTGATACGTATCTTTTCCGTTTTCCAAAAGTTCATTATACCATTTTGCTTCTTCGCCCCAGGATGTATTCATGGACGGTTGGCGTCGCACTCCATCCGCAGTCGATTTGGTTTTATATTTGTTGTACGAACCGGATACGCCGGACGGAGCATCGGGAAAACCGGCCTCCGCAAAACGCGGATTCTGGCGTTTATCGCCAACAGGACGAGACCCAAAAGACTGGCTTCCAAAAGAAGGTTTTGGTTTATTATACGGATTCATTGCGGAAGTACGACTCTCAAACGGCTTGCTCGGCCACTTTTGAAAACGATTTGCAAATGAATGAGCCGATGTAGACGATTCGTACATTGGGTCGCCTGATCCGGCTCGATTACCGCCCCCGTCATATCGTGGCTTCGGTTTCACGCCGTAGGGCGTTTTACTAAAAGAACCCGCCGAGCCGTGAAAATTACTTTTGCCTCCGCCGAATTTTGAAAATGAACCACTCGGTTTTCGATCGCCAAAACCTTGACCGCTCGGCCTTGATTGACCGCCTGAAGCGTCCGCTCCCGCACGATAGGTATTATTCGGCATACGGCTAAACGGCTTTGATTCAAATGATGATGTGGTAAAGCTTCTGACCGGAGGCTGTCCGCCGCCGGTAGCGTTTGTTCCAAATTTCGGAGCGTATCCGCCGGTTTTTTTGAACCCGGACGACTTAAACGGCTTACTTCCGATTCTCTTTTTATATTCCATGGTGACACTATAGCGCACTTCCCGACCATTGACAATAAATACATTTTAATTTGAAAAAAATGTCCGTTTATGCTAGAATATGAGAAATGAATAGAAAACCTCACCACGGTACTTCTAACCTAAAAAGGAAAGAAAAACATAGCGAATTACTCACCGGAACAATCGCAATCATCAGCAAAGGCGGCGGATATTTTGAAAGCGAAAAAATTGCCGAAGATATCTTTGTAGACCGAAAAGACCTGAATACCGCACTTCACGGCGATACGGTATCGCTCGAAATTCTTTCAGAAATGGGCCAAAAAACCGGAAAAATAGTCCGGGTTATTTCACGTGTCCGTACCCGGTTTGTCGGTGAACTGATTAAAGAAAAAGGATACTTTTTTCTCCGACCGGACGACAAAAAGTTTTACACAAATATCATAATTCCATTTAATCAGGCGAAAGACGCCAAGGACGGCATGAAAGGTGTTGTTGAAATGACCGACTGGAAACCGCATTCGCTCTACCCGGAAGGAACGCTCATTTCCGTACTCGGTAAAAAAGGAGACAATTCTGTGGAAATGCACTCTATTGCTATTGAAAAAGGATTCGACATTGGCTTCCCGCTTCCGGTAGAAAAAGAGGCGGAGCAGGCAAAAGCAAAATACCACAACGGTATTCCGCAAACCGAAATCGCATTACGTCGTGATTTCCGAACAACACCGACTTTTACCATCGACCCTGTTGACGCAAAAGATTTCGACGATGCCATTTCTTTTCGCGAAACAGCACCTCATACCTACGAGATCGGCGTTCATATTGCGGACGTTTCTCATTTCGTCACACCCGGAACGGCGTTAAACAAGGAAGCTCAGGAACGTTCGTTTTCGGTGTACTTGGCCGACCGAACTATTCCGATGTTACCGGAGATTCTTTCAAATGATTTGTGCAGTTTAAATCCCGACCAAGACCGTTTGGCTTTTTCTGCCGTATTTATATTAAAAGAAGAAGGAAAAAAAATTACAATTCAGGACCGATGGTTTGGTAAAACAATTATCCGATCCATAAAAAGATTTTCATACGAAACCGCGCAGGAATCAATTAGTAACGGAAACGACGCCACATCAAACACGCTCCGAACATTGAATCGTATTGCAAAAACCTTGCAGGACGAGCGAAGTCGCAACGGCTCGATTGATTTTGAGAGTAATGAAATAAAAATAACGGTTGATGCGGAAGGAAGGCCAATTTCAATTACCCGCAAGGCGCGTCTTGATACGCACCGACTCGTGGAAGAATACATGCTTCTCGCCAACCGTGAAGTCGCCCATTTTATGTGGAAAAAAACACAGCAAAAAAATAACGCGAACGATCCGTTTCTCTATCGAATTCACGATTACCCAAACAGGGAGAGAATTATCAGCCTCGCTGCTTTTGCAAAAGCTCTTGGCCATGACCTTCCGCACAAAAACGGCGAAGTGCGCGTCCATGATTTGAAAAAATTACTAACCCAAATCATCGGGACTTCCGAAGAATCTCTGATTAAAACGGCGACGATTCGCTCCATGGCAAAAGCCATTTACTCAACTTCAAATATCGGCCACTTCGGTCTGTCATTTGAATATTACACTCATTTTACTTCGCCTATCCGCAGATATCCCGACCTTATTGTGCATCGTTTGTTGGAAAAAACATTGAAGGGAAAAAACGCGAACGCTACCGAAATGGCCGTATACCAATCGATCGCCGAACACGCATCACTCCGCGAAGTATCCGCCGCCGAAGCGGAACGAGATTCAAAAAAACTAAAGCAGGTGGAATACATGCAACGATTCATAGGCAAAGAATTTGACGGCGTCATTTCGGGCATTACCGAGTGGGGCATGTTCATTGAAGAAAAAGAAACGGGTTCCGACGGTATGATTCGCCTGCGAGATCTCGGCAATGACTGGTTTACATTTGATGAAAAAACATTTTCCGCCGTCGGTGAAAAATCAAAAAAAAGATTTCGTCTCGGTGACAAGATTCGCTTCAAGGTAGTTGGAGCCGATCCGGAACGCAAAACCCTTGACTACGCAATCGTATAAGAATCATAATACCCCTTTTCTTTTATTGAATAGTGGTCTATTATTTCAACAGGATAAAACAGAATAAAACAGCATAAAGAAAGAGAACATATGCCGATGACACTAAAAGCACCGCCATTCATAAAAGGTACTGTTGTTATAGGTAAAACGCCGATTATACACTCAATAAAGGGTGTTCCCACGAGTATAACCGTCGGTCTTCCTATAGAATATATTTGGTTTGACGAAGAAGACCAAAGGTTTTACGTAAATCTTTTACGCATCAAAGGAGCCTTTGATGCCGACGAACTCAAATGCGTATAAAATAAAACCCCCGACCATAAAATCGGGGGTTCATCTATAAAAAAACTGAAACTCTAATCTCGACACACGAGCTGGGTCAGCCGTATGGAAACAAACTGATGAAGCGCTTTGCGGGCATCTTCAGACAAGGAAGGGGAATCAATCAGCCACGGCTGTATTCCCACCTCGACCAATCCGCCCCCGCTCCCCTTACCGTTCGGCATCATTTTTGCGCCCGTTCCTCCGCCGAAGCAATCTTCCAGAAACTGGCTCAGATTAATAGACGGATTTGCACTGCGGGCACTAATACGAATCTTACCTTCAAGATTACAGCGCCCTTTTTCGGCCTTTTTTTCGTCGTGCAACATTCCCGCCACGACCACCAGCGAAACCGAGGCGTGCCGAATCAAGGTTTCAGCTATCCACGCAAGCACATCCGCATCGGATACGTTTAATTCTCCGAGATAGACAACTGTTTTGTCTCCCAAGTGCTTCCGTGTTGACAACGCTTTTTCCAAATAGCAAAACCAACTATTTGGAATATCGTGACGAATTAACTTATTAAACTCGTCATGATCGATATGTTCGGCGACCGTAATGTAAGCCTTGCGATCACGCTCTGTTGTATCGATGAGAGATTCGGTATCGTTATAGATACCGAGCGCAAGCAGTGTTGGAATAGCCTGTTCAACTTTTTCAAATGAAAAACCGAGCAAGCTCCACAATTCAACAACGAGTGTACAACTGGCGCCAATTTCTTCAATGATGACGCATTGCCCTGCCTTACCTTGCTCAATATCGGAGCTTCGATGATGATCAACAACCACAATTGGAACTATTGTCGAGGCCAAATCTCCCAATCGGGAATCATTAACCTTGCTGGAATCCACGAGAATCACATTGCTATTATCCTTTTCAGTAAAATTTGCAATGGAAGTTACCCGGTCGAACAGGGTAAATTTATTGGCTATAGCACGATTCATCGGATGGGCAAACCCACCGCAATGAAATACCTTGACCGATTTTCCGTTTGTTATTTCACGCACCATATAGGCGATTGCAAATGCCGAACCAAGCGCGTCCGGATCGGGTTGAGTAAAAATAATACTAAACCCGCCTTCAGCCTCGGTTATAACCTTTTTGAATAATTCCGCCTGTTCTTTTGTTATCATGCGTTCCCCTTTCAATGAATATTTAAATCACACAAAGCTACCGACACAGGCAGCACAATGATTATTTGTCTACAAATAGAATACATAATTAAACAGCATTTGTCAATATTTGATTTGACTTTATATATGCTTTTTGTATATAATTACAATAGAAAGGACAAATTCTTATGCCTCTAACGACTCCGACAGTATGTTTCTGTGGAATGTTAATCACCGGCTTTGAAGCAATGCATCGAGCCGTTGACAACCCAAACCAAACCGGGAATTTGCAGAGAATTATGAAAAAAACAATCATCAATTCGGCTCACCAGAAAACTGATTTTATTCCGACAAGACAGCATATCCATGAAGCGCTTCATATGAGTCATGAACGGCATGACGAACTAATCCCCGAAAACGACAGGTAAATCCTGTTATTTCACCCAATAGGTACAATGACACGCGTCATTCTACCTATTTTTTAATGCATAAAAAAAATCGCCCGTTTGAGGTCTGCGGGCGGATATTCATCACTTATTTTGCAACAGCTACGGCTTCATCAAACTGAATAGATAATAATTTTGAAACCCCGTCTCCCCCCATCGTTACGCCGTAAAGGACTCCGGCGCGCGACATTGTTTCGCGATTATGAGTTATAACAATAAGCTGAGAAAGTTTTGAAAGATTTTCTATCATATCACCGTATCTTCTTGAATTAGCCTCATCAAGTGCGGCGTCTGTTTCATCCAGAATAACAAACGGCGGAGGATTAACTTGTGACACGGCAAAAATAAGAGCAATGGATGTAAGCGCCCGTTCTCCGCCGGAAAGCATAGTCAAACCTTTTATTTTTTTCCGCGGCAACGACACATCGACGTCCAGACCTTCTTCCGCTTCAGGCTCCGGTTCGCTCTCGATCATAGCGGAAATTTCTCCGCCGTCTTCCGAAGATATTCGGCGTTTTCTCTTTTCTTCTCTGACAAGAACTAATTTTGCCGTCCCCCCGCCAAACATAAGCGCAAAAAAATCACTAAACTGTTTGTTAATTTTTTCAATCCCGGTTTTAAACTCCGCATCAATACGAACCGCCAAGTCGGCAATAAGCACACGCAAAGATGCCGCACTTTTCTCTAAATCATCCACCTCCTTGGTCAGAAATACATCTCGTTCCGTTACGTCCTGATATTCTTTCATAACGTCTTCGCTTCCCAATCCCCCGCCTTCTTCAAGTCGAATTTGAATCTTTTCTATCATTCTACGACGATCCTCCTGAATATGACGAACCTCAAGAGCCACCGCTTCGTCACCGAGCGGTAATTGCTCCGCATTACAGACAACAAACGTTTCAAAATTAAGCACGTCGCGCCCCACCAACACAACTCCTTCGGTCTGTTCTCGTTTCCAATCATCTTCCGACAAGCGCAGGGAATCTTCGCGGGCCTTTAAAATAGATAATTTACTGCGCCATTCATTCTGCAAAGCCACGATTCGAAACATTGCTTTTTCGGCATCTCGGTTGGAATCTTTTTCTTTTTCAATCTCTTGCCTCATTGCCTGATAACGAAGCGACACTTCTTTTTCTTTTTCCTGAATTTCTAAAACCGTTTTTTCAATTTCCTGTCGGGTGTCAGCCAATCGTTTCATGTCTTCTTCAGCTCCAAGAATAACCTGCGTATTCCTGGTATCTTTGTGACGTATCAAAAATTCACCCACCGACCGTCGTACCCGCAACAACACCTCTTTTACCATATTAAAATCTTCACTTTTTTCGATTCGTTCGAGCTCGGCGTCAACAGAAAACGCCAATGATTCTACCTCTTTAAACGGAATTTGTTTCCCCGCGTCCGCAAAAGATACTTCCTGCTGACGTTTAATCATTCGTTCAAGTGACGAAATTTCTCCCTCAATACGTCCGACGGAACGGACACATTCATCTTTTTCCTGTCGAACTTTTCCCAACTCCGACTCAAGCGAAAGCGCCTCGGCACTCTTTTGGTCGCCGGCTTTGTTCAAAGCAAGCACCGCACGCGCTTTTTCAAGTTCATCGGCCAAACGTACCAACTCTGTCTGCGGTAAAGACATCTCAGCTTCAATCTTTTTTTTGTGAAACGACAAATATATTTGTTCTCGCTTCAAATACTCCTGATACAATCGTTTGAGTTCTTCTTTAAGGACACGCATCTTCTCAATTTTTTCTACCTGTTTTTTCAAAAACTTC
>CAJBMK010000044.1 GCA_903954165.1 uncultured bacterium | reverse complement strand
ATTCATAATTTCAGTTCCTTCTATTTTTGTGACACGCACAGTGTATTCACTATTTGCTCTTGATTACAATGAACAAATTCCGACATTGATGTATTGCGTACTTGTTCGGCAATACAACATTGTCAGCAAACAATATGTTTGGGTATTACTAATACCGCGAAGATTGTACAATATTGTATATATATGTCAAGCACACTACCCGTCTCCATTACAAATAGAGACTTTTCGACCTATATCACCCGAGAATTGACGGCTATTATTATTGGCTCAATCGACGTTAATGTGATATAATTGTGCGAATTATTAGTGCCTTTCGTTCCCGAATTTGCATTATTTATCTATATAATATATGAAGAAAACTCAAATAATTAGACGAATTTGGGATTTGTGTCAACCGTTTCATGTTCCGGTTATTATATCGCTCACATTCCTCGTACTATATCAGGCAATTGCCGCAGTCGTTCCGATACTATTTGGGTCCATTGTAAATGCCGTGACGACAAATAATACGAATGCATTTATGTGGGGGGTTGGGGGTTTATTTATTCTGACAATAGCGCGCTCCGGAACAAGTTTTTTTCGGGAGCATTTTGAAATTAAATCGATTGACTATGAAATGAGTCGATTTCTTTCCGATGTTTCAATGAAGAAATATTTTAGTATTTCTATGGGACAGCATCATTTGGGTCATTCGCTTATCAAACAAAGCGTTATATCAAAAGGTGAAACCGCAGTAACAGGAATGCTGTTTATGAGTATATATGACTTAATGCCGACTTTGCTCATGGTGTTAATTCCAATACTATTTTTGTTAATAAATGTACCGCTGGTGGGTGTAGCGACTATTGTCGTACTTGCGATCTATATTGTATTTACCCTCTATTACAATTCAAAATTTCTTTCCAGAATTAACTCACTCGACACACTCTATAATAAAGCGTACAAACAGCGCGGCGAGGTACTTCAAAACGCCGAGGTTGTATATGTGAATGCGCAGGAAGAGCGAGTCAGTCGAGAAATAGACGCAAATAATTTATCGATGGGTTTTATAGGAGTACCGCTATGGAAAAGCTATATTAATTGGTTTTATAGCGCACAGTGGTTTAGTCTTCTGTCACAAGCCTTATGTGTTGCTTTAAGCGGCTATTTTGCATATCGCGGAACAATATCATCCGGTATGTTTGTTACAACGTACCTCTGGATTAGTTCAGCATTAGGAACAATGCCCACCATAAGCAATATTCAAAGAAATTTAACGAAAAATATTGCGCCGGTCGTCAAATATTTTCGATTTCTTGATTACGTACCGAACATTTCAGTTCCCGAACATCCGTCCAGCATGGACCAGTTTCGCGGTCGCATTGAATTTAAGGACGTAAATTTTACGTATCGCTCGCGGTCCGATAAAGACGAGCTCAATGATAATATCGATGAAGGCGAAGAATATGATGAAGATGAGGAAACAGAGTCGAATGTATTAACGGATGAATCGCCTGCACTACAAAATATTTCTTTTGTGTTAGAAGAAGGAAAGCGCCACGCCTTTGTTGGAAAGTCCGGAGCCGGCAAATCAACAATTGTCGGACTGATTCTTCGTGCCTATGACCCGCAGTCGGGTGTTGTCTTAGTCGACGGCGTAGATTTAAAATCAATTGACTATCGGGTACTGCGTCGAAATATCGGTCTTGTACCTCAGGATGTGGCACTATTCGACGGCACGATAAAATATAATATTACGTTTGGTCTTGATGAAAATACTGAAAAAGTAACTGATGAGGAACTTGAATCAGTTGCGAAACTATCTCGCATTATGGAATTTAAAGATAAGTTGGAAAAAGGCTGGAATACTATTATTGGTGAGCGCGGAGTTAAACTTTCGGGCGGACAGCGTCAGCGTGTCGGTATTGCACGGGCACTTATAAAAAACCCGCATATTCTCATATTTGACGAAGCGACCTCAAGCCTCGATACCGAAAATGAGGCCAAAATCCGCGAGAGTATACACGAAGCCTCAAAAGGGAAAACGACTGTCATTATCGCTCACCGCCTGGCTACTGTCCGTGATGCAGATAAGATTTTTGTTTTCGATCAGGGTAAAATAGTTGGTCAAGGAACTCACGACGAGCTATTGCGGGACAATGAATACTATCAGCGCCTTGTTCAGAATCAGGTAATAATGGCCTAACTTTCTACCCTATTCAATCGAAGTACATCCACAATCAAATCAAATACATCCAACAATAAAGAGTGTCACATTTCCGTAGCAAAGATAATAAAAAAACGCGCACCCGTATGGTGCGCGTTTTTTATCGCGTTATAAATTATCTAACTTTTCCCTTACCTCGGCTATCTGAATTGTTTCCCCGTTCTTTGACTCCGCAGACCGCAATACTTTCATTCCTTCAACAGCCTCCTTCAATGCATCACGATAGCGAGTGTTGATTGCGTTTGAAATATCGAGATATGCAGTCGACAATCCGATCAAATTATCGCCTTTCTCCCCGTCTGTAATTGGAGCGGAAATTTTTTCAGTGATTATTTTTCTCGCGTCATCGTACTTACCTTCCGCGAGAAGCGTCTCAAGATTTTGAATATCTATATCCATATATTATATATTATTTTTCATCTTAATAAGAATACGGCTACACATAAGCCTTTTTACCAGCGCCTCCGTACTGGTTCCCCTACCCGACGACGCTGCTATCTCGATAGTTTCCATCACAAACTTTCTCGCGTCATCCTTTTCTTTGGAACCCATTTTTTCTTTAGTAACAAATTTTTCGAGCGCACTTTCAAGCTTAGCCAATGAATCTTCGCCGACACTACTTTTTTGAATTGCGTCAAAAATTTCAGTCGTAACAGCAACCTCAATTAATGCATCAATCCGTTCCTGGTATTGTGCCAGGTCAGAGCCTTCTAAAAAATTAATGCCGGTTTCTGATTCACCGTTTGAAAGAGCTTGAAATTTTTCGAATACTTCCTGTGCCTCATCAAGACGCTTCATTGATGCTCCATCGATCATCATGACAGCTAATTGTCTTTTTGCGCTTTTCTGAACCGCAGCGGTAATTTCCGCTATACCGGATACGCCGGTTAATAACTCCTTTCGTATAATATCAAACGCTTTGATTGATTCTGATTTCTTCT
>CAJBMK010000043.1 GCA_903954165.1 uncultured bacterium | reverse complement strand
TTTCGATTGTAGAAACAGACGAAAAAATATCAGACTATAACTGGATACCAACGGCGACCGTAACGATTCGAATCGGAAAAAAGCGTTTTTATAAAATTATTGTTGCCTAAATATTCAAAAACCCGCATACAATGCGGGTTTTTGAATATATTCTCTTTGTGTTACCACTCTTCCTCTTCTTCCGGCAATTCAGCGCCGAAATCATCAGGATCATCCGACTTAAGTAAGTCGGTTTCTTCCGGATCCTTTGCCGGATCCAATTCGTCTTGTTCGTCTTCTTTGCGCATGGCGATACTTTGAAAATTAATTCTTAGTGCGTTTGTGCTAATAATAAAAAACGCAATTCTCATAGTTTTACCAGATTACTATTTTTTTGCAAGTGTATAGCAAGTTTTTACTCGATTTTATTGTTTTTTGTCGTCTATAAACCGATAGCATTCACTTTTTCATAGGCAAAACAGGTTAATCCGACAGCGATGGCATCATATTCGTCATCCAGCTTTTTTGAAGACGGCGGAATTATAATTAGACGTTTTACCATTTCAATTACCTGTTGTTTGTCACTCCTTCCGTAACTGGTAACCGCCATTTTTATCTCCAGAGGGGTAAATTCGCGGACAGTCAGGCCTTTTCGGGCTCCTTCGTATATCACCACCCCTCGCGCTTCCGATACCGCCATGGCTGTTTTTTGGTTATCGTTGAAGAACAATGTCTCAATTGCCATTGTGTCAGGTTGAAATTCGTCGATAATTCGTTCAATTTCTTCACCGATAAGTCGTAATCGCCCTCCGTGAGAGATTTTTGGCGACGTACGGAAACATTCGGAAAACAATAATACTTCTTTTGATTGTAGTTTTTCGATTATGGCGATACCGACGCGTTCATAGCCCGGGTCTATAGAGATTACTTTCATGATGACTATAGTATCGCGTTTTGCGGTCATTTGAAAACCTCCCCCGCCGATTACGGCGGGGGAGGTTAGGTATTTTACTACTTTCTATTCCGCATTCGTGAACACTTCCTGTACTTCATCACAGTTTTCCAGTTCATCGATTAGTTTTTCAAGTAAAACAATGTCTTCTTCCCCGAGCGGGGTGGTGGTGGTTGGTTTCCAGTCTATTCCTTCACGCTTGAACGCCCATGTGGCGCTTCCCATATCGGCTAGCGAAAAGTTGTTTCGGGCAAGAATCATTTTGATTTCCTGGGCAGCTTTATTGCGGTTATCCGTCATGGCTTCAATTATCATCGCCGAACCGCCCGGACCGTATGCTTCGTAGGTAATTGATTCCATTGAGGCGGCGCCGGCTTCGGTAGCCTTTTTTATTGCACGTTCAATGTTATCGTTCGGCATATTAAACGATTTGGCCTTTTCCACCGCGGTTCGAAGGCTTGGGTCGTCTTTATTTCCTTTGGCTTTTTTGGCCGCATCAGCGATTATTTTGGCATACTTTGAAAAAATTTTACTTCTTTGGCCGTCAGTCTTCTCTTTTTGGCGTTTAATTTGGCTCCATTTATTATGTCCTGACATATATATTGATTATTATGCGTTCTATTTTCTCATTCTAGACTATTTTTTTGATTTATAAAAGTTTTGAGTTGCTGTTTTTGGTTTTAATATGGCCGTACGCCTTACTAGTGACCGTTCTTCCTCGCGGTGTTCGCTCCAAAAAACCTAACTGAATAAGATATGGTTCGTGAACGTCTTCAATCGTGGACATTTCTTCCGAAAGAGCCGCGCTTATGGTGTTTAACCCAACCGGTCCGCCGCTAAATTTATCAATAATAGCCAGGAGTAACGCTCTGTCGGCTTGATTAAGGCCTTCTTCGTCAACACCAAGAAGTGTTAATGCTTCTTGCACCGTATCTTTTGATAGGGCACTTCCTTTGACTTGGGCAAAGTCACGGCATCGTTTTAAAAAGTAGTTGGCGGTACGCGGGGTGAATCGGCTTCGTTTGGCGATTTCTTTTGATGCGCCCGGTTCAATTTCAATACCCAGAATTTTTGCCGAACGGGTAATGATTTGTTCGATTTCTTCATTTGTATAAAATTCCAGGCGAAAAACTCCTCCACCAAATCGTGAACGAAGCGGAGCCGAAAGCATTGCTATCTTCGTGGTGGCCGCAATCATGGTGAACGGAGGCAGTTCGAGTTGAATTGTGCGTGCGGACGGACCTTTGCCGATAATGATATCCAACACACCAGATTCCATCGCGGGGTAGAGGACTTCTTCAATTGATTTGTTTAACCGATGGATTTCGTCAATGAATAAAATATCGCCCGGTGACAGGTTGGTTAAAATTGAAGCCAGGTCGCCGATTTTTTCAATTGCCGGACCGGAGGTTGATTTCATCTGAGCACCCATTTCGTGAGCGATAAGGTGGGCCAGTGTTGTTTTTCCAAGTCCCGGCGGACCATAAAACAAGAGATGCTCCGGCGGATGGTTGCGTTGTTTGGCCGCAGTGAGCAGGATGCGTAAATTCTCCTTTATATTTTTCTGTCCGATATATTCCTGCCACTCGGACGGCCGTAATGTTTGGTCAAGAAACAATTCTTCGTTTTCACCCGCGTGATCAGTGCGGAATCGAGTTTAAAATCGTACTCCGATGGAAAAGCCATATCCAGGATTATCCGATAGGTAAAGTCCTTTTGAGCGGTAAACCGGAAAAATCCGCACCGGGTGGATGCGGTCATTTCG
>CAJBMK010000042.1 GCA_903954165.1 uncultured bacterium | reverse complement strand
CGAGTACGCTTTCGGTCACGGATAATTTGAATGCCGTCGTAGTCAAATTTCCGCTACCCCGACTCGCACCCAATTCTGCTGAATTGGGTCCCGCTCCGTCTTTCGATTCCCTGTAGGGTCGACAAAAAACATAGGCGCCAATGCTTGGTCGCATTGGCTTGTTGTTTTTGTGACCCTACAGGGAATCGAACCCTGCTTTGAGCCTTGAGAAGGCTCCGTCCTAGCCGATAGACGATAGGGCCGTGTGGTTTCCAAAGGTTGGAATTGAAAAATTATATCATTTTTTTGAATAAGGGCAACTCCGGGCGATTAATTTCTGCAATAACCCTGTCCGTGGGGCGGACAGGGTTATTGGGAGGCTGACGGCGTTAGTTGAATAACGATTCTACTGATGCTTTGACGTCGGATCCGTCGGCTTTGCCTTTTAAATCTTTCATGATGGCGCTCATTAATTTGCCGATATCTTTTTTGTCGGTTATGCCGAGCTCTGTTTTTTTGGTGGCGGCGATTTTTTGCACTTCATCCAGATTCATCATTTTCGGCAAATACACCTCGAGGATTTTGAGTTCTCCGGCTTCGGCTTCGGCCAAATCTGCGCGGTGGCCGGCGGTGAATTGTTCAATTGAATCTTTGCGTTGTTTAACCAGGCGACGAATGACGGCAAGTGTTTCTTCGTCGGTGAGCTCGTCTTGCGGTTTGCGGGTTTTTGCCACAAGTTCGTTCATAAAAGCGGCGACCATTCCTCGAACGACATTAAGTTTTGCCGTATCTTTGGCGAGCATTGCTGTTTTGATTTCGCCTTTGATTTGTTGATGAAGTGACATTGTTGCGGTGATAGATGGCGTATAATGAATTAATACTACCATAATTTAATTTAGATTGGTATAATTGCGCGCATGGATACAACAAGTATTGTGCTTTTGGCGGTCGTGCTCATTGTTATCGGTTTTGCGTCGGGAATTATTTTATTTTTTGTGCGAGAGCGTAAAAAAAATACGGAATCGGCGGACAGCGGAGCGATGCAGTTATTGCTCCAACAGATGAATGAGTTGAACCGGACAATGGATTCAAAAATGACCGATTTTGGGCGGAGTATGGATAGTCGTATCGGCGATACATCAAAGCAAATGTCTGAATTGACGCGGACGGTTGAAGTCAGAATGGGAGAAACGGCCACACAAATGAATCAGACGTTACAGACCCAATTTGGCGAATCAGCCAAGCAGTTTGAGGCGTCCGCAAAGCTTATTCGTGAAGTGACGACGGGTTTGGTGAAATTGGACGAAACAAACAAACAAGTTGTTTCTTTTGCCGATCAACTCCAGAATCTTCAGGATATTTTGAAAAATCCGAAACAGCGGGGGATTCTCGGCGAATATTATCTTGAAACATTATTGAAAAATGTAATGCCTCCGGGTCAGTATCAAATGCAGTATCCGTTTTTGAACGGAGAAATCGTCGATGCGGTGGTCTTTGTTAAAGATAAGATAATCCCGATTGACTCTAAGTTTTCACTTGAAAATTATAATAAGCTGGTGGAGGAGCGTAATCCGGCGGAAAAGGAAAAACTTGAAAAGGCGTTCGTTAATGATTTGAAACTTCGCATCCAGGAAACGGCCAAGTATGTCCGCCCCGGAGAAGGAACGATGGACTTTGCTTTTATGTTTATTCCGCACGAGGCGATTTATTATGATTTGCTGGTCAATAAGATTGGTGCCATTACGGAGGAGACTGATAATCTCATTCAACGGGCGGCAAATAAATATAAAGTTATTATTGTGTCCCCGACATCTTTTTTGGCGTATCTTCAAACTGTCATGCAGGGATTAAAGGCGCTTCAAATTGAAGAGTCGGCAAAAGAAATCAGAAAGAATGTCGAAGATTTGCAAAAACATCTTATGGTATACGAAGAGCATCATCGGAAGCTTGGTAAGTCGCTTGAAACAGTCGTCAATCAATATAACAAAACGAATGTTGAGTACAAGCGGATTGACAAGGATATTATGCGAACGTTGGACGGTAAATCGATTATAACGCTTGATGAAGTGGAGAAGCCGTTGCTGGGGGAGTAAAAAATATTGCGTTAATAATAACCGCTCGAGAAATGGCCGTGAAATGCCCTGAATAAGCCCCGCACTTGCGTATTTTAAAGATTTCATATAGAATGCAGGACTATGGAATTTGCTGTAATAAAAACAGGCGGAAAGCAATATAAGGTGTCTGCCGGCGAGACAATCAAAATCGAGAAAATGCTCGGTGATTGGAAGGTTGGTGATAAGGTTGTTTTCAGCGAGGTTCTCCTTGTTGATAACGGCAAAGATACTACTATTGGTACCCCTTTGATTGACGGTGCAAAAGTAGAAGCGACACTGATAGAAATTGGTCGCAACAAAACTATTGATGTTATCAAATATAAACAGAAGAGCCGTTATTTCAAGAAAAACGGTCACCGCCAGCCCTTCTTTAAGGTAACGATTGACGCAATTAAATAATTATAAAAAACCGCCTTACGGCGGTTTTTTAGTGCCGATAGTGTTTCGTCATGTATAAAAAAACCGCACACGTATTATCGTGTGCGATTGTAATGCTTGTGTATATATGCGTGTTACTCTACGACACGTATTCGATAGAATCGTACCGCTTCGTTTGACGAAAAAGGAACTGCAATTTTCGGACTCGACAGCGTGTCTTTTATTTCCTGTCCGACGGGTGTCCAGTCGACGAGGTTTTGTGACGTTTCCGCCTGATAGGTGGCACCTTGCCAATATCGAGCCGCGGTGAGTACAAACATTCCACTGTCGCTGATAGTGTATTGCCCCGAGTCAATAACCGGCGCGGACGGCGTAATGATAAATGCAACATTTTCAGAAGTTCCGTTGGCGTTTGAAACCGAAACACGATAATCTCTCACAGACAAAAGAGGCATGTCTATTATGATTGTGTTGTATCTGTTGGTGGTTGCCGTTATTGCGTACGGTTGGTTAAAACCGTCGGTAATGATGACGGTGTTATTGCCGGTAAAATTTGTACCGGTAATTGTAATGACAGAATTTGACCCAAACATAACCGACGGCGGTGATATGTTTGTGATGATGGGAATAATTGGTATGTTTTTTACCATAATCCGCGACGTACTTTTGGTTGTATCAACACTGCCGGTGAATTCGTACTTACTTTCTTCACCGATTATTTCTGCAAAGTTAGATGGCGATAGCGAGAAATCAAACGAACTGTTATTGATTGCGGAATATGATACGTCGCCTTTGACAGTGAGTGTCTTGACTGAATTTTTTGGAATGAGGAGTGATAGATCAAGGACCAAATAGATGCTCGGTTCATACGCTTCAATAGTAAGACCTTTGTTATTGAGCGGAACGGCGTCATCGAAAAGCCGAATGTTAGAAATATCCGAATGAGCGAAACCGTCATACGCGTCAAAATTCACATTCAGCATATACATTCTGATTCCTTCAATTGATTTTGTCGTGTCGAGCACTATTTTTCCAAGCACTTTGTCGGTGCCCGGGCTAATGGTACACGGCCATGCAGAATCCATTGACGCACTTAAGTCCGGTAATTTCACGGTGACGAGAGGTCCGTTTTGCACGATATTAGTAATTGCTATTATGCTTTTACCCGTATATGCGCCGCTGCCTCCAACCCAATTTGTCGCCGGTATTGTTTTTAGGAAAAACGTTTGATTGTTTGTTGCGGGTAAGGGAATTTTTCCCTGAATTCGTATCATGTTTGTACCGGTAGGGAATTCGGCAATGTTTGTGAAGCTAATCAGATTTCGTGTTCCGACCACGGCTGTTTCGACCGGGCCGGCGATAATCGTATTGTCTTCTTTCACAAGCGTAATACCCGTCATTTTATTTGTACTTGAAGATTCAAAACTGATACCGCTAAAGATTATCGGTTCATTTTGAATGACAGCAGTAAATGCTCCCATGTATTGATTGGGGGCATTAACGGCAATGCTTTGATTGGTGCCGGAAGCGGTCACTGCAATAATTCCGGTCGCAAATGGTCCGTAAACTGTAAAGTTTTTCGGACTTTCTCCAACCAAACCTCCGTCTAACGGGTACACTTTGACCTGATAATGTTTGCCTTGAACGAAACCGCCGGAAAGACTTCCCAGAATGTTTGTCGTTAAGGCGAATTCATAAGAACCCGTGTTGGGGGTACTATATGAAATTGATACATTAGTAGGATAAGACATCGCACTCGTTTTTGGAGATTGTGTGTCAATCAAGTTAATTTGGACAAATTTTGCCGATCCTGTTGATGTCCAATTAATTTTACACATGCTTCCAACGCGCCAAATTGTATTGGTGTTTGGTTCCGATACTGTAATAGCGGTATTACGGCTATTTTGAATGAATGATGCGATAGTCCGTTCTAATGATTTGGTTGTAACACCGTTTGATAGGAAGTCTACATGCGCCGTTACAGCTTTCTCACCGGTACTCTTGTAGGTATTTGTGAACGGGTTTCCTGTGGCTATGGTTATTAATCCGGAATTATTATCTATTCCGTTCACAGTCCACGTAATTTTCGAATCTCCGTCGTAACCACTCAGTTCTGCGGTGTAGATCACCGGATCACCAAGATAGTTAACTGCGGGGGAGATTGAAAGTAATACATTCGGTTCAGTACTTACTGCATTGGACACAACAGCCAGTAACGATATAATCGATACTGGCAGTATTCTAAGTTTCTTCATATGTCTGTTTTGTGGTATTTCCACACTACTATTTCAAATATCTGTTCCCGTTCCATAAATATGGATGGGGGTATATTCTGGGCCAGATTCTAACAGGTAAAGACCAATTGTCAATAATGCAAAACATAGGTTCAACAAGTAAGTGCAACACTTCTAGTAAAATAGAAGTATATGATATACAAGCATTTAAGTATTTGTGAACGCGAAAAAATTCAAGAATT
>CAJBMK010000041.1 GCA_903954165.1 uncultured bacterium | reverse complement strand
GCGCGGTGTTATCGGACCGGGAGACGGAGCAAAACCACGCGACGTACTTGAAGCGGCCGGAGGAGGGTCTTCCTCAACAAAACTTGAACAAGACGCGGACGAACTTCTCGAAAAAAGTCCCGATGATGCACAGAAAAATTCTGAACCGACACTATAACTAATCACCGCTTTCATCCTCCATGGAACAAAATATTAAAAGAATCATCGCAACAACATTCATTATTGTCTGCGTAGTGATTATTATCGGATATTCGATATTTCGATTCAAAGATTATCTGGCCGGGCCTTCAATTACAATACACTCGCCCCAAAACGGCACGACGACCGAACCCGTTATTATTCTTCGCGGAGCAACAACAAACATAAAAAATATTACCGTCAACGACCGTCAAATCCTCATAGATGAAAAGGGTAATTTTGGAGAACGCTTGCTTCTTAATCTTGGGTACAACACTATCACTATTCGAGGTACGGATCGATTCAAAAAAGAAATAAAGAAAGAAATCTTATTATTCCTGCCCAACACAGCAAGCTCAAGCACCGCGCCAAACACAGAAATAAAACCCGACGGGCAATCTACCGAAAATGAAGCAAATATGTCCGAATGATTTTTACGGAAAACATCGTGATATAATAAACACAGAAAGGTCTATGTTACCGGCTCCGTATAATAATTTTACAAACTAATTTCCGTGCGTCTGAATCACACAGACGTTCCATATACTCATGGCAAAAATGGCAAAAAAACAAAAAGAAGTCGCGGTTGAAAAAATAGTCGAAAAAACAGAAACAAAAACCGAAGCGACGCAAAAAGCGTCGGCAATTGTTGAAAGTCGTTCAAAAGAAATTGAATCCCGCATAAAAGATACACTCCGTGAGATCAAAGGAAAATTCGGCGACGAATCAATCATGATGCTTGGAGAAAAACCGCGTGTGGACATCAACGCTATCCCGTCAGGTTCAATCGGTCTTGATGCGGCACTCGGCGTCGGAGGATATCCTCGCGGACGTATCATTGAAATCTTTGGACCTGAATCTTCAGGCAAAACCACGCTCGCCCTCCACGCCGTGGCTGAAGCCCAAAAAACCGGCGGTATTTGCGCATTCATTGACGCCGAACATGCAATGGACCCGGAATATGCCAAAAAGCTCGGTGTGCGCATTGATGAATTACTCATCTCTCAACCCGACACAGGCGAACAAGCGCTCGAAATTGTCGAATCACTCGTCCGCTCGGGCAAGCTTGATATTATTGTTATTGACTCGGTAGCCGCCCTCACGCCAAAAGATGAAATCGAAGGCGATATGGGAGCGTTCCATGTCGGTAAGCAGGCACGATTGATGTCTCAGGCGCTCCGCAAACTAACGGCAATTGTTGCAAAAAGCAAAACCGTTGTCATCTTCATCAACCAGATTAGAATGCAAATCGGTGTCATGTTCGGCAATCCGGAAACAACCCCCGGCGGAAAAGCACTCAAGTTTTACACATCCGTGCGTCTCGACATTCGACGCATTGCCCAAATCAAAAAAGGCGACGAAGTTATGGGCGGACGATGCCGTGTTAAAGTCGTCAAAAACAAAGTAGCGGCGCCATTTCGCCAGACAGAATTCGATCTCATGTACAACGAGGGCGTGTCCCGCGAAGGCGAGCTTATTGCACTCGGCGAAAAATTGGAAATTATGAAAAAAAGCGGTAACAGTTACGAATATGGCGATATGAAGCTGGGTCGCGGATATGATGCCACCCGACAATTCCTTCGCGCCAATAAAGATATCGCCGAAAAAATTCTTGTAGACATACAGGCCAAACTGAAAGACGGTCTTCTAATCGCCAATCCGGAAGCAGGAAGCAGTAGCGAGGAATAATCAATCCAAATTCGAACGACGCAGAAATAGGACATTTATTCAAGAAATGCCCTATTTTCTGGACTTTTTGTCTAAAATATTTTAGAATGGCACCACGTTACTAAATAGATAATAATCAACACTAGCCATGGCAATGCTTGAATATAACGAGATTACACCCCGAAAATTCATTATTTATGAGAATGAACCGTACGAAGTTCTTACCTCTCACGTCTTTCGAAAACAACAGCGAAAGCCGGTCAATGCT
Organism: uncultured bacterium; assembly: GCA_903954165.1. Lineage (GTDB taxonomy): Bacteria > Patescibacteriota > Minisyncoccia > Phycocordibacterales > CAJBMK01 > CAJBMK01. The sequence goes on along the minus strand of CAJBMK010000041.1, from coordinate 3,960 downwards.
ACAAAACTAAAGAATCTCGTTACCGGCAGAATAGTAGAACCGTCATTTCACGTATCCGACAAAGTTCCTGAGGCTGAAATTCTCACCCGGGAAGTAAAGTATTTGTATGCCAACCGCGACCAGTATTGGTTCTGCGAGCTTAATGATGCAACAAAGCGTTTCTCCCTGACTCAAGACCAGGTTGGTGATCAGGGTAAATTCATTAAACCGAACTCAAACGTCAGTATTATAATGTTTGAAGAAACACTTCTCGGCGTTAAAGCACCCATCAAAGTTGAGCTCAAGGTAGTTGAATCATCCGATGCAGTCAAGGGCAACACAGTTCAGGGCGGTTCAAAACTAGTAAAACTAGAAACCGGCGCTGAAGTTCAAGTCCCTATGTTCATCAAACAAGGCGATATAATTCGCGTAAATTCCGAAACGGGAGATTACGTCGAACGCGCATAAAAAACTAACACAACAGCAATTAAAAAGACCGCGTACAATCGCGGTCTTTTTAATACAATCTAAACAATCAGCCGTCTTTATACCTACAAAAAACACCCTTTCGGGTGTATTTTGTTTATTCTTACCGAGAGATAAAAGGAATCAACGCCATGAAACGGGCTCTTTTGACCGCCTCTGCAAGTTTGCGCTGATACTTGGCCGAAACACCCGTGCGCTTGCGGGACAAGAGGCGTGCGTGCGGATTAAGAAATTTCTTCAAAATCTCGACATCTTTATAGTCGATATGCTTTATATTATTCTGCGTGAAGTAGCACTGTTTTATCATATGTTTCTATTCGTTCGTAATGTTTTACTATAATTAAAATGGAATATCTTCAGGGTTAATTTCCTCTTCCGGATATTCGATCTGCTCAACCATCTTCTTTCCCGCCGGCTCTTTGGCTCCCCCAAAATCCTTCGCAGGGGCCTCCATTCCGCCTACACCCGCCTTTGGTCCAAACTGGAAACTGTCGGCAACAACTTCGGTTCGATACTGTTTTTTACCGTCTTTGTCGTCCCAGCTTCTCGTCTGCATTCTTCCTTCAACAAAGATACTGCTCCCTTTTCGCATGTACTGATTGATTAATTCAGCCGATTTGCCAAAAACAACAATATTATGAAAATCTGCCGCCTCTTTCTTTGCACCCGCCTGATCTTTCCAGACCCGATTTGTTGCCAAAGAAAAACTGCACACCTTAATACCCGACGGAAGCGCTTTAAGCTCCGGATCGCGCGTTAAGTTTCCAAAAACCATTGCCTTGTTGAGGAACATAATCTTTTTTGTTACTAATAATGATTACAGTTTATATAAACCAAACCATTCACTACTGCCTACGCAACAACGAGCTCTTCAATCGTTTTATCAAGCTCTGCTTCGGTAGCCGGCGTTTTCAATACATCTTCTTTCTTCGCTTCCGGCTTGTCCCCTTTCAATTCTTCCTTGACGGCCTGAATTACTTTTATGTTGGCAAGCGTACTCTCGCGAACCGTATGAATAACCAACGTACGGAGAACCGCATCCAGTTTCTCAACCTCTTCTTTAAGAGAGATGATTGACGACGCGTCAACCTCAAACTTAATCCAACCGAAATACGCTGTTGTAAACTTTTGATACTTACCTCCGGATTCTTTACGAATCATATAGGCAAGCTGTTTAAACTTCGGATAGTCTTCCGAAATTACAGCGGCTTTCTTACTTTCGAGAACGCCTTTAATCGCACCGACGACTTCGGCAATCTTTTCCTCGGGAATCGAAGAAATGATATGAAACCCCAGTTCGTAGACTCGGGATTCTTCAGAAACGTCCTGCGTTATGGCCTTTTTTTCCTTTTTTGGCATGATGTAGAGCTTACCACAAGGCAAAAATAATTGCAATATTTCGGCCTATTTACTCATCTTTATCGAAATGAGGCTAACGAGAAAAAATCCTTCGCATTTGAAACGAGCGTATTTTGCACCGTTTCCACATCTCCATTCCGTATGCGCGCAATTTCCTTGGCTACTTCACGGACAAAAAGCGGCTCATTTCTTCTGCCACGCATCGGAACCGGCGAAACATCGGGCGAATCGGTTTCCGACATTATCGAAGTCAACGGTGCAAAACGAATTATTTCATCATAATTTCGGGCAAATGTTATAACCCCCGTAAATGAAAGGGTAAAACCGAGATCAAGAAAATCCCGAGCATCATCAAGAGAACCGGCAAAAAAATGGACGTTACCCCGAACCGCAAGCGGACTGCTTTTTAATAGCGCCAAAGCCTCTTTGTACGCATTACGAATATGAAGCATTAATGGTTTCCCCACCTCATTGGCGAGGGCAATATGTTGCGCAAAAAGCTCCGTCTGTTCTTTTTCCGTATCCCGACCGTTCCGAAAAAAATCAAGACCGCATTCCCCAATAGCGACCGTTTTCGGATGTAAGGCCAATTTTTTGTATTCTCCATAGTCAAACACTTCCGCGGGAGCCATCATTCCTGAATCTCCGGACACTACGGCTTTTTCCCCTTTTCGAAATTCATTACTATCAAAAAATGACGGAGCGACACGGCTCGGATGCATTCCGACTGTCGCAAAAACCCCGTCTCCCTTCGTCTCGGCCAACACAACGGCCGATTTTGAGGTTTCAATAGCGGTACCGACATTAATCATCCAGATTCCGGCATCTTGCGCCCGCTTCATAACAAGCTCGCGGTCGGCATCATAAGCCGGAAATTGAGTGTGAGCGTGAATATCAATATATCGTGGTTCCATATATTGTAAGCATAATATGGTTTCAAGGAAGACGCAAAAGAAAAGTCCCGCGGAATACCGCGGGACTCAAAAACTTCTCACCAACGAATGTCAATAATAACACGCTGTCGGTTCTTCTTTTCCAAATGTCGTGGAATCAACGGGTCTCCACCCAATATACGGAGGCCCGTCCGGCAAGGGGTAATCAACCACCGGAACAAAAAGTTTGTACACTTGATCGGAAACAACTGTTCCCCAAAAAACAACCGACAAACCGACCCACGCTACGGGAACTTTTTTTTGTTCAACCAATTCTAGAGCGACATGCAGGCTCAATACGTACCGAGCTATCAATTTATTTTCCCGTTGCCAGTACTTCAAAACGTCCCTACCCGACACATGGAGTTCTTTCTGGTTTGCTGCAAAATATAACTCTATTTTACCGGGCTCATAACGTCTTATTCCGCCGGGATTTTGCCAAAACGATTTAGACGTCTCTTTTACCCACGTCGGATACCAGGCCTGCTTTTACAGGATTGTTCATAGTGTACTTTATTGCATAATACAAATGTTTATCGTTCCTGATAGTGGTATCGAAGCTTTCTTTTTGCCATAGCGTACCCGATCTGTTTTCAGCCTTGTTTATCTTATTTGATGAATGACGTTTAACCGATTGTAAAATATCCTGTAGGTACACAGGATTTTCGGCACTGTCTTTATCAAAAAGATTAACAACCCAATGAACATGATTAGGCATAATAGTGAAAGCAATATGTTGTAATCTCTTTCCTTCCCAGAATTGTAACGAGCCGAACATAATCTCAAGATTTTCAGGTTTTGATAAATTGATTTCCGGATTCTTGTCTGAGTCTAAAAGATCATCGTAAGCTTTGATATATTGTCTCCTTACCGAGTAATACTCCTGTTTGATTTTTTCAATTTCTGAAAGCTCAGGTTTTTGTTGTTCGAGAAACCTGATCTGCGATTTAAGCATATACAATTCCGAACTATACCGTGCTAATGCTTTTGGTGGAATTGCGTCATGTAAACTCCATGTCACAAAATAGGATTGACCCGGCTGTTGGAAATGGGGTAGAATATGTCTGTATGATTCTTTTTTTTCCAAAATCAATCAGAAATTGTAATGCAATTTACAAAATTATATGAGCAATTTATTTTTGCATAAAAAATAATACAGCGATTGGAAATCGCTGCACCCGGAATGGAATTCAAATTGAAAATG
>CAJBMK010000040.1 GCA_903954165.1 uncultured bacterium | reverse complement strand
TCTACCTATGCAAGAGGAAATGGAGAAAATTATAAACGATACTGGAGTTTATCTCAGTATGAGGGGTAGTGAATTGAAGGGATATTTTATTACTATGAGTAAAGAATTGGCTTTGTCTATTCCTTTTGAATCGGAACTGGTAACACAGGCCGATCAAATGGTATATGAGGATACGTTGGTCAAAGATTACAACTATGCCGTTTTGGCTCAGATTTGTATTGCCAAAGCTTTCCGTGGCGGTATGACTTTTAATCGTCTTCATTTGATGACTCAGTCTATGTTGAAAGAGCAGGGTTATGAAATTGGGGTTGGTGAGATAGCCGACACTAATTCCAATTCACTTGCCGTACATAGCTATCTGACTGATATAGGGATGTACAGCGCGACTTCCGGTCTCAAGTGGCATATTATGGTGGCTGATTTCAGGAAAGATTAGCTGCGTCTTCGATAAGTTTGCTCGCGGTTCGAATTTGAAAGAATTAGAAAAGTTTTACAATACCAATACTCGCTGGTAGTATCTACATTATACTATTATGAATCAGCCAACCGACAATGAATTGAGACGGCTTCTCTCCCATGAGATTACTCTTTGTAGCGCAAAAGTAAGCGGTATTTGTGTTGCGGCTGCACTCATTACGGAAAAGGGTGTTTATGTTGGTCACATTAATGAATCCGAGATTGGTATTCGACCGGGATATGGCGAAGAGATGAAATGGGCGCCTATACAAAAAGCTATTGCTGAAGAACTGGCTTTTGAAGGAGTGGATATTTTAAAAAAATATATATCGATGGGGCAACGAGATAGTTATGGGGTGAATCGAGCAGGGTATTTTTGAGTTACTATTTTTCTTTCAATTAAAATGAATCACTTACAAATTCAAAAAATGTCGGATAGCGGGGAAATTGTTATTGTTGATGTTCGTGAGAAAGATGAATGGGATGCCGGCCATATTGCGGGGGCTCGGCACATTCCGCTCGGAAGTTTGAGTTCGGCGACAGCTGCAAATATGCCGAAAGATATTCCTATTTATGTGTACTGTCATTCGGGCAGTCGATCGGCTATGGCACTCTATGTATTACGGGAATTAGGATATGGAAATGTGTTAAATTTGGGTAGTATTTACGGGTGGGTACGCCTTGGCGGTGAATTGGTGAAAGAATAAAAGATATGGTTAATGGTTTGAATATGCATAATCTTGAAAATGTAATGAATTACAGTGCAGTGATTTATTGGTATTAGTGGTTATGTAAAACTGTTTAGAATTGGGTATACTATAGGGTATGGAAAAAAAATGGTATTCCTTGTCAAAGGAAAAAATATTTGAAACACTCGGCACAACAATGCGAGGGCTCTCGTCCGGTGAGGTGGAGGAACGTATTAAGCAATACGGTTTTAATGTGCTGCCTGAGAAGAAAAAAACATCTCTTTTCATAATTTTTCTGCGGCAGTTTAACAGTCCTCTTATTTATATATTATTGGCTGCAAGTGCTCTTACATATATAATCGGTGAAGCGAGCGATGCTTACATAATTTTGGCGGTTCTTATTTTTAATGCCGTTGTGGGAACAATTCAGGAGGGAAAGGCTGAGAATACTCTTTCCGCACTTCGACATTTTGTAGAGACGAAAGCAACTGTTTTTCGTGACGGTATTGAATGTGTGATTCCGGACCGTGGAGTAGTTCCGGGTGATATTATTGATCTCGAGGAAGGTGATAAGATTCCGGCTGATGCACGGGTGATTTTTTCACTGAATCTCAAGGTTGATGAATCATCACTCACCGGGGAGTCTGAGCCGGTGTATAAAATTTCGGAGATAATGAGGCAAGAAAACGCTTCCGCGGCGGATCAAAGAAATATGCTATTCAAAGGTACACATGTTGTATCCGGAAACGGGAAAGCTGTTGTGGTTTCTACCGGTGTCGCAACCGTTATCGGTATTATTGCAAAAGAGGTTTCTTCTATTGATACGGAAATTCCCCTCAAGGCCAATATACGATATTTGTCTCGGGCAATTATAATTACTGTGGGAATTATTGTTACCACACTTTTTATAATCGGGGTGATTATGGGAGAGTCGGTTCGAACAATGTTTGTTACCGTCGTGTCGCTTTCAGTTTCGATTATTCCCGAAGGATTGCCGATTGTTATGACATTAGTGCTTGCAACCGGAGTGTGGAGAATGTCAAAACGGAATGCGCTCATAAAAAAGCTTCAGGCGGTGGAGGCGCTCGGACAGGCTCGGATTATAGCGGTTGATAAAACCGGTACGATAACTAAAAACGAACTAGTTGTAAGGCAAGTGTGGACGTCAGGAAAGCTTTTTAATATTGCCGGCGTTGGTTATGAACCATCAGGGGACGTGATGTTTGATGGTGGCGTAATTGATGCTGCGAATCATTCTGAATTACTCGCGGTCGGCAAGGCGGTCGCTTTGTGTGCAAGTGCCCGGCTGGTATTTTCAGATGCGGAGAAACGGTGGGCAATAGTGGGCGATCCGACAGAGGCAGCTATGGTTGTATTTGCACAAAAAATTGGATTTCGAAAAGATGATTTGTTGAATGAAATGCCGTCCGTATTTGAATTACCGTTTGATAATCAGCAAAAATACCGTGCGGTGTTGAATTCTGCGGATAAAAAAAATATCTTGACGGCGATTGGTGCTCCTGAGGTTATTATGGGACTTTCAAAGAAAATAATAGATGCGAAAGGTGTTCATGTGCTTGGTGAGGCCGAGCGCGAGCAATTGGAGAAAGAATTAGTACTAATGTCTGAGCAGGGTCAACGGGTTGTGGCTATTGGTATTCGTGATGATGTGGAAGGTGTATCTATTGACTCGAAGTCAGTCTCGGGTCTAACGTTTATGGGTTTTTTGGGTATGAAGGATGTATTGCGTCTTGAGGTAAAAGATGCCATGACTCGAGCCAAAGAAGCGGGGATTCGGGTGGTTATGATTACCGGTGACCATAAAATTACCGCTCGAGCTATTGCACGAGAAGCGGGGATATTTTCTACGGGTGACGAATTACTCACCGGTGCCGATATCGATGAGATGAGTGCTTCAGAACTTGAAAATAAATTGGCGAGAACGACTGTGTTTGCAAGGGTTACTCCCGAACATAAACTTAAGATTATTAATGCGTTCAAGAAACGCGGTGAGATTATTGCCATGACCGGAGACGGTGTAAATGACGCACCGTCACTGGTGGCCGCCGATCTCGGTGTGGCTATGGGTATTTCCGGAACCGAAGTGGCAAAAGAGGCGGCTGATATTATACTCTTAGACGATAATTTTGGAAGTATTATTTCGGCGGTTGAAGAAGGAAGAAGTATCTATAAGACTATCAAAAAAGTAATACTGTACCTATTTTCTACCAGTTTGGGGGAAGTGCTGACAATTGCCGGTGCATTGTTACTGGGTATGCCGCTGCCGATTTTAGCGGCTCAGATTATTTGGCTAAATTTTGTGACGGACGGATTCTTGGATGTGTCACTTGCAATGGAACCAAAAGAGAAAGGACTGTTATCGGGAAAGTTTGAACATCCGAAGAAGTATTTAGTTGATGGATTGATGTTGCGACGAATGGTTATTATGGCCATTCCAATGATGGTAGGCACACTCTTTCTTTTTGGCAAACATGCAGATATCGATATGACAAAAGGATGGACAATTTCATTGACGACTTTGGCAATGTTTCAGTGGTTTAATGCTTGGAATTGTCGCTCGGAGGTAAAATCAATTTTTCAGATGAATCCGTTTTCAAACATGTTTTTGGTTGGGTCGACTGTGGTGGTAATTTTATTGCAGTTGCTGGCTGTGTATTTGCCGATTTTACAAAGGATACTTCATACCGTTCCGCTTGCTTTGAGTGATTGGTTTATGATTGTACCTGTAGCGTTTTCTATTGTTGTGGTCGAAGAGGTACGAAAATTGTATTATCGACACCGCGTTGGAACTATATAAAAAAAGACGCGAAAAGAAAAAGTTTCTTTGATTTCAAGATAGTTTAGTGTTTGGGTGAAGAATTCTTTATCTTGTCTTTTTCCTGCGTTTATACTAGGCTTTTATGAGCAGGCGACGCTTTGAATGCTATGGTAAAACGGATATTCATAAGATTATGCCTGAAGATTGATGTGAAATTCCGCGATACGCATTGGTTTGCATATTCACACAGTATGAGAATTCGATTCTATAGTCTCTTGGCTTCACTGCGGACCGGTCATAATGGCCGGTCTTTTTTTATGTTACAATTTTATTATGGAATCAATTTTTAAAACAATTGCCGCACAGTATGGATTAAGGGTCACATTTCAGAGTGAGGTTGCGGGGGGTTTTTTGAGCGTTAATTATGTTGTCGCCGATGGTACCACCCGCTATTTTCTGAAACGATATCGATTTGATACTCAAAAACGAATTGAAGAAATCCATTCGGTCAAACGGTTTTTTTCCGACGGGGGAATACCGGTCATCATGCCTATTCCGGACAAAACCGGAAACACATTTTTCAAATATAATGATTATTTTTATGCACTTTTTCCGTTTATCACCGACCGGCAGTTAGAGCTTAAGGACCTTTCTTCCGTTTCCGTTGTTTCTATGGGTGCTATGTTGGGAAAAATTCACCGCTTGGGTACGGATGTAAAAATAGGAATGGAGGAAAAATTTAAGCTGTTAAGCCGGGAAAACATACTGGATAAAATAAATCGCATTGAGGTTGCGATTGGGCAAAAGACTGAAACAGACTCGTTTGATAAAAAAGCACTCGAAAGTATTCGGTTAAAAAAGAAATTGATTGCGGCAACGGAGTCATATGAGCTAGAGGTGCTTATGGCTAGTGATCATCTCATACACGGCGATTATTTGCTACATAATGTATTTTTCGGGATAGATGGAGAAGTTTCCCATGTTTTTGATTTTGAAAAAACCGAATACTCGCCGCGGACCTACGAGTTATTTCGCTCGATGTTTTATAGTTTTTTGAGCGACGATTCGATTGACGGCGTATATTTTGCCACGGAATATTTGGAAGCTTATCGGTCGGTATATCCGATTACAAAAGAAGAATTGCAAAAAGGATTAAAACTATTTTACCTCAAATCTATTCGGGGTGTGTGGGTAGAGAGTGAACACTATCTAAAAAAGAATACTCGTGTCGATGAATTACTTGATAGCGATGTGGCACGTTTGAAGTATTTGTCGAAAAATTTTGGTGTATTAATAGATTTGTTAGTGTAATAATATTTTAAGTATGAATGAAGATCGTAGTCAGGTTTATAAAAATAGAAAATATGAGATAGTTTCATATAATCCAAAATGGCCAGAATCTTTTTTATTTTATGCTGAAAAAATTAGAAAGATATTTGGTAATGTGATTATAGAGCATATTGGTAGTACGGCGATTCCCGGTATGTCGGGAAAATCGTGTATAGATTTACTTGTGGAGTTAGAGGAAATATCTATTGTTGATTCACATGTCGGTGAAATGGAAAAAGCCGGATTTATATATTCTGGTCAATTTGTCATGGAAAATTCGCGTTTATTCCGGGTTATGGACGGTCAAACATTGTTGGCAAATATTCATTTTTTTCCAATTGGACACTCTCATTGTACCGAAATGATTGGCTTTCGAGATTATTTCCGCAACCATCCGGAAGAAGTAGTAGTGTATTCAAACTTAAAAAATACATTATACGCGAAATATCCGGATGATTATGCATCATACAGGAAGTATAAAGATGTTTACGTTAAGTCTTTAAATGAACGCATAAAATATGATTGATTCTGTGGCGAATGAATATGAGAATTGATGCTTCCTTGGCTGGATAAAATTATAGATTAGGGTATTATGGATTAATGAAAAGCATTGTAATTTTTATTTGTTTGGTTGTGGTTATTGCATATGTTGATTTTTCGCTGAAAAATAGTTCAATTTCGTTCTCGACTAAAGAAAAAGCTGATATGGCTATTTCCGATGATGTATTTGATGCAAGTGGACAAAATTTGTTGATTATACCTGCGGACATATTTAATAGAATTTCACTTGAAGTAGTTAACCTTTCGCGCAACAACATACCATCTATTCCGTCAGAAATTGGTCGCTTACAAAAACTTACAGCTTTAGATTTGAGTCGTAATAAACTGACCGACATTCCTGCTGAGATAGGTGGTCTTCATGATCTTGAAATTTTAAACTTGGCCGATAATCGTTTAACCGGCCTTCCGAAAGAGCTTGGTAATTTATCAAAACTAAAATTGTTAGATATTTCCGGAAATATGTATTCGGAAAAAGATTTGGACATCATTAAAAAAGCATTACCGGCTACAACAATAATCAAAACAAAATAAAAGATATATCATTTTTTGATTCTTTGTGGGTAGAGGGTGCGTAATTTAGATGAGCTATTTTAGTTCGTAAAATTTTTTGTCTTTTTTGTACGCGTAATCGGCGATGTGGAAAATGGTAAATGTAATAAAGAAAGCGGAAAGTACATCAATGGTGTAATGCATATGAGCGAGAAGAACGACTACGGCAAACGTGAGAGAGAACGCTAAAAACATATATCGTTTCCATTTTTCATTCCAAAAAATGAGAGCGAGAAGAAAAGGCATACCGGTATGGCCGGAAAAAAATAAATCACCGCCGAATGTCAAATCATTAAGAAGATTTGATGTGAGATGTACCGAAGAGGGAAACGGTCCGATATGAGTAAGTGAAATAAAAAGTGACCTCGTTGTTATGAAAAGCGCGAGACTTTTTAGGATAAACGGAATTTGCCCCGGTTTACTTAAGCAGACATAAACAATGGCAAAAAATAAGACTATTGATCCCCATACAAAAATGCCGTCCAAATCATAAGCGCGCGTGTTGGATAGTATGACATCCGTCACCGAATTACTGGCGTTTTCAGTGGCGTATGTTCCCGCGTAGTAGTTTAAAATAACGCTTGCGGAAAAAAATAAAATAGCGTTTACAAAGGAAATAAAATACCGCCTATTAATAATTAGTGTCTTATACTCAAATAGTTTTTCTTTCATATAATTATATGATAATAAATTAAACGCATTATGGCGAGGTCTATTGTGCACCTCTCGCTATTTTTTCGACAAATCCTTCAATAAGGCGAGATACTTCAGAAAAATTATTGAGGACAAGGATGTGGTCGGTACTGTCTATAATAACCATGTCCGAATGAGAAATTGTTTCGTGCATAGTTTCGGCATACTGTACGGGGAAAATTGAGTCGTTTCGCCCGTGAATTATAAGAACAGGTACGTTAATTTTATTTAAAAATTCCGCGCCGTCGAAATTGTAGGTTTGTCTGACGCAATATAAATATGTTCGAAAACCGGTATTGCGCACGTCGGCAATCGTTCGGGGAATATTCCAGTCGCCGGTCATGGAAAAACGCGAGTAGTCAATATGAGATGCCGGTTTATGCGACTTTGGGTGCGGTAAAAGACGAACCAGCGCGGAAACAAACGGTTTGATTAGTTTTGCCGCGGGCATCGCATTGACCGAATATTGGGGTGAAAGCAAAATAACGCCTTCTATCATCTTTTGGTTTTGTTCTAAAAATGCTAATGCAATTACACTACCGAAAGAATGGCTAATTAAAATGCATTGTTTAATGTGTAAATAATCGAGTAACGCTTTGATATCGTCGGCAAATAATGGTATCGCGTATGATGCCGGATCCGTCGGTTTTTGTGATTTACCGTGGCCACGCAAATCGAAAGAAATAATATTGTAATGATCTTTAAACTTTGCCTCATACGTAAGCCATGCTGATGAACTGCCGGAAACACCGTGGACAAACAGAATTGTTTTTTTGGCCCGGGTAAATGAATTGGTGCGGTAGAATAATCCGCGTTCAGTGAAGAAATAGTCGTTCATTGTGATTTGAAAAGCGAGTGGTAAAGGGTTTCCAGTTTAGTTACGCTGGTATTAATATCAAAATCCCGGCTCTTTTCAAGACTTTTTTGGCCCATTTTTAAACGCATAGCGTCGTCATTGAGAAGTGTAAGGATTTTTTCGGACAAATCAATCGGGTTAAACGTTTCGAACAAAAAACCGTTTCCATCGACAAAAAATCGCGATGCGCTTTCTTTGGAATTGGCAATGATAATCGGCTTACCGCACGCCATGGCTTCAAGAACCACCATACCTTCAAGCTCCGCGATGGAAGGCAAAACGAAAATATCGCTCGCATTATAGGTGTGAAGTAATTCTGTGTCGGTTACCTTGCCAAAAAAAGTGACATACTCGGTAATGCCGAGCGAGGCGACTAATGTGCGGAGCTCGTCTTTAAGCATTCCCGGTCCGACGATGTACAGGTGAATGCGTGTATTTTTTTTGAGAACGTGCGGAATTGCTTTAATGAGCGTTTCGATATTTTTTTCCGGATGAAGTCTCCCCACAAAAAGAATGTTTTTTGTGTCGGTCGGTAAGTTTCGCGATTTAATGAGTTCCGAAGCGTCTGTTATTTTGAAATGTGCGGTGTCGATACCGTTGCTAATAATCATGTTTGGGATTGTCGCATTGTGACCGTCGAAAATTTGTTTGGCAAATTCGCTCGGATACACAAGGTAGTCGGCTTGTTTGTATAGCCAGGAGAAGTATCGTTCCAATAATGCATGAACGATTGCTTTTCCGGCAAAACGGGGAATGTTCGTCGTTGTATTTTCCGGCTGAGAATGAGAGTGAATGACTATTTTGATACCGAGCGAGCGCGCCGCCTTTATAGCAATAAAAGCCAGCGGTGTCGGTAGTAGTACGTGGAGAATGTCTATTTTTTCATTTTTCAGTATTGTTCGCACCTCGGCGATAGTAGGTAGGGCAAGTCTGAAACGCTGTTCTGTTTTTGGTAATAGTATTGACCGAAACCGGTGAATAGGCATGCCGTTATGTTCGTGTATGCCGATGCTGTGCGGCGATTTTGCGGCTAAAAAAATGATACGGTGGCCTTTTTGGTGGAGTCGTTCCGAGAGTCGGAGAGTGGAAACAAACACGCCGGCAATGTAATCGGTAATAGGGTCGCACGCCATGGCGATTCGGAGTTTCCTGTTTTTGGTCGGTTCCATGGTTTAATGATACTTAAATTTCCTTATTTTTCAAATAACGGTTTACTTGGCGTATAGCGATAATAAAGAGAACGAGTATGGCGGCTGCAAACACGAATCGTAACGGGCCGGCTATCATTGAATAAATATTACCAAAGAAGAATCCGATAATGATGAGAAAAGCGGTCCATACGAAACCGCCAAGAAGGTTTAAGATAACATAATTTTTAAACGGTACTTTGACGATGCCAGCAACGATAAGGACAACAAAAGCAAAGCCGAGTCCCATGGTTAATTTGGAAATAATAAGAATTTTTTCGTGGTAGTGTCTAAATTTGTGTTCCACCTTGTCAAGAATCTCAGGTGTGACGCCGACGTAATGTCCGTAGTTTGTAACTATGCGTCTTGTGCCGAACCGCCCGACGGCGTACCAGCCGATATCGGCCGTAAAATCTCCAAATACGAGAGCGATGTACATTGGTACAAAATCTAATTGGCCGAGACTAAAAAGAAAACCGCTGGTAAGCATAACCACCGGCCCTTCAAAAATACAGCCCAAAAAAAGTAAAACGTATTTTGACGCGTCGATCCATGCGATGGCGTTATTGAAAATAGATTCCATATAGTGCGTGATTAGTGCATTGTATTATATCAAATAGTAAAATTAATATCTTGCCTCACGGTAAGAGAAAAAAGCACGACATGTGGTAGTATGCAAGTACAAAAGTGTATGTATTTCGTGTATATAATTGAATGCGGCGACGGGTCGTTTTATACCGGCATAACGACGGATGTTTCCCGGCGGTTTACTGAACATAAAAATAAAACGGCAAGCCGTTATACGCGTGCAAGAGGCGTTGTGAGAGTTGTATATACTGAAATACAATCCGACAGATCGTCTGCGTCAAAAAGGGAAGCGGAAATAAAAAAGATGAATCGGCGGGGAAAAAGTTGTTTGATACTTTCCGGCACGCGGTTACAAAAAGCAAAAAAATAATTCCCGCACGTTCGTACGGGAATTTCTTGTTGTGTGCGTTGCTACGCGATACGTTTAAACCCCGTAAAATCACTCGGATTAATTGTTGTCATTCCCTTGGGAATTTTGGTAAGGATGTGCACGGCAACCGGCGGGCTATTTCTTCCGTTCGGTACTTTCATAAGTTCGTTTCTGACTCTTGTTATAAAAGCATCCGTTTCGGTGGTTTCTTCAAAAGGGCCAAAGCAACAAAAAGTTCCATCCGGTTGTCCAACCTCTGTCTGGATTAATGCAAACTTCATCATACATTTTTCACTTTCTCCATACTATCAATGAATTCTTTGTATATTCTGAAGTATAAGGGCGTGTAAATCAAGTTGTGTAATCTGAAAGACGATTGGGATTACGGGGGTGGTGTATATTCACCGTGTTGTTTATAATAGTACCATTATGTCCACATATTTTTCACTTCCAAATATATTTTATATTTTAGTCGGAGTAGCCGTGTTTTTTTTGGTAACACGAGAACTTATCGCGTGGTACTGGAAGATTAATAAG
>CAJBMK010000039.1 GCA_903954165.1 uncultured bacterium | reverse complement strand
CTGCTTTCCTTACTTGAGGTTACCTCAACATTCTCAAATAATTGCAAAAACTTTGACAGTGGGTCATATTCAGTATTTCCATTTTGATCGAACTTTCTTCGGTCGTAAATTAAATCCAACGCAACATCAAGTTGCTCCTTAGGAATGCGACTAATTGGTGTGATTTTTGACGGGTGAACAATGGCTGAGTCCAATCCATTCTTAACGGCTTCTGATAGGAAAACTGAATTCAATACAATTCTTGCCGCTGGGTTGAGTCCAAATGAAACGTTACTGACACCAAGAGTTGTCTGCACGCCAGGAAATTCTTCTTTGAGTGCTTTGATCGCGCTTATTGTTTCAATCCCATCCCGCCGAGTTTCTTCCTGTCCGGTTGCAATTGGAAAAGTTAAGCAATCAATAAGTATGTCTTCAACATTCATGCCCCAGTTTTTTGTTAAATCATTAATCAAGCGTCTAGCAACCTTTAATTTCCAACAATTCCTTTCGTTCATGAAACGGCATAAATACAAAACCTTTTTTTCGAAGAAGAAACTCATCGGTATTCAAAATAACAACAAGTCTGTCGCCGTGCTTCTTCGCTTCCTTAAAACACCGAATATGGCCGACATGTACCGGGTCAAAGCCTCCGCTTGTTACAACAATTTTCATAACGATAGTATATCTGGTTAGATTAATAATGTCTTCAATTCCGACTGTTTTTTGTCTGTAATTTCCTAAAAAGAACAAATGAATAAATATTCGGCACGAGAATAATTATCGCTATCGCGCCAATAAGTAACACAGGACGCCACCCCGTCGAAACATACGACATAACAAAAAACAAGACGCCGGCACACATCATTGTTTTTCCCGCGAGACAACTTGTTTTATTCCAAACCTCTTCGCTTGAGAGCGTCCACGGATTGCGCATACCAACCATCCAATTCATTTTTATTTTCCCCATATAATTACCAAGCGCAATAAAAAACAAGCCTACAAGAACGGGAACAAGGAACCCCACGTCAATAGGAACACCGGTACCGGCAAGTCCGACAACAACGTACACCAGCGTCATAAAAGATACGATGATTATTTTTATCATTCCGTACGCCTTCGCAAACTCTTCATAGCGCTCTTTTTTTGGATCAAGGAACGGCGCAATAGAAATCAAAGCATATATTCCCAGCACCACTATCGGAAAAAAGAATGCGGCAAACCCCCGCCCGCTCCACCCGTCCGCAACTCCCGCAAAATTCCAATGAGTCGGCACGCGCTCCGGGAAATGACTATAAAAATAAAACGACACCGCAAACGAAAAGCATATAACAAATAACGAAATCACATCTGCTTTTGAGAATAAAATCTTTTTCATACACTTATTTTATCATACAAATAAACACTACGGCCCACACCTCACCCGCCACAAAATTATCAAAACAAAATACTTACTCTGTCTCTTTGGCAAGCCGTTATTGTTCTATAAACCACGAGACAGCACTTTAAATATACACCCACTCGCCTCTTCGGAACAACGTCTTTATGGATTACCGGCACCATAAAGCAAAAAGTGTCCGGCACAACGTGCGAGGATTATGGCTTATTGCAAAGGATAATTGCCCATACTGGCGGCCACAAACCATAATGTTATACTTGGTGGATGCAAAATAAATTCATTATTTCCGTATTATTCTATACATTTCTTGTTGGAACGATTTTTTCAAGCGGTGTTATGTTTGAGCGAACAACGAAATCAGCGGGACAAACCGCGGCGGCAAAAAATTTGTGGTCATATGCAACAGGTGCCACAAAGATTACGACTACAAACACGACACCGACCGAATCTTCACCCAAAATTTTAAATCAGTGTATCGTTACTCTTTTTGGTAAAGAATATGACGTGCAACCGCTCCGTAGCCCGCATCCCGGCGGAGACATCTTTGTATGCAATACGGACATGACCGATATTTATACCAAACAACACGGCACAAATCTTACCAGGATGAAACAGTATCTATACGTCAAAACCGCTCAAACGGGAACAACAGGCACCAAGCCCGTAACAAAAACGGATCAGGCTGTTTCTATACCCGCGACACCAAAAATCCCCGCACCGTCTTCGACCCAATGCCTTGTCACTTTATTCGGTAAATTATATGACGTGGAACCGCTCCGTAGCCCGCATCCCGGCGGAGATATTTTCCAATGCAATACGGACATGACTACTATATATGCGAACCAACATGGCACCAGCGTCAGTCGAATGACTCCATACCTCGTCACGTCGTCAGACGGAAGCACCGTTTCCCCGCTTCCAACCGCAACCCCGACAAGAAACCAAGAAGTTGAAAACGACGATTAATAAGCCAACAACCCATGCCAAAAAAACCGGGACCATACATCATACTTTTTTCGCTTCTCATTACCCTCAACCTTTTCCTATTATCGAAATCATCGATTGGTTCCGTATTTAACCTGCCGTTTCTCTCCATCGCCCAAATTTCGGCTCTTCTCGGCACCATTCTTTTTTCCTACTCATTTATTTTAAGCAGCCGTGTTCGGGCGCTTGAGGATTTATTCGGCGGACTGGATAAGGTCTATCGCTGGCACCACGATGTGGGTGTTTGGAGTTTTTCCTTTCTGGCCATACACTTTCTCTCCCTCATAATCAATAGTCTGATTCTCCAATTTTCTCTTTGGAGCGCTATCACAAGCGACGGAACCGGCGCCTATTTTGCCGGCATAGTCGGGTTCTTCATCATGGCGGGTATTATTTTCACCATCATCTTTTCCAAAATCCGTTACGAACATTTTGTTAATGTTCAGAAGTTTTTTTCCATTCCTCTGGCTCTCGGCATATTCCATGTACTCTTCATCTCAAGCGATGTTTCCCGTTCCCCGCTTCTCGGCATCTTTATACTTGCCCACATGTTTCTTGCCGTTATGTATTATTCGTACCGCGGTTTCTTTTATAAAACATTCGCTCCGCACAAGGAATACTCGGTCAGTATCGCCGAACAAAAAGGAGCGGACATTACCGAAATCATCCTCAAACCAAAAACGGATCGCATCAGTTTTGTCCCCGGCCAATTTGGATATTTTGGTTTCAAAAGTACCGGCGTCTCGCGCGAACTTCACCCGTTCTCTTTCGCTTCGGCCGAGCAAGACGAGCATATCCGTCTGGCCATAAAAAACGTTGGAGATTTCACAGCTCAACTAAAACTCCTGCATGAGGGCGATAATGTTACCGTCTACGGACCGTACGGCCGTTTCGCTGAACGTATCTCTGAATATAACGCCGAGATTGTACTCGTTGGCGCAGGCATCGGCATTACACCAATACTCTCCATTGCACACTCACTCTCAAGCGGTAGCTTCAAGGGCCGACAGACCGCCACCCTCTTTTATTGCACACGTAATCTGGCTGAAGCTGTTTTCCACGCCGAACTGCATTCTTTGGGAGAAATTTCCGACGCTTTCAAATACGTCCTCCACCTAAGCAAAGACCGAGGCTACCTCAACGCCGACACAATTAGAAAAACCGTGGGCAAGCTAGACAACAAACTCTTCCTCATCTGCGGCCCCATCACCATGATGCGCTCTCTAGCCGCCGACCTCCACAAACAAGGCGTACCAAAAGAAAATATCGTCTTCGAAGAATTTAAATACGCATAGAAAACTCCCCGCCATAATAGCGGGGAGTTTTAAGATGTCCAATTAATTAAAGTTTTGATGCGGAAAAAACACACCCAACATCGGAGTACCGCTCAGTAGGCCAGTCCCCGTCAATATGGAGAGGGCCACCAGCCGTACTGCGATCAACACGAACAAAGGTACCACTTATGGTACGTGATTTTGTCCATAAATTATGGTCATTCATTATTTTCCCATCATTTATACTTTCATTCAAAACCATCCAATAAAACCACTCAAGCACCGATTCACGGAACATTTTGGTAAGTTTTAAGGAGTCAAGAGCATCACCAACAGATTTCCACCTTTCTTCGTCAGAAGAAACAATATCATTTTGAAGTTTAGTATATTCTTCAGTATCGTTTTTTAAATCACCCCATTCTTTGAGAGCTTGACCGACATCATCAGGAATTTTTAACACATCACCATACAAATTTCGTATAGTTTCCGCTATACAATCAGTCTGTTCGAGATAATTTTTATTTGTCGACTTCGGAATAATCGCTTTCGAAACCAGTTTCCAACCAATGTTCGGGGTTTCTTCTGTAAAGAATTTTTCATTATTAAACCACGGACCCTCAATGTACCTGTCCATAATTTCAGCACCGTCTTTTTTCTTTCCTTTCAGGATCTCATACAGCATCTCATATAATTTTTTCCCGGTCATCACAATACCGTCTTCTTGTCCATAACTAAACTTATCAAAATAGAATACTAGGCGGTGAGTGTCCTTCAATTTTTCTAAAATTTCTGGAGAAAATTCGATTGGCGGTATTTCTCCTTTAAATTCAATCCCTAAAGCAGTCTTGGCCACTTCCGGTCCAAGAAAATTATTTCCCATTATTTCTTTAGCTTCTTCTATTGAAACTCCCGGAAATACCTCTTCCAATCCAGAAATTATTGATTCAAGCATATCACTCTTTTCCGCCATTTCCTGGAGATTATCTCGCGCATGTTCGGAATTAAGACCAACCAAATAAGCGCTGTGCAACTTTTTCGTATTTTCAAGATTAAGGATGACCTTTTTACAATCAATCACCCCGCTCGTTGTACTGTTTTCACTCATAGTATCTCTATTTTATAGCGAAACAGAAAGTTCCACAAAGAAAAGAGTGTTGAAACCCCCACGACCAAACTGAGACCTAATGGCTATTGGCTAACCACTAACACATCCCTCCCTACCCTCCATGATGATATTTCCCTCCATGCAAAATACTCATTCCCCGATACAATTGTTCAGCCAAAATCAGCCGAACCAAACGGTGTGGGAAGGTTAATTTTGATAATGACCATACGAAATGGGCTCGAGACAGTATTGATTGATCAATGCCGTAAGCACCACCAATGACGAACACCACCCGCCCCTTCCCCGAACCAATCCAATTATTCATTTTGGCGGACAACTCTTCCGATGAAAGTTCCTTACCGCGTTCGTCGAGACAAATAATCAAATCACTTTCTTTGAGTGCCTTATCGATTCGTTCCGCTTCTTCCGTACCGCTTCCGGCCAATGGGAAAAGCCATTCGACAGCTATATGCTGCGACAATCGCTTTTCGTATTCATCGATAAGGAGCTTGGTTTCGTCATCCGGTTTTTTGCCCGGAGAAATGATAAAAAATTTCATATAACTAATTAGATAATAAGCATTGTGTCGCCAAATGAATAAAAACGAAATCGTTCGGCAATAACAATCGCATACAAATCAAAGATATCACACTTCGCCCCCTTATCTCTAAGAAAAGCGCCCACCAAAACTATACATAATGCCCATGTGCCAATACACAAATACCGTTTGTATAACGGCATAGTACCGCACCTCGCATAAGTTTCAAAGTACAAAAAGAAACCACCGACATTCGGTGGTTTCAGAGGCTATCGCTTCTTTGAAGCTTTCTTTGCTTTTGTTTTCTTAGTAGCCTTCTTTACGACTTTCTTTTTTGTTGCCATGGAGATAATAATAATGATCTTATTAATACGTATTCGACTAAATACTAATGCAATCATATCATCTGTAAAAAATAAATGTGAAAATATTTTCAAAAAAAAGTGGATAACTTTTTTTACTCCGCGTAATAATATATTTTCGCCATAAAAATAATTAATTATTTAAAATCATTCACTCATAATAAAAAAGCATCTTCCGAAAAAGATGCTTAACTCATTGAGTACTACTATCGTAAAAGATGAACAGTGCACATATTTTCTTTTTCCACTATACAGCTTCTTTTAGTGGAAACTTTCCATGCCATGTTTTCTATTTCCTCTTCTCCCGACCAATACTGTTTATTGTCAGGCAAAGCTCCGTGTAAAACAGTACGAAGCTCCATTACAGACGGCAACCGCCACTTCATTAACTCTCTTCCACGTTTACTATTTGCCAAATCTACGGACAGTACCGCTTCATACCACGTCATCTCTCCGTAACACTCGCTCCACTGTAGTTTCCCGATCGAACCTTCCCCCGTCATTTCTCCCTCCGGCTTCAAACTGAGATTCATAAGCATTCTTTTTACCTCCATACGATGCTCAATAAAATACTTTCTTTCGGACGGTGCGAGTTGCGGTAGTCCGCGTATAATGTGTGCAATAAGCCCCTGTTCATGCAATAACTTCTTTTCTTCCGCCTCCTTTACCAAAGCATCTAATAAATCAAGTAATGCTTTAAATTTTTCCCGCTCCGCCGGCAAACAGGCCGCGTTTTGAATAAATTGTTCCACGTTCACGCTATTTTTCTTTCTTTTTTACAATACTACGCACTATTTTCTTACAACATATAAGACGATAGCGGACGGTTGTACTTTCAATATGACTATAATTTACATTTAGCTGTTTGTCAATAATTACCATTGACCATCTTCTTAATATAGTGTATATATAGAACTAGCAAATTTAAATCATAAACCTTTAAAGAAAGATTATTAGTGAGACTTAAATTCGATCCTTTTCAATTCAATACGACACACTCAAACGGAATTCCGGTTTTTTGGAAAGACATACCTTCGGTAACAGGCTTTGTCTACATTCACATTATTGTTATGGCCGGTGCCAGACAAGACCCGATTGGCAAAGAAGGTCTCGCTCACTTCCTTGAACATACACCACACAACGGGTGTAAGGGTTTCCCAACCCAACAAAGAATAAATACAATCAGGAATGAGCTTTTTGACGGAACATTAAGTGCTTCGACCGCATACGAAGGAACAGAATTCTCATGCAGATGCAGTAATAAAACACAATCGCTTATAAAAAGCTTTCGATTCCTGAACTCGTTTATATTTCGCCCGACTTTACATGTCGATGGAATAAACCACGAACGAAAAGTAATTATTCGGGAGTTCTGGGATAACAATTCTTCGAGTCGTGACTTCGAACTCAAACGTGCCATTCAAGCATTTCTGTATGGGGAACACCCAATGGCCCGAATTGACATCCTTGGTTCTGAAGAATCGATTAGCCGGATTGACCAACGAGACCTTGCACAATTCCATTCGGAATATTACACTCGTGACAATATCAAAATCGTCATTGTTGGAGACATTTCGGCTTCGACAATCGAGACGGTATCTCAATTTACCGAATCGGTTCCCCACCCCGTACAACCCAAAGAACCAATCAAACTAACTCAGTCGAAACCACGGATAAATCTTTTTACGGTTTCCCTCAGTAAATATTTTGGACTAGGAAAAAAATCTATTCCAAAAAATGCGATAATCCGAATTTACCGGGCACTCCCGCGCCAAAACAATCAGGAAGTCATTCATTTGTTTACAGACACTCTGCATGAATTATTTTTAAAAGAAATTCGTGGGACTATTGGCGCAGCATACAGGCCGGAGATTTGGACAGAACGATTCTCAGACCACACAATGCTTAAAGCTCACATGGAAGTGGGCAAAAAAACTGTTACGGAGGTTCGAAATATAATTACTCGAACACTTGAACAAATCATCTCAAGGAAACAAGACTACGTAAATATTTTTTTGGAAACTAAACGAATAGCACTCCAAGATAAACTCTTTACAGACCTGTCGGCCGAGAGTATTGCGGAAAATGCCGCAAATGAAATCAGCGCAACAAACCACGTCTCATCTATTGCCGAGGACTATGCCAAAATAAAAAAAATATCATTCGAAGATATCGCCAATCTGGCACAACAAGAACTAACACCCGAGAAAATTATCTGGGTCATTAAAACCCCATAATTTAGTTCCATTACACAAATCCCCACCTCACGGCGGGGATTTTTTATTTATCGTTGTTATTCAAACCTGTATCCGTCTTTTTTAAGAATCACATTTAATTCTTTTATTAGTTCCGAAGCTTCAATATTTTTATTGGTTTCAAGTTCAAGAATATGAGTATCAACACCGACCTTGATATTGTAGAGGCCGGAAACTTCGGACAAATTATCTTCAATGAGCATGGCGCAGGACTTGCAATGCATGCCGTTTACTTTAAATGTAAATTTTTTCATACACGATTTGTTTGATTATTTTAATCGCTTCGCTTTCAGGCGAAGAGAGTTGGTTACCACCGACACGCTACTTCCGGCCATGGCCAAGCCGGCAAAAATCGGATTAAGCACGATTCCCCACAACGGATACAAGAGACCGGCCGCGATTGGAATACCAATGACGTTGTAAATGAACGCCCAGAAAAGATTCTGTTTAATTGTTCGAATAGTGACTCGCGATAACTCAAAGGCTTGGGAAATTTTACGGATGTCTCCGTGAAGCAAAGTAATTCCCGCCGACTCAATGGCAATATCGGTGCCGGTGGCCATTGCGATACCAACATCCGCCTGGACCAATGCCGGCGCGTCATTAATACCGTCGCCCGCCATGGCCACAATTTTTCCAGCCATTTGTAAATCCTTAATTTTACCGGCTTTTTCCTGCGGTAATACCTCGGCAAAAATCGTATCGATACCGACTTGTTTTCCAATATATTCCGCGGCGCGATAATTATCACCAGTCAGCATCACCACGGAAATACCGAGCCGGTGAAGTTTCGCTATAGCACTCTTGGCTTCAGTTTTTATGGTGTCACTCTGAGCGATAATTCCAACGTGATTCCCCGCAACTTCAACAACAATAACCGTCTTGCCTTGTCCCTGCAATCTCTTGATTTCTGTATTTTCCAAATCAAGTATATTTGGTTTGTGAACGTATATTGCCTGCCCGCGAACCACACCCGTGACTCCAATCCCTTCAAGGGCAATAAATTTTTCGACGGGAAACAAAGATACTTTTTTTGTTTCGGCATACTGGACCAGCGCCGTAGCCAGCGGATGTTCTGAAAGTTTCTCTATACTTGCCGACACCTCAAGCATAGCTGTTTCAGTCCATGCGGTATCTAGTATGACCACGTCGGTTACTTCCGGCTTACCCTTGGTAATGGTGCCTGTTTTATCAAGCACAACAGTATTGACACTGCTTAATTTTTCAAGGGCTTCCGCATTTTTTATGAGAATACCGTACTCGGCGCCCTTTCCCACTCCCACAATAATAGCCGTCGGCGTAGCCAAACCAAGCGCACACGGACAAGCAATAACCAAAACACCGACGAACGAGAGTAGCCCGTATGAAAGTGCGGCTGTAAAGCCGAGATAAGAAGATCCAACAGTAAGCCAGACACTCAGAGATGTGAAAGCGATTCCCAACACAACCGGAACAAACATTCCGGAGATACGGTCGGCTATCGCTTGTATGGGCGCTTTTGACCCCTGTGCATCTTCAACCATTTTAATAATCTGAGCAAGAAGCGTATGCGATCCGACTTTTGTGGCAACACAATGAAAATTTCCCTGTTTATTTATTGTTGACCCGACCACCGCATCACCCGTCTTCTTATCTACCGGAATCGGTTCGCCGGTAATCATTGATTCATCTATAGATGATTGGCCGTGAGTAATTGTCCCATCAACGGGTACCTTGGCGCCCGGTTTTACAATGAGAATATCTCCAACCTTAACGCTACTTAGCGGTACCTCAATTTCTTTTCCGTCCTTAAAAAGGAGAGCTGTCTTGGTTTGTAAACTAAGTAATTTTTCGATAGCTTCGCCGGTCTCAAACTTGGAACGAGCTTCCAAATATTTTCCTAAAACCACAAACCCGATAACTACAATCGTAACATCGAAATAGGTATAATCCGGTAAACGAAGTAGAACCCTGACCTGCGGCACAAGAGTAATAACCACACTATAGAAATAGGCCGTAAGCGTTCCGATGCCGATCAATGTGTCCATGTTGGCTACGCGAAATTGTATAAACCGGGAGACTCCGAGAATAAAAGGCTTGCCAATCCAAAAGAGGACTACCGTAGAAAGAACCATTGAAATAAAGGTAAATAACTCCATAGGCAGCGGCAGATTCGGCACAGACACAAATGTTTTTGCTGCGATATCCCACATCATCAGAACAAAAATCAGAAGTGTAATCGGCAAAACAAACAGCACTTTATCCTTCGTTTCATCCAGCTCTTTTTGCTTGTCGCCTTTCGATTGCCCGCTCCCCGCGTGTATTTTATGATTCAACAACGCGTTAATATCTATTTTCATTTCAGGAATTTCAATTTCTTCAAACGTATACCCGAGTTTTCCAATCTCTTCATTCATTCGCCCAAGAGTTATTTTTTCAGAATCGAATTCAATTTTTGCCTTGTCGGTCGCAACT
>CAJBMK010000038.1 GCA_903954165.1 uncultured bacterium | reverse complement strand
AAATAAGATTGTGTTTGGAAAAATGTTTTCAACCAAAATGTATTGTGAGGGCGCTCAGGAGGAAGTATTCACTAAAATGTTGGAGGGTGTGGCGGGATATCAACTAACTTCGAACAAAGAACTCGTTTTTGATTTAAAACTCGATACCGGCTCAATGATTTTTAAGTAATCGAGCGGTCTTTAAATGAACAGCTAGGTGATAGCGGGTTCGGTTTTTGTTATTGATAATAATTAAAATATTGGTTTGGTATACTGTATAGTATGAAATTATTGCAAACTATTTCTGACGGAAATTTTTTCCCTGATAACCCGGGCGTCCCGATAAAAAATAGGGAAGTGGTGCGAACGGCTGTTCGGGCGATACTTTATAATGATGCGGGAGGAATCGCGTTGGTTGGCGAAACATATCTGGTACTTCCGGGCGGCGGCCAAAAGGCCGGAGAAAGTTTGGAAGATACAATTCGACGTGAAATTCTTGAGGAAATTGGTTGTGAAATTACGATAGTAGACGAGGTTGGAAAGGTTTGTGAAGAGAGGAATTCGACCGGAGAGGTTCAGGAATCGTATTGTTTTGCGGCAAAAATTGCGAAAGAAGGGGAGCCAGAAACTATGCAGGCTGACGAGAAGTGTATGAGTATTAGATGGTGTACACCGACAGAAGCGTTGCGCACGCTTGATGCGGAGTACGAGTCTTTGACCGGCCGTGAGTATCATGCATATTTTAATATTGAAGTCAGTCGTATATTTCTCAAAGCGGTATGTCACGAAATGCTGCATAGGAGTTAGTTCAAAAAGTAAATGCACCACTAGCTTCTATATTAGGCGGTGCGCTTGTGGATTGAGAGTGCCCAGGCAAAAAATTGACAATATGAATATATTATGTTAGCATAATTTAAGTAAACCAGAACAACAAAAAACAATAAGGATTCTTATGGACGTGAATGGAAGCGGAAAAATGTTGAATAATCATGCTGTCGGTATAATTATGAAGGAGCTTGTTCGTCGCGCGGTTGTCGCGATACGAAATCAACGGCAAATCTTCGAAGTGCAGGCCAAGCAAGGCTATGGCGGGCAGATGGACGATATGGTCACATCAGCCGATAAAATTGCTCAGGAAGTCTATGTCAGGTCTATTTGCGAGTGTTTTCCCGGGTGGGGAATTATCGGCGAGGAAGATGCGCTCATTGTTCCCTGTACTGACGGGTCGGGTCTTTTCTTTACGGTTGACCCGCTGGACGGCACCAAGGCATTTGTGCGCCGGCAATCGCACGGTATTGGCACAATGATATCGCTTTCCAATGATCAAGGAGAGTTTGTGGCTGCGTATGTCGGTGATATCAATACGGAGGAAATCTACGGATTTCGTCCGGGCTCAGAAAAAGTTCATCGGATTACCGAGTTCAACAATAACGAGCATCTCCACATCACAACGAAGCCTCTCACTACGCAGTATATACTGCTTCGGGAACCGGAACGTAAATATTCGGAGCTGTCGCAAAACACGATTCTGAGCGGTTTTAGGAATCAGATTGTTGACGGCGGAAGTATTGGGATTTGGCTCGCCCGACTTTGGAAAGGGGAAGTGGGTGCCGCCTTACTGGCACCGTCGTGGGAAACTCCGTGGGATTCAAATCCGGTAACGGCGATAACAAAAAAATTAGGGTTTATATACCTTCGCCCGTCACCTATGGGCGGAACCGCGTGGATTCCATTTCACCACGGACCACTAAAGGAAAAATTTCGACGGGATTATGATGTTCTTATAATCCACCGAGATAACGCTAATCAACTGGAGATTTCCAGATAAAAACACGTAGAATATTCACAAACAGCCGATTGAAAAATCGGCTGTTTTTTTGTGGGTTTTTGCATGTTTGGACAAAGTGTCATCGCGGGGGTATGATAGACAGTAATGAAATTATTGACCGGTATTATTGCGTCTGTATTTCTATCCGTGGTCTTGTTTGGTTTCACGTTTTTTTGTGTTGATACGGAGTTATCGATGGCGGTAATGGGTCATACTAGTATGGATGGAATGGCTATGAATACTGATATGGATACCGACATGAATATTGATATGAATACGTATATGAATTCTACTATGAATTCCACCGCGAACGATGGGATACCGATGGCTGTTCATCATGTGAATGCGTATCAGGGTTTTTCTAATGCACTAATTTCGATTCTTTTGTGCGTGGCTACATTGGCCTATGTTTCCGTAGCACTTTTTTATAACCGCGCCAAAATTGTCCTTGGTTTGGTTTTTATTTCTTCTTTTTTAAAAGAACGCTGGAGAAAGAGATTCCGTATCGTTTCTTTTGTTGTAAGAAAAATTACAGGCTGGCTTTCACTATTTGAAAACAGCCCGTCGTTTGCCTAACGCTTTTTCTCATTCTTCCCGAATGAGACACGGATTACTTTGGTGTCCGTTTTAGTCGTTAGTAATTAACTATGTCACAAAATACAATAACAATAGAAATTTCAGGGATGCATTGTCGTTCCTGCGAAATTCTTCTCGAAAAGAAAATTGGAAAAATTGACGGGGTTCGGGATGTAAAAACAGATTTTAAAAAAGGTATCGCAGTAATTGAATGTGGAGACGGGTTTGATATCGCTACAATTGAAGGTGTTGTTCGGGGTGCAGGCTATTTGGTTGGAAAGGAAGCGGAGAAAAATATATTCTCCCGCCAATTATCCGACTATATCGAGCTGGCCGCGACCGCTTCTGTTTTGTTCGTTGTCTATGCGTTTTTGAAAATGTATCACGTGTTCGATTTTAGTCTGACCGACGGTCAAACATCCGGACTATTTGGCGTGCTTCTTGTTGGTCTAACTGCAGGAGTTTCTTCGTGTATGGCTTTAATCGGCGGACTGGTTCTCGGTGTTTCCGCTCGTCACGCCGAAGCACATCCGGAAGCCGGAGTTGCCGAAAAATTTAGACCGCACATATTCTTCAACGCGGGGCGTTTGATTTCTTATGCACTACTTGGTGGTGTTATTGGCGCACTTGGTTCGGCTTTTAAGCTCTCCACTTCTGTGTTTGGAATCGTTACCATTATTCTTGGGTTCGTCATGCTTTTCCTTGGCTTGAAATTAATTGACATATTCCCGCGACTCAAAAACACGAGCTTTACATTGCCGAAACGAGTAACCCGATTTTTTGGCATTCAAAAAGAAATGAAGGAATATAGTCATCGGAGTGCATTTATTGTCGGAGCATTAACATTTTTTGTTCCGTGCGGATTTACTCAAACAATGCAGTTGTATGCCATCAGTACCGGAAGCTTCATTCAGGGCGCATGTATCATGGGTGTTTTTGCCCTTGGCACCATGCCCGGTATTGTTTGTGTTGGTGGTTTGACTTCAGTTATTAAGGGCTCGTTTGCACGATATTTTTTCCGTTTTTCCGGTCTGATTGTTATTCTTTTGGCGGTATTTAGCATATCAAACGGCTGGACTTTGGCTGATTTTTCTCTTCCGTCATTACCTACTTTTAAAATTAGCCGTGTTGATTCTGAAATTCCCGTCGCTCGCGGTGTCGTTTCGGACGAAACATCGATAGAAAAGGGAAAGCAAATTATTGAAATGACCCAATCGGGCGGGGGATATGGTCCGGCACATTTCACGATAAAGAAAGGTGTGCCGGTGTTGTGGAAAATTAAAAGTATTAATCAATATACGTGCGCCGCATATATTCTGATGCCGGATGCCGGTATTTCAAAACCGCTCGTGGCCGGAGAAAATAGTATCGAATTTACACCGAACAAGACGGGCATAATGCATTTCACCTGTTCAATGGGAATGTATTCCGGCTACTTTACTGTCATTGATTAAAATATATTAAATTAAAATTATGTCTAAAATATCTACGCTCTTAGTGATATCGCTTGTGATTACGGCGTGTATTGTTGGTATGGTTGTCGGATACGCGTTATCACCGGAATATCAATTTGGCGCATACGACAAAACTACTACGGATTTGGGACGTCCCGACCGATGGCTCGATTTGCGTTATGTGAATGCAATGATTGCTCATCATCGCGGGGCAATGCTCGTGGCCGGACAGTCGTTGGAGAATACCGAGCGTCAAGAACTAAAGGATTTGAGCGCGGAAATTTTGAAAAATGAACCCGTTGCTATTGCCGAATTGTATCAGCAAAAAAAAGAGTGGTATGGCGATACGAGGACAGTGAAGGATCCGATTGTACCGAAGCTCGGGATATATGATGAAAAATATGACCTACGTCTTTTGAATGCGTTGATTGCTCATCACGAGTTGGGACTTCTTATGACCAAAGAAATTAAAAGCAAGTCTAGTCGTACTGAAGTCTTGAATAATGCCGACGCTGTAGACACGTTTCTCACAACAACACTAAAGGTATTTAAGGATTGGAGGAAGCAGTGGTATAACATTTAACTATTCACTACATAAAAATGATCCAAAAAATATTAAAAGTGAATGGTATGCATTGCGCCAGCTGTGCGACTATTATTACCAAAAAAATTGGAAAATTGTCCGGGGTTGATTCTGTGGAGGTGAATGTTGCGACCGACAAGGCAAAAATTGAATTCGATTCTGAAAAAATAACTCTTGGGCGAATGAATGAAGAGATTGGAAAACTCGGGTATACGTTT
>CAJBMK010000037.1 GCA_903954165.1 uncultured bacterium | reverse complement strand
GGTTGTTCACCACAATTTCGTTGGCATGGTGCATGTCGCCGATAAACAGCCGACCGCTTACGGCAAAGACGGCATGATGAACGTCGCTGTCACAGGAAAAAGAAACACCGATGGCTCGTTTCGCCGAATGGCCGACAATACAATAGGTCACGCCAAGCGAGGAGAGTTGACCCGCGGAAACTTGTCCGGTAAACGAACCTTTTTCCTCATAAAATACGTCCTGGGCGCCGAGTGCACAAGACTTTGTCCCCTTCCCTTCGAATAACCCCACGTGCCCAAACGACGGCGCAATAACAACCAAAACTTTTTTTAATAACGATGTTTTCTTTTTGATGTCTGAAAATATGCGCCTCGCTTCAGACACGGTATCCGGATACATCTTCCAGTTCCCAATAATATATTTCTTTTTCATACGGATATCAGTATAGCACCCGAAAGAAAAAGGGTCAGCCCCGCTTTTGGGACAAAAGCGTGGCTGTTTTCTTTCATTATTGCATTTCCTCCCATGAAATTGTCTGATACTGCCCCGACAAAAGCGGAAAAGACGGCGGTGGACCGTAAAGCATATTCGCATCATAGGTAATATCGCGTATATCGTATCCCGTGTTATCCGTATAGGCAAAACCATAACGCAGATAACTGGCAATCATACCGTACAAAGTTAATCTTGTTCTTACATAACCCGTACTGCAGTCACTGTTATAATACATACGCCCCACTTTTCCATATTGTGCCACTAAGGCGCCGTGAATTGTAAGATTTTCAAGCGAGCCCAGTCCGGTCAAAACATTATCCTGAGCAATCAATCCGAGTACATCTCGTCCGTCAAAATAGGTATATTTTAGGTCATTATTAATGATAATACTTGTTCTTGTTGAAGCGTTGTCGGGAAACTTACCGGATGCAATGGTTAATTTCTTATTCGAAATTTGACCATCCACCCACACATGATCCTCCACAAAAATGAGTCCGTTTACCGGAAATGCATAGTTACCAATCAGTGTTTGCCCGCCGGTTGATTTAATAGTCCACGTTCCCCAATCAGTGGCGCTCTGGGTGCACGAACTACTTGGAGAAGCCTGCAGAGTGGTAACTTTATATAAATCATACGTTCCGTTAGTTTTCAGAACTATGTGGTATCCATTTGCGCCGGACGACGCAAGATATTTTCCTCCCGACTGAGCGGCAGTTTTTATTGAAGACAGACTTGTGGTTATGCCGACAAAATCTACCTGAGGTACAGGAAACTGCCTCCCGGCTGCA
Organism: uncultured bacterium; assembly: GCA_903954165.1. Lineage (GTDB taxonomy): Bacteria > Patescibacteriota > Minisyncoccia > Phycocordibacterales > CAJBMK01 > CAJBMK01. The sequence goes on along the minus strand of CAJBMK010000037.1, from coordinate 21,506 downwards.
AATACGTCGGTTCGCGCCTGGACAGCATTTGGCGGAGCCTCGAGCGAGCGAAATGTTTCATTCACCGTTCCAGAAACCACGTGTGTATGAACCCCAAACTCAGAACCTCCGGTATGATCAGGGTCATCATAAGACGCCATTGTACTACTGATAATATTATGAGTGTACCCGTCAAACCGAACACCCGCATTTACATGAATCGGACCGTGAACTTCCGTTCCCTCTCCAAAACGCATATTATCATTCGCAACAACAGCAAATCGAGCCATCGAAGGTATTGCTAATTTTGTTTCAATTTGACGAACCGGCCCCTTAACCGAAACTCCCTTTGAACGAACGGTGGTAATCGTTGTGCCGTTTATCGGTGCGGTAATAGTAAGCTCAAACCGGCCGATAATATTTCCATCGATATCCTTAAATTGATGAATGTAGGGACCTGTACTTGAAGTGGTTGTTCCGTCTTTAAAGTCAGCCGGTGCGTGTGCCAAATGCCATCGATAGTATTCGTTTCCCGATTCGGCAATATGAAAAGTTCGTTCTTTTTCAACTACTGCTTGAGACATTTTATACATAGTTATAACCGCTGAAGTCATCGCGGTCATAAGCATAATAGCAATCGAACCGTAAATAATCATTGTAACAAGCATATAACCGCGTCGTCTAGGACGGAGAATATTTATTTTATGAACTATTTTCTGAATAAATGCCATGTATTTATAAATTATCCTTTAGATTTCTTGGGGTCACCTGACTCGTTACCGTTACCGATCGAGGAAAAACAATAGGGCTATCATCAAGAATAAGCGTTATTTTAATCAAACGAACGTCCATCATGACTACCGGCTGAGTCATTGAGCTACTTGCGGAATTACCGGTATACGCATCATCGTAATACTGAAAAACCGGTTGAGTATTAGTATTCTGCAAAAATTTAGTCAATATCGACACCGTTTCACTTGCCGTATTATAAACAACAGGAGCAATAGTCGGCTTAATAAGACCGCGCTTCAGTATTGTTCCAACCTTAAAGTAGCGAACACGTTCTTTTAGTCCGTCATTATCGAGGTCGTTAAAAAAAGTAAGAGTACTTGTCCCTGCTGTTTGTATTGAATAAGCACCGTCCGATGCCGGAGACATAGAACGTATTTCATTTGACATTGGTCGGGTAATTCGCAAACCGTCGGTTACCAAATTAATACCGCTGGTAAATAAATTTTTGTATTTATACATATTATTCTGGAACCGCATGATAGCCAAAGAAACGATGGTCATAATAGCCATTGCAATAACCATCTCAACCAGAGTTACACCTCGTTTCATATCAGCTTTATTTTTATTTTTTTGGTATACAGTCATACAATTAATTTCGTATCAATAGAACATTTTTTTGTTGCCATGTCGTACTGGCGGTAACTGTTGTGCTGTAATCCTGAAAACCAGTCTTTTGAACGAGGAGGCTGTACGTTACATTTGAAAGACCGGTAAAAACGACCTGTCCGGAAGGAATACAATCCGACGTAAAACTAAAATTAACATCGGAAACATTTGGTGTGTATGAGGTGCTGGCCGTTGAAAGAAAAAGCCTGTATCGCAAATAACGATTTCCGTCATTTGACGGATCAATTGTTGTACTTGTTGCCGTATAGTACGTGTCCGGTGTCCCGTCAGGTCCGGTAAAATACCAAGAGGAACTGTCGTTATTTGTAGCAATCTGCATTTTAACTGAATTAGCGCCAACGTGAACCGGCTGATCGGTCGGACGCCACAAAACCTGATACAAATTAGTCGTCGTACCCATATCAAAGGTGGATGATGTCAGGTATCCTGACGACTGATACTTTCCGCCTCCAACAGAGGCTAACTTGACCTCACCGGTAGGACTATTGACGCTCAAATTTCCGTCTGAATTATAGTATTTTGTCGCGTCAAAAAAATCCGTTTGCCCGGCCCCACCCGACCAATCAGTCTGACCAAGCGAACCTATTCCGGTTGTCTGTGTTTCGGTGTATGGACTCTTCGAAAGAGTTACTGATGCGCCAGCTAACGGCAATCCGGTTGTCTTATCGGTCACCCCAACCATCAAACTGCGCATGACGCGAGGGGCAACAACAATTTTCACATTCTGATTGATTCCCGGATTCAGAGCAAACGGAAAAATTGGATTGACACCAATCACATCATAGCTTGCCGACGTTAAACTAAGCGTATATACATCCCATTCCAAATTCGAAAGAGTTGCCAGACCGGAACTATTTGTTGCCCCGGAATAAGAATACTTCAAGACAGGTTTTCCCGAACTATCGGTACCGAGCGATTTTGCTCCGGCCAAAGTAAACGGAATAGAAACGACCGGAGCACACGCAATGTTGACTGTAGAAAAATTAAACGACCCCAGAATATCAATAGCAAAAGATGATTGCGTTACACCCTGAGCAACAACAGTCTGATGTGGTTTGATCGGATTTTTTAGCGGAGTTCCGTTCGGCACATACGTCCTATCGGTTGAATATCCCGTTTTAGTAACAGTGATTTCGTATCCTTGAGTACTTGGCGGGACATCCACAATACGGAGCATTCCGTCAATTCCCGTTGAATCATCAACGGTAATATTAAGAGGCGATTTATGATTTTCAATATGAACTAAAGCGTCGGGAATTACCTTCCCGCTCGCATCAAAGGCCAGCACAAAAAGCCCTCCGTTATTTGAAGACCCTTCCAAACCTTTTGGTGCGACATATGTCGTAAAAGAAAGCGGGGAAAAATGTCGACAAGTAGAACACAACAAATCAATTTGCACTATCTTGTAATCAGCCGCCGAACTGTCGTGTGCGGCACCGATACCTGTTATAGTACCGTCAAACGGATCATCAACATTTCGTACGGTTGTCAAAACGGTAAAAGCCGTGCTGTTACGTGTGATAGTTTGCGAGTGAACAAGTTTACCGTTTGGAATACCGGACACCTCTCCAACATCCGTATACGCAAGATTTCGGGCAATTTCTATCTGTTCCGTCATAAGCGCAACAGCCACCACTTTCAGACGATTTGATGCAATGAGGTCGGTAATGGAAGCGTACGTCCGATACACACTCACAAAAACAATAACGAGAATACTTATCGAAACAAGCATTTCAATCAAAGTAACACCGCGTTTTTTCAAAACGAAGGAATGTTTTTTACTAATGTGTAGCTGTATTTTTTTATCCATACAAAAGGAACAAACAAAACGTTAAACACTATCCATAACACTATAAATCGGCGACATAATTGAAATCGCGAAAAAACCGACAGCAATACCGATAACGATCATAAGAACAGGTTCGATAATGGTGGACATGTCTTTTGTTTTTTGGTCGACTTCGGTTTCGTAATACGTCGCCACGCTCCCGAGCATTTCAGCCAGCCGACCTGTTTCCTCCCCCACCGAAATCATTTCCCCCATAAACGGCGGGTACAAGTTTTCATTTTCCGCAAATATTTTTGAAATTGGACTTCCTTTCTGAATGGCCGCTTGAGCCTGTTTTATAATTACCCGATATTCTCCGTTCTGAATAACCTCTTGCGTCACTTCAAGAGCTACCACCACATCCACACCGGCACTCAAAAGCGATGAAAGTGTTCGAGCGGTTCGCGCGGTATTGGTTTCCTTCACGATTGTAGAAATAACGGGTGTATGCATGGAAAAATAACCAACCACTTTTTTTCCGATTGCTGTCTTAAAGAAATAAACCATACCCCACACAAAAAGAGCGAGAAGCAATACAAATATAATAGTATGATTCGCCAGAAAATCACTGGTTTTGACGATTACTTGTGTACTGAACGGCAAATCAACTTTCATTTCCTTAAACGTTTTCGTAAGGGTTGGCACCACATAAATCATCATAAGAATTCCGATAAGCACCATGGCGGTCAAAATAACAGCGGGATAAATAAGCGCTCCTTTTACTTTTTTCTGGAGACTGTATGTTTTATCCATTTGGTTGGCCAAATTTCTCAATGATTCGGAAAGATTTCCGCTCTCCTCTCCGGCTCGAACCATTGAAACAAAAAGGTCTGAAAAAACATCCGGTCGCGCTTTCATTGACTCATTAAGGCTTTTACCGCTCTTAATGCTTTCATTAAGCTCCCCGATAACTTCCTTCAGTTTTTTATTTTTCGTTTGTCGCTCCTGCACCGCAAGCGCACGCGACAAAGCAAGACCGGCATCAATCATGGCGCCCAAGTTTTGGGCAAAAATAATCTTGTCGTGCATTTTTACTTTCCCCAAAAAAGGAAGAAACCTCGATAAATCTGAATTCATCTTACCGCTCTTTTCTAAAGCGGCAAAAATAACCATATCCCCGTTTTTCTTTAATTCATGATACACAGCCGTTCGGTCAACCGCTTCCATTACGCCCTCATATTCGGAACCGTCACTTTTTCTTGCTTTATATTTAAATTTTGACATTATAATATTACATTGCTTATTCGTACTTTTTTATTGAAAAAATTCTAATCAGTGATAACGCGAAGCACTTCCTCGATTGTCGTAATGCCTTGAGCCGCCTGGAATATACCGTCCTCAAGCATGGTAAGCATTCCCTCTTTGGCCGCCTGAACATGAATTTCGTCCGCAGTCGCGCTCCGCATAACCATTTCCTTGATTGCCGGCGAAACGCGCAAAATTTCACGAATTCCCGAACGCCCACGATACCCGTCTTTGTTTTCCGGCGTCGCTTTCGGATGGAAAAAACTCACTTTCTCCCACTCCATATCGGGAGCTACTATTTTTTCGGCCAACAGCGCATCTCTGACGTGTTCCAAATTAACAATTTTTCTCAGTGCCGCCACACCGTCTTTGCTCAAAAAGTATTTTTCTTTTGACTCGGTCAACTTTCGAACCAATCGTTGGGCAATAATTAAATTTATAGTGGAAACAATAAGAAACGGCTCCACTTTCATATCTATCATACGGGGAATAGCACCTGCTGCGGAATTTGTGTGAAGCGTGGAAAGCACCAAATGTCCGGTTAATGCCGCGTTAATGGCAAGCGACGCCGTTTCGCCGTCTCTGATTTCTCCCACCATGACAATGTCGGGGTCCTGTCGAAGCAAAGAACGTAGTCCTGAAGAAAAACTAAATCCGATTTCCGGCTTAACTTGCGTTTGATTAATTCGTTGCATCTGATATTCCACCGGATCTTCAATGGTGGCAATATTAACCTGCGGAGTATTCAAAATATCCAAAACAGTATAAAGCGTCGTTGTCTTGCCGGAACCGGTCGGACCGGTCGCCAAAATCATTCCCGTCTTCTGTTTCATGGCCGAATGTATTCGCTCAAGTGCTTCCCCGTGAATACCCAGAGCTTCCAATGTAAAACCTTTTGCGTTTTCACGAAGAAGACGCATGACGGTCTTTTCGCCGTAATAAACAGGCATAAGCGACACGCGGAAAGACACTTTTTCACCCGACGTCTCGATTTTGAATCGTCCGTCCTGAGGCAAACGTTTTTCATCAAGTTTTAAATTGGAAAGAACTTTGATTCTAGCCGTAATACTATTGGCTACATCTCGAGGCAAAATCATGGCGTCCTGGAGAATCCCATCCACGCGATAACGCACCACCACCTGGTTTTCCAGCGGTTCTATGTGAATATCGGATGCATTCTGGATAATGGCATGCTTCAAAAGCGTATCAACAATGCGCACAACCGGAAAATCCTCGGCCATTTTTTTCAAATCACTGGCCGACATTTCCTGACTGTTTGCGTCGGGAATACTCTTGATGGAAAGAGCTTCCTTTTTGATAATATCGCCGAATTCAGCCTTGAGAGTTTTTTGGTACTGCAAAAGCATTGTCTTCAAAGACAGTGTATCGGTCAAACGAGGCAAAATCCGCAAGCCTGTTTTCTTTTGAATAAAATCAATAGCCGCCAAATCGTCCGTATCAAGCATGGCCACCTCCAAATTATCATTGGTTTTGCGGTACGCGATAATATTATGATTGCGCGCAATCGGTTCAGGCACAATAGAAAGCACTTCAAAACTAACCTTTTGGTCTTTCAAGTCAACAAACGGAACGCCCAAAATATATGCTTGCACTTTTCGCAAATCATCCTCGCTTATTTTATTTGCATTTAAAAGAAACGAACTAATACTCGTCCCGTTCTTATCCGCCTCCACGGCAAACGAATCAAACTCGGGCTTAGATATGAGCCCCGAATCAGCTATAAATTCCCGTAATTGTTTTTCTTGGACGTACATGTGGCACTTTTCTTTTAACCCAAAAAACTACGAACACTTCAAGGTGAGGGTTTGTTTACAGTAAGTATACCAAATTTTTTATAAACAAGTACGAATGTTCTCCACAGAAAAACAAACTAAAAAGAGAAATGCCATGCGAATACGCACGGCCACTTCCCTCCCTCCTATATTTCCAAGAAAGAAGGATTAAAATTTGTTACCTTAAGGTCAGCGTTTTTGACTACTGTTTTAGAAACAGTGGCATTTCCAGGTTTAACCGTTCCTATCGCGGTTATTTGTACCTGATACACCCCGTCAGTAATTGGCTTCTTTGAAACAAGATGCAATGTTGTATTAGGAGTTCCTTTTGAAAGGTTATTTTTACCAAAAATAAGGGAGACGGTCTGATTATCGATTATACTTGTGTAGGTGGCCGTGCCGGTCTGAGGGTCTGGCGCCGCACTGCCTGATACACAGTCGTCAGATCCCTTTGGAATAATACACGCCGACAAAACAACAGAATCGTAGGGGTAATTATTCGTCTCCACTGTTTCCACGTCAACTTTATTTGACTCGGCTGAAATACCCACAAATTTAAGCGTAATTGGATCTACCGTCAATGTAAGCTTCGGTTCTGGTATATCGGTAATCGTAATAGTGACAACATCCTGTTTGTTAATATATCGCCCGTAATCGTCAGTTGTCGAGCAACTAAGAACGTAATTAACCTTTGTTCCATCAGCCTCCAAAGTATTAACAAATGACATTTGGCCCGTCGATACAGTTCCCGTAATCGAACTGTAATTTTGAGAAATAGTCGGCTGTAATATTATATTTGATGTTAAACCGTTAAACCCGCTTGGACCAACAATAGTACACGAGTCACCCGCTTTCATTCCGGAAATAGTGTAACTCAGCGGCAAAGTGGTGCTATAAGGCACTTTTTTTTCATGAAACCCGTCAACGGTAGTCAACGAAACCGACGGCGGAGGATTTGTAGTGGACACACTCGGGCAAGATATATTCAAACTTCCCTCATACTGACTTGCGGTATATCCGTCGGGTATCACATCAACCGAAGCGTAGTGCCATCCGGCATTATTATAAGTTACACCGGCAGAATAATCATACGACCACGCACTACTACCGTACAAATGCCAAATATAAGTGTACCCGCTACTTGGATATACAGAATAATTTACATAACCACCTACCGGTATAGACGTTGGATTCGCGGAACACGACGCAGTAATTGCGCAATGAAGCGGTGCCTGTATCGAACCTGACCACAATTCCGAATCCGCACAACCGGACGCACTAAGTGCTTTGAGTGAATATGTATATGAAGCTCCCGGAGTAGTTCCATAATCGACATAAATACACAATGTCGAAATACACATAAAATCATTCGGGTCCGCGGTACGCACACTTCCCCCGCTGGCGATTGATAATTCATAACCTGTTGCATTTGCTACAGGAGTCCACTTCACAAGAATCTTGTTTGTATTTTGATCCGAGCTACAACCACCCGTACTCAAAGAGGCTGACGGTGTTGACGCAGCGACCGAAACGGTTTTGGAACCTGAATAAGGGGTTTCCGGAGTCTTCTTACAGGTAAGTCCGTACGTTGTTTGAGTGCTAATTGTTGGGACTGTCCCGGAAAAATTCACGCCACTGCCAACCTCGGTCGAACCCACCTTTAGAGAACAACTATCCGCATTTGATGTCCAAACAATTGCCGGGGAACTGCCGGAAGACACACACGAAGGAGCAGTAAGGTTTACTTTAAACGGAATTGGTGCAACAGCTTTAAAAATAACCGTCACATGTCGCTCCACAGTCATTTTTGGATTACATGAACCACCCGAACAATCCGCCAAAACCTCATCATTAGACCAATCCACAAACTCATACCCGGTGGCCGGTGTGGCGGTCAGTGCCGGAGTTGATGTTGCACTATAAGTGAAACGACATACGCCCGCTCCCGTCCACGAACAATTTATTTTCCCATCGGAGTCTTTCACCGACCCTTCACCGATAATACCGACGTGTAATGTATTTTCCGGATAGATAGGGGTTACAGGTGGCGGGTTATTAACCAACACAATTCCGCATGATTCTACTCTCGAAAAATACGGCGAGGTAACGGTTAATGCCGCGCTTTTCCCGCCAGATGTGGTGTATTTTTTTACGACACTGGGCGAATAGCCCGACAAGCCGTCGGTACCGGACCAACTAAATGCGTATCCGCTACTCCCGATTCCCGACGCGGTCCACGTTACCGAATCTCCAACAAGAAGACCTGTTGACGGAGTTCCTGAACAACTAAACGAAGGAATACATGGAGGAACAACAGTAACGCTTGTGGTGCTACTTGTTTTTGATTGAGACATTCCGTTACAGGAATTGACCGCGGTTACGGTGTAAGAATTAACAGATGCGGCGGAAAGTCCCGTATCGTAATACGTACAGGAAACAGTATTACAAACAATACCGGACGCAATCACTGAGCCGTTTCGTCGAATTTCATAACTCGAAGCTAACGGTGCCCGGCTCCAAGTAATCGTCGCAATTCCGGTCGTTCCGGAAGGCATGCACGAGAATTGATAATAGGAACTTACGCTACTGATGACCGGTGTTGCCGGATTAACACAAACTCGCGCCGACACTTGACTACAGCTTCCCCCCGCCCCTTCGCCATTCATATAAAAATCATTAATAATCGACGAAGCCAGACCTCCGGTACTGATTGTCCCATACCACGCCGTCTTCTCGCCGGTCCAATTGGAATTAGCCGGAACAGCCGAAGCATTCACCGTACTTGCGTTATAGGCACTCCACGAAAGAGTAGCGGCACCGCCGTAATCAACGGTCGAAGGAGATGCGTTGAGCGACAAAGAACACTGCAACGGCTGGCAATAAGCCTGCAAATTTTTATCGGCGTCCACATACACCGTCCTTGACCACGTTCCCGACCCGTCTCCGGACCACTGAACATTTGAATTACCGGAATTTGGATATCCATTAAATGTAGCCGAAGAACCCAGCGTATAACCGAAGCTACACTTATTTTGTAGATTTCCAACCGATTGGCAGTACTTTCCTACATTACTGGAATAATCGTACACCGCACAACCAATAGTCGTAACGGTGACTGTTCGCGTCACTTCCTCGACCGTTACGGTATTAGAACAATTTTTTGTTGTTGAAAGCAATGCCGGATACAGTTTGGAAGATATTGTGAGCGATGCTGTTTTTGAACCGGTCAAAGAATAAGTTCGCACAACACTTTCCGCACCACCCGACAAACCGTCCGTTCCTCCCCAGTTAAATGCATAGGATGTTGGTGAATAAACAGACACTTCTCCGCCGGTCACATTCAAAGCTTTCCAGGTAACGAGGGTCACGCTTTTATAAACATTAGCCATCGGCGATCCGGAACAACTAAAATCAATAACTGGCAAGAAAGAAGCTGTTATACTTCGAGGAACATTCATCAAAGGACTACAAGCCCCCGTTCCCGTACAATCACCCGACCACCCCACAAATACGTATCCTTTCCCTGCTGTCGCCGTCATTGTCGGCTGGGATGTCGGACTAAAATCATAAAAACACGCTCCGGCCGGACAATTAATATTCAACCCCGTAACTGTTCCTCCTCCGGAAACAGAAACTTTCAGCCTATTATTCTTCGCGTTTACCTGCACTTTAAAAGACGTCGATCTATTAATAACAGTATTGTCGCTCCGGGTGGCCGATCCCGTAACCGTAACCGTGTATATTTGCGGAACCGTAACCGTAGAAGCCGAAACAAACTCGGTCGTACTGAATCCCGATCCGACAGTTGGTGTAATAGAACTGTATGAATACCCAATCATAAGCGGCGACTGGACGGACGGAAGTATAGAATAGGAAAGACTGACCGGACGCGAAACCTCGCCTGTTGTATTTGTTTTTGTTACCGTTATGTCATTCACCCCCATAGATCCTTGAGTAACAATCACGTCGCCGTTATTGGAAAGACTAAAATCAAAAGCCTGACCGGAAAAATTAACCGAGACGCTCTTATTCCCGTTCATCGATAAGCGATATTTTCCGTCCGAACCGCCCGAACCACCGCCACTCCATGTGGCATTCTGATATGAAAGATTTGCCGTTCCGGATAATGTCACCGCTGTATTTTCCGTAAACTTCATGACACATGAACCGGCACAAACTCGACTAACTCCGTCCAATGGTGAAACATCAGATGTCACCGTCCCTCCGGAAACATTAATCGACAAACTGTATTGAATCGGCACATACGTAAATACCGCCGTCAAAGTTCGAGGCGCGTTCGGCATCATGAAACTATACGACGCAAAAGACGATACTATAGCATTACTTTCTTTCCATCCGCTAAAAACATAATTTGTTCCCGCTTTTGCCGTCGGAATAACCACACTCCCCACCGCATAATTCCCCGCACATACGCTTCCGGATGTCGTCACGCTATTCGTCGCCGAACAATTAATTCCCCCCGTCGCCTCAGTCACATTTCCAGTCCCCTCAATTTTAATAGTCACCGGATTCAAAACCGGCGGAATCAACGTAAATACAGCCGTTCGGGTCAATCCTTCATTCGGAATTGTAAAGAAATTTAACGGATCCGTTACTCCCGTTTCCTTCCACCCGCTGAACACATACCCCGCCGCCGGCGTAGCCTTCAAATAATTCACATAGCCGACAGTATAATTTGCCGAACAAATACTTCCCGACGCCTTCACCCCATTCACCGCCGAACAATTCAAATTAGTCGTCCCACTAGCCGGCTCAACCACTGTTCCGCTTCCCTCTATATTAATAGTAAGCGGAGAAACAACCACAAAAGAAACTAAAGATCGTCTTTCTGCGTTTTTATCGAGTGGACCATAAAACCAATTACAAAGAAGCGTATACGTGGTATCTGCAAAAATTATTCCAGATCTTACTTCGCCGGTTTTTGTACTACCTACAGATTGAGCGCTAGTTGGAAGCACCGCCCCACTGATAAATGTCGTGTCTGGAATTAACGAACACTTTTGCACATAGTCAGCCGTCCATTGTAGCTTGGCTGTCTTTCCATACGAAACATAATTCGGTTTACTAGAAAATTCCGGCTCTGTTACTGCTAATTGAACCTTACTAAGACTTTCAGGAGTGCAAGCAACAACAACCGCTGTTTTTGCAGAAGCAGACCCATTCACCCCATCACACTCAATCACATACCCTCCCACCGCAATAAATGCGCCCGATGTATTTTTCTGATCGAAATCAACATTCTTACTACCGTTAGATAAAGCATAAATAGAACTAGGAATAGTTTCATCCGCATTTGGAGAATGCTTTAGAACACACTGCGAAACATTCGAGGTCTGCCAAGAAAGCGTTGTTATACCTGTTGTTGAATTAAAACTTTTAGTGAGTACCACAGACGGGATCAATGTGGTTTGTGCCACAACTGTAGTCTTTGCAGAAAAAATAGATACTAGAAAAACCGCCACAACGGCAAAAAAGATCAAACCGGCTGGTATTTTCAAATCAAATCGACTCTTATACATAAATACGGAAGAATATAAGTGAAATATTCTTGTATCCTTCAATTATAAACCCCTTTCCCCCTATTCCCTACGGCCTCCTTTGTGGATAACTCGCCAAAAAAAGTTTTTTTCCTACTCTATATATAGGCCATTGACGCATAGGCCAAAAATAAGGTCATTTTTGAACGAAAACTTGACATAATACGAAATATACATTGCTATTGACTTTTGTATTGCGCATATGGTATAATCTATCTAGTTCAAGCTTTTTGACAATTCAAAAAGCGAGACCTCCAACAAGGCCCCGGTACTTTCTTAGTGCTATGGGGTATGCAATTTACAACAAAAGATGGCTAAAACTCAAAGTTTTAGCCAGGAAAGGATAAAAGATTATGAAAAAGAACATTTTCTTTTTCTTGTACCTAATAGTTTTCTGCTTCGTAACTGAAGCGGGAACATATAGGCCAGCCCAGATACTCATTGGGACGACCAATGCGGTGAGGGAGCAGTTTACCCTTACAACCACGGATGCAGCATGGGCCATGGGCTGTTTAGATAATGATGTTTTGAATAATTTGATAATATATCCAAGCACAGGAGTGACTGGAACAAATTATGCTGACCTTCTATACAAGGTCAGGACAAACCTACAAAGCATAGCGATGGATAGCGCGAATAGGCTTGTAAAAAAATATGGGATTGAGACTGTTCTTAAGGCTCAGTTCTACAGCACGCTTTGGGTTGATGGTAAAACTAGCTTCTGGCCCCAATCAAAAACATGGAGCTTCACCACCAACGAAGCCGGCAACATCACTCTTCCCGAGGATGCACTACCGATTCAAATCACTGCATTTGACGATTGGCGAACATACGCCCCCTACCAACTCGATGGGGTAAAATATGTCGGGTTTAGCTCAACCGCACCCGGTTCAGAAATGTTACTCACAACAAACGGCTCAACATGCTATATTTACGCTGAGCGTTATGGCGATGGATGGATTTATATTCCCCATGGTTACACTTGTTTTGAAGATGTAACAAGCGGATATCAGATAACAATCTTCTACAAAGAGGACAAATCGGACTACGATGTGTATGACGCACACACGGGGTTTAAGATCTACTCTTCCCTTACCCCGATTCAAGCTCCGACACCGAAGCTTTCTATCTTACCGTCGAAAGATGGTACAGTGAAGCTTACGGTTCTCGGTGCAAGTTCTTCATTGGTTTGTGTTGAATACTCAACCGACAACATCAAGTGGACTCCGCTCTGCGACACCAACAACGAGCCGAAGACCACTACCCTATCAAACGGGACAGCAGTCTTCACTGACACGATGACCACTTCTTCCATGAAGTTCTATCGAATCAAGGTTCTTTCGATCAATCAATAACAGATTGGTCCACTCACAAAAACCCATACATCGTATGGGTTTTTCTTATGCTTATAATCTCCCTTTTTCTCGTCGTTTCTCGTCTTTGCGAGGACGTTTCGTCCGTGGCAAACCAGGATTCAGAATAGTCAGAAATCACAACAAATTGATAAGCTTGTTGTTTGCCCAACTCTCGGCAGACGGACGAAACATCCTCACAAAGACACAAATAGGGTGCTTACTTGCTCCATTTGCAACAAATAAGTAATTACAGTAATCTAAGAATAGAGAACTTAAAGCTCTCTAGTAAGGAGGTGAAAAATATGAGTTGGTCAGACTGGTGTAAAGATAGTTCAGGAGGCAAGGTGTCGGAGAAAGTCGAAAAATCAAGTGACGGTTCAAAAGACACCCACTATATTCGAACTTCAGATGACACTCGATCAGGAAGTAAAGACAACCACTCTCACGTCATGGTAAGAGAAAAGGCAGACGGAAGTTCAACTGCTCATGGTTTCCACGGTATCAGAAAGTAAAAAACGTGACACACTCCAGCTTCTAAAGAAGCTGGTTTTGAATTTCCGTATAATCTTTTTTAATTTTTTCAAAACTTGTAGGGACAACAGTATCTTTATCACTTTCACAATACAACATTGCATCAATAGCCAAACTCCTTAGGTCTCGTGGAACTCCATTAATTTCAGAAACAATCAAAAAAAAGTATGCCAATGGTTCGTTCGGTCGAACTCCATTATCATCTTTTGGTAATCTACTAATTCCATACTCAAACAATAAATCAAACCTCGGACGACCACTACTCAATTCTTTATGTAACACCTGTTTATAATCAAAAAAATCTTCACGATTCTCAATTTTCGTAAACTGTTCCCGAAAATCATCATTAATTTGATTCGATACCTGTTCTTTCATAACTTGTATTATACCACAAACGATTTCTCGACTAGAATAGCGCTATCGGTGTCAGGAGTGTCAGGAGTATTTAAATCGTAATGAGTATGGTGTAATCTTGGTGTGATTGTGAGGATAAATAAAAGAGTAAATCAAAACACACTTTTCTCAAAACAACTATTCCTGACATTGATTCCTCCAGTGTCCCCATAACTGAATATGTATTTTGACAAAAAACCAAACTATATATACAATATTTATATAAATGTTACTCGGGTAACATTATTGTTTTTTGAAAGGAGGTGAAAGACATGTCAGAATGGACTGATAAAGATACAGCTAAAGAAACGGGAGATTCGCTAGGACAGGTTGCATCTGCAGAACACGACGCCCGAGACCACGCTGAATCAGCCGGCGTTTTTGAGCGAGGAAATCGGGAAACGAATACAACTCGTTTCAGCCGAGACGATGAATCTGGAAAAGAAGCATCGGGATTTTGGTCATCCTTGTTTGGGTAATTTTGACCCAATACTCAAAATAAAGGCTAGCGGTATAACGCTAGCCTTTAATATTCTAATTATGAATGAAAAAGTATCGCATATTAAATACATTGACGCCTACTATTCTTACGACACCAATCTTAAGAAGGTTAATTTCCCTGTCCATGAAGCGTACGGTTTCTCGAGGAGAAATGCCGTTGGCGATTATATTATTGCATACATTCGTGAAGTATTCCCCACACCAAACAAAATTGCGGCAGGATTAATAATACCTGAAGGTTCCTTACTTTCATCCTTTAACAAGGCCGCGAAATCAGTGTTTAACTTCGAATTAAATTCCAATGTATCAATTAAATGGAGAGATATTGTAATTTTTCACAATGGCGACAGAAGTGACAGTTCAGTAATGGAGACTACCGGCATTCTCCATGAGGTTAGCGATAGTTATGTAGTAATAAAAGATCCAAAAACCTTTCGCCTAACCCCACTACCCGCAACAGAACACCCGAAACATCACCCTCATTATTATGTCATACCAAAATCGCTAATACTTGAAATTAAAACCGATGGAAAAAAATAACACCTTAGTCCACCTCGATATTAAAAAAATGGGAAAATTATATGAATGCGTAGGTGTGCTTATGGGAAATATCGATGGTAAATTAAAAATAGCTTTTAATGCTGCCAATGACAAAGTTATCGACAGTTATTTGATTGAAAACGAATGCATTCTTGAACAAAAAATAATTACTAAAGATCTCATTGAAGAAATCAATTAATTACCGAAGAGTCGGAACTTTTTGAAATTACAATACTCAGTATGCAAACAAATGGCGGTTGGGTGTATAATGAAACAAATCTATTTTTATGCAACCTACACATCCTTTGAAAAAACATTTGGCGGTTTCGGGAGGAGTGATACTGACTCTTTGTATCATTTTCTTCATACTGTACGGGACACTTCGAGACCGATTCATGAATCCGGGACGATACGCCGTAGGAGCGTTGCCGTCTGCAGAAATGCAATTTTTCTTTATTTCGATTTCAATTATTATTGTCATTGTACTTATCGGTTATATAGCTTATCTTTTGCTTACCGCAAAAACTCGTGCGGAATTATGGGTCTATAGGGAAACCGAACACCTTGTATACTCACGGGATCAATTTCAAAGACTATATGACGAAGCTCCTGTCCCCTACATCACGCTCGGCGAGAACGGCGAAATCCGGGAACCAAACAAGGCAACATTACGTTTTTTTAACGCTGTTCCCGAAGACTTAATCGGTAAAAATCTTTTTACGTTAGAGCCGGAATATGAAATTCCCCGAGCGAACCAACTTTTTGAATACTATAAACGCAACATACCAATCAATAGAGAGGAGATCCGAATAATAACAAAAAAAGGTACCATAAAATGGGTGTCACTTTCGGTTTTCACCACCAAAAATGCCGAAAACAGCAAGAAACGCACGGGAATTGCCACGTTATTTGACATTACCGAACAGAAACAGCTCGACCAGGCAAAAACAGAATTTGTTTCCCTTGCGTCACATCAATTACGTTCACCAAGCGTCACTATTAAATGGGGCACCACAATGCTTCTTTCGGGTGATATTGGGGAATTAACTCCAAAACAAAACGACTACGTCCACAGAATACACACGGCAAATGAAGACATGATCGACTTAGTGGACACATTACTAAACGTTTCGCGTATAGAAATTGGTTCATTGGCCATCGACAGAAAACCAACCAATGCCCGCGAACTTTCGGAAGGAATCATAAACGAGCTAATGCCCCAGATTATCCAAAAGAATATCCGAATCGACGCGCAATACAATAATTATTTGGAAAATATCAACAGCGACCCGAAATTACTTCGCATAATTATACAAAACCTTGTCAGTAATGCGGTAAAATACACTCCGGACGGCGGAACGGTCACTATCACCTTCTCCGAATCCGAACGCGACAAACACGTCACGGTTACCGACACCGGCTATGGCATTCCCAAGGAACAGCAGGACAAAATCTTCACCAAACTCTTCCGCGCGGACAATGTGCGCAAACTGACCAACAGCCAAGGCACCGGCCTCGGTTTGTACCTCACCAAATCAATTGCGGAATCGTTGGGAGGCGGAATTAGCTTTATTTCCGAAGAAAATCACGGAACTAGTTTTACACTAACACTGTAAATCTGCTATTATTAGATACATACTATTTTTATGACCGAACAAAAAACACCAAAGAAAGTCCTTATTATAGACGACAACGAAAGCCTGCGTACAATACTTGGAGATAAGCTTATCGCATCGGGATTCGAGACTCTTGGCGCAACCGACGGAGAAGACGGGTTGAAGCAAGCACTTGAATTACATCCGGATATTATTCTTCTTGATGTCCTCATGCCCAAAATGAACGGCTGGGAAATGCTCGAAAAGCTTCGCCAGGACGCATGGGGCAAAAGTGCCAATGTTATTATGCTCACATCGCTTGAAAGTACGGAAAATATCGCCCACGCCATGGAAAAAGGAAGTTATCAATATTTTCTTAAAACCGATTGCGACCTCAATGAAGTGGTTAATCAAATAAAAACAAAGTACTCGTAAAAAAATTCCACTTTTAACTATATAAAAAGCCGACAGACTCGAGTCTGTCGGCTATTTTTGTGTATTACTGACAATTCGGAACCACCCTCACGCTCGCCGAGTAACTTTTCCCCTCACGCTCACACCGAATAGTATAATTTTTTGATTCTGTGGAATCATTAAACGACACCGCAGTATCAGTCTTACTTTTTGCCGTCTTTTCTGCCAAAGTCAAAACTTGTTCATTCGTATTTCCCATTTTCATATAACAAGCATCCGTCGAATCAAAATTATTCGCCGTCCACGTAACAACTACCGATGTGGGTGTATTGAGATTGACCACCGCTGGAGTAGCATCGATATTAATAGAAACCGGCGGGCTAGCCGTGACATAAACACCATTGCACTTTATATCCTGAGTCGATACCGCATCTGAAATACTCACAATATAATTATAATAGCGGTCACTTGGAAAATACGATTGAACAAATGTCGCCGACGTTCCAAGAATCTCACCACTTTCATCTTTCCATTGATACGATATTGATCCATCCCCACCAAACACATAGGCACTCCACGTAAGCGGTTTTCTTATGGATGTAGGCTCTTTACATGAACAAAGATCAGCAGAAACAGAAGTAACAGAAACTTCAGAGGACGCACCTGTTACAGAACTGCCAGTAATCGCTTTTATATAGTAAGTTCCGCCGGTCAAATTATTTTTAAGAATATATTTTGTTTCGGGAATCCCTTTAGCAATCGGATTATTAGGATCGTCAGTGGAATATAGATCGTACGAAACCGCATTCGCAAAAGCATCCCACGAAAAATCAATCTCTTTATAGTCCGCACACAGACGACGAACGGCTTTTAGACCGGTCGGAGCGTAGCCTGCTTGGTCGCAGGCGAGTAGTGGTGCGGTTAAGGTCGCTTTGGCAGAAACAGGGGATACATATTCTGTACCGGCACACGAAAGATAATCCCCATTAATTTCATCGAATTTCGGCCTGTCGCAATAGACAGATTCTACCGTTGCATCAATTTGAGTTTTCGGTGGTATATTCGGCTGAGTATATGAATTATATGGTTGACTTCCAACCTTTATTGTCTTACCTGGATTATAAAAGTCATAAGAAAGCGTGCTAGATGAATTTGTAAGTGAAGAACCACTCCACAAGCTAGACACTTGTGGGCCGAAAATATCATCATTTGTCGTCAC
The DNA here is from genome assembly GCA_903954165.1 of uncultured bacterium. Taxonomy (GTDB): domain Bacteria; phylum Patescibacteriota; class Minisyncoccia; order Phycocordibacterales; family CAJBMK01; genus CAJBMK01. Next base: position 3,136 of record CAJBMK010000037.1, on the reverse strand, counting down.
GGTCACACGATACCCTTGGAACATCTTTTTAACTGCAAGTTTTGTTAAATCTGGTGCACTCCAATTCAGAGTGATAAAACTATAATTCGGAACCGGAGGAATACAAGACGACGAGCTCGCTGTTACTTTAGACGGCCCGGGGAAATTATTTGGCACACTTATCAACGTCACTGTTTTTGATTCCGGACCGCACAATAATTTATTAACCTCCAAAGGATGACATGTCAAAGTATAACTAACGAGGGGTGTTGAAAAATCACTTAACACATACCCCGACACAGGACCATCTGTAACAGAAGGAATTGTATTCAACGTGCAGTCTTTTGCATTTTGAGCCACCCACGCTAAAGAAACATCACTTGGAACCGATACATAGTCTATAACACCGTCAACCAGATTCCCTGCAAATGTTTTCTGACCCGACACATCAAACGTATCGATTGAAACCGGCGTATTACACACACCGGCGGTTTCTGTAGGTGTAGTAATGGTAATAACCGGCTCGGTCGGAGGCGGCGTTACTGGCGGGATTGTCGGAGGTGGTAAAAATGGTTCTGAATCACAAAAACCATCCGGAATTACAACAGAAACCTGACTCATCCTATAAGGAATACCGTCTCCCGATGGATCGCTCGTGTTAAAAAGTCCAATTGTTCCATCTGTATAGCGGTTTATTGCACCGGGGACGTCTACCGATATGGTATACATTTTACCATTGTTACATGTGTACAACCCCGTGTATGTTGAATGAGCTGACATTGTATACCTTCCCTCACCCATTCGCCTGAGAATAATACTACTCATATTACCATCCTTATCAAAAACATCGGAGGAACCGGGATTCAAATAATATGAATTACTGGGTGTTGAAAGAGTAAAATCCTCCTGTGAAAAACCTGCTGTCGGGGACAACGAAACACTTGCACTAAGTGAACCGCTTTGTTGAGAACTTCCCGGTGTACGATTGGTATTATCAACTAAATAAGAATACGCGTGTATCAACGAATCATAGTCCTGCTGATTCGTATTAACAACCACCCCTTCCGAATTTCTAAACTGTGCAGGAAATCCCTCATATGAAGCACTTGTGTTTACATTAAAACCTGAAAAAGTACCTTTGTTTTGAATGCAATTAATACTATTTGCATAACCCGTTACCATCCAGCCACTATTACCCAACGCTTTAAATTTGGTTACGATCATCGCCCCGCATTGATCATAATCTTTCATTTCCGCCGCCTCCGTTTTTTTTGGAGTTTCCAATTTTACACCGGAATAAATAACCGCTACCGCACACAGGAGCAAAAGAGGGGTGCTTATTATTTTTTGTGAAAAAAAAGTTCTTATATTCATTGTAAAAGCGGACAAATAAAAAATATTACGCGATGCGACGCAAAAAAATCACGTTTTGCGTTTTCTTATAGTGAATTATAGCAAATAAATTGTCGAAATAATTTCAGTTATACACAGATGGCGACACCGACACAAAAACAGCACCATAGTGGTGCTGTTTTTGAAGTTTTCGATAAAATTTATTTATTTAGAACGGTTGAGCGAGTCAAAAACTTTCTTGATTTCAGGCTGAGTGAAGTTGTACAGCATAATTTGATTTCCAATCAAAGCGTCGTTGACTGTCTTGCGTTCTACATCTGTTAAAACACGGTTAACTGAGGTGATTTTCAAAATTTCCGCTTTTTTGGCCGAGATTTGGGCCGGTGTCATTGTGGTTTTTGGAGGTGTCGGCGGAACAACAATCGTCTGAACCTGTCCCGGCTTCTGTGCCGGCGTACCGGGAGGGGTTGTGGTATTTACCACGGTCGAAGTCTTAGTGGTCGAAGTTTTACCCGTAGAAACCTGTGTCGATTGTGAATAAAAGAAAATACCAATAAGAAATACGATTATGACCGCACCGATAATGTATAACACTGTTGAATCTATTTTTTTCATACGTTTATTAGATTAAATAACTGACTTCCATAAGTATACCACCCCCAACACAAACAACAATTGCCTTTATTCACAGGCTACTAAGTTCGAAATCACAAATAGATTCTCACGGCAAAAGACTTACTTACAATTCAGCAGTAGTATTGAAAAACAGAATAATCAAGCTCTTTATTGAAACCGATTGTTATCACATCGTAACTATACAACTTTTAAATGTGCTGGACAAAAACAATAAATAGACCCAAACTGTTCTGCTAATGCAACAAGTTGAACATGGAATATAATGTTTGAGCCAAAAATACCTTAACCCGACAAAAGAAATGAAGAAAATAAAGAATAAATCATTACTACTCGGCAGAATGCTGCAAAAAATTGCTCCTCGTATAGGAGCAAGTATTTTTCTGGAGCCTGAATGGGGAATTGCCGGACAAATAACGTTCAAAAGTGGAAACAAATCCTACTTCCGATACAATACCGTCGATTTAAACCCCGTTGGTTCATCTGACATTGCAAAAGACAAAGACTACTCGAACCTGTTTATGAAAAGAATGGGTTACCAAATTGTTCCGGGTAGCAAAACGTTTTTCTCCGACAATTGGGCCGCGGCCATTCGGGCAAAAAACCGCACAATGCCGGATGCCTGTCTATACGCCAAAAAAATTGGCTTTCCTGTCGTGGTGAAGCCAAACAGCGGAAGTCAGGGTTCCGGCGTCGCCGTGGTACAAAACAAGCAAGAAATGGTTCGAGCTTTGCGATTAGTTTTTAAACAAGACAGAGTCGCTCTTGTTCAGAAACCTGTTCGAGGCAAAGATTATCGAATAGTCGTCTTGGATGACAAAGTTATTGCACTTTGCGATGTTGATACCAATTTGTTTCCGGATAGGGTTAAGAAGCACTACAAAGACAAGGGATTAAGGGAGCCTCAATGTTATCAGGATTTGCGTAAGTTATTTGAAAATAAGGATATTGATGCCGTATCGGTTGTTACTCCAAACCATTGGCATGCCTTGGCCTCTATTTGGGCTATTCAGGCCGGAAAGCATGTATCTGTGGAAAAGCCTTGCTGCCATAATATTTTCGAAGGGAAAAAGCTGGTTGAAGCAGCAAGGAAATATAAAGTTATCGTTCAGGATGGTGCTGAACAACGCAGTAATCCATGCGCAATTACAATGGCTGAATACCTGAAGTC
>CAJBMK010000036.1 GCA_903954165.1 uncultured bacterium | reverse complement strand
TGAATGTTTAAATCACGCACATTGGTGTTGTAAAACCTTCTAGAAGCTTGAATTTTATCTTCTGTGTCTGTAAGTTCGGTTTGCAATTGCAAAAAGTTTACAGAGGCTTTTAAATCTGGATAATTTTCTGAAACTGCAAATAAGCTTTTTAAAGTATCAGAAAGCATATTTTCTGCCTTGGCTTTATTGTCTACACCTTGAGCATTCATAGCACTAGCTCGGGCTTGCGTAACTTTTTCAAAAAGCTCTTTTTCATGCGTGGCATAACCTTTTACTGTTTGAACTAAATTTGGAATCAAATCATACCTTCTTTTTAATTGCACATCAATGTCTGACCAAGCTTTAAGTGAATAGAATCAGTCGTCGTTATGTAGTATAATACAATAGCCGAGAGGCACTATTAACCATTTATCATTCCAATGGATCAAGAGAAAAAATACAAAGTGTTGTTGGTGGACGATGATAATTTTCTGCTCAACATGTATTCGGTCAAATTTAGCAAGTCTAATTTTGATATCATCACAGCCACCGACGGCGCAAGTGCAATCAAGAAACTTCAGGAGGGGCTTGCTCCGGATATCATTCTTCTTGATATTGTTATGCCCGGAATGGACGGTTTGGAAATGCTTGCTAACATAAAAAAGCTCGGTTTGGCGTTGGGTTCTCTCTATATTGCTCTCACTAATCAGGGTTTACAGTCCGACATCGATCGTGCGGTTGGGCTCGGCGTTCACGGCTACATTATAAAAGCTACAACTATTCCTTCGGAAGTTGTTACTGAAGTTCAGAAAATTATTAAAACGAACAAGAAATAATTTTCATAGACGGGTTGCATGTTCTGCGTATTTTTATGGCACAAAAAAAATCTTTAAAAGAATTAATCGAACATGTTATCCGTGAAGGCGGATCGGATCTTCATCTTTCTGAGGGGAAACCGGCCGCCATTCGCGTTTCAGGTTCGTTGGTGCCTTTGATGAGTTTGGGTAAAATTACGAACGAAGAAATACACGATTTTGTCACGGCTCTTATGACGGAAACAAACCGCACTATTTTTCTTCGTGACAAGGAAATGGATTTTTCGTATAAATTTAATGATGATGTCCGTTTCCGCGGTAACGGTTATTTTCAGCAGGGGACTATTAGTATTGCCTTGCGTTTGGTTCCCAAGCATATCAAAACGCTTGAAGAATTGAATCTTCCGCCGATTCTTGAGACCTTTACCCAATCTCAGCAAGGCTTCTTTTTGGTGGTAGGACCGATTGGTCACGGCAAATCAACCACATTGGCGGCTATGCTTGAGCTCATAAATCAAACGCGTTCCGAACATATTATTACCATCGAAGACCCGATTGAATACGTGTATGAGCCGAAGCTTTCTATTATCGACCAGCGTGAAGTTCGTCTTGATACCAAGGATTTTGCCACAGCTTTGAACGGCGCGTTTCGTCAGGATATTGACGTGATGCTTATCGGAGAGATGCGCGATGCGGAAACAATTTCCGCAGCCGTGACCGCCGCCGAAACCGGCCATTTCGTCCTTTCGACTTTGCATACCAACAACGCCGCTCAGACCATTGAACGTATTATTGATTCGTTTCCCGCCGAACAGCAGGATCAGATTCGTATTCAGCTCGCCGGATCGCTCACGGGAATTTTCTCACAGCGACTTATTCCGCGCATTTCAGGCGGAATGGTGCCCGCGTATGAATTGCTCATTTCGAATAATGCCGTTTCCAACCTCATTCGTGAAAAGCGCACCTTTGAAATTAATACCGTTATTGAAACCAGTATTGAACAAGGAATGATTGATATGAATCGCACATTGGCCGAGCTTGTCCGTAGCGGTGAAATTACGCCCGAGAATGCCTATCTCTATTCTCTCAATCCGAAGGTACTGGAGCGCTTAATATAAAATAATGTTATTTACCTATAAATCAATTGATGCAAGCGGTCAGATTATTGAGGGAACGATTGACGCCATAGACGTGGACGTGGCAATCGGCTCGCTCCAGCGTCGCGGTTTGGTTATAGAGAAAATAAAGCCGGTTATTACCACGGATTTTATCGTGTCGCTTCTCAGTGTTTTTAATCGCGTCAAAAACAAAGATATTGTTATTATTTCCCGCCAGATTGCCACCATGTTCGGCGCTCAGGTGTCGGCCCTTCGCGTATTTCGGTTGCTTGCCGCCGAGTATGACAACGTTTCGCTCAAGGAACATTTGATTCAAATTGCCGACGATATCCAAGCCGGAAGCAGTATTTCCAAGGCTATGTCCAAGCATCCGGGCGCGTTTTCCAATTTTTATGTCGGTATGGTTCGTGCGGGCGAAGAATCGGGTAAACTTGATGAAACATTTAGTAATCTTGCCGACTACCTTGAGCGTTCCTATGAAATGACGTCGAAGGCAAAAACTGCCCTTATTTATCCGGGATTCGTTTTGTTTACGTTTATTGTGGTTATGGTGCTCATGCTGACAAAAGTCATTCCAAGCTTGAGTGCTATGCTTATGGAGGCGGGACAGAAACTTCCAATTTATACCACAATAGTAATCGGAGTGAGTGATTTTTTTGTTAATTACGGATTATTCTTACTGATTGCTCTCATTGGTGGCGGATTTGCGCTCTGGCGTTACAAGAAAACCGAAGAGGGAAGTCTCACGCTTACCATTCTTCAAATGAAAGTTCCTTTTTTGGGTGATGTTATGCGTAAACTTTCTTTGACACGTTTGTCCGATAATTTGAATACAATGCTCGTGTCGGCCGTCCCTATTATTCATGCCATCGAAATGACGGCTGATGTCGTTGACAATCCGGTTTATCGTGATGTGTTGCTCAAATGTGCCGAGTCGGTCAAAGGTGGTAGTTCACTGTCGGACGCAATGTCCCGACATGCCGAAATACCGGGTACGATTGTTCAGATGGTGAAGATTGGCGAAGAAACGGGCGAGTTGGGGAATATGCTTAAAACGGTATCGCGCTTCTACGAACGCGAGACCAAGAACGCCATTGATGCCATGGTCAGTCTTATCGAGCCGGCAATGATTGTCCTTCTCGCCGGAGGTGTCGCCATACTTTTAGCCTCCATTTTGCTTCCTATCTACAACCTTGCCGGATCTATACGATAAAAGGTTAATTTCTTCTATTTACCCTCCTTTTATCTCTCCAAAGGCGCTTCTCCCACCCGCTCCGTCATTGCAATATTTCACATGCGTTCATTCCTTTCGGTGTACGCGCACTCCTCCCTCTCCGTCATTGCGATAATTTCATACATTTATTACTTTCGGGATACTCGCGCCCATTCCGCCATTGCGAGG
>CAJBMK010000035.1 GCA_903954165.1 uncultured bacterium | reverse complement strand
CGATTTTGTGTTCCCTCCCAGTATGCGATAGATGTTGTGGAGAAGAAGAAACCTTTGTCCATACTTGCGAGGAGGTAATTGGCGGAGGTGGTGGAGAAATAATTACGCTGTGATTGGAGATAGTCGGCGGAAGTGGTGCTGAAGAAGTAACCCTTGTCTGTTTGAGCCAAGAGAGCATTTGTTGAGGTTGTAGAAAAACGATCGGCGGAAGCGTACCATGCGTCGGACGATGTTGTACTGAAAGTGTTCTGAAGAGTGAGCCAGTAATTAGTGGACGTAGTACTGAAATAATTACGCTGTGATTGGAGATAATCAGCGGAAGTGGTACTGAAGGTTACATCGGTCAAACAGGTACCGCCGATTGCAAAGCAACCGGATGCGAGATTGATTCCGTTTGCAAAGGAGGCGATTCCTCCGGTAACGGCAAGATTGGTAAGTGTTGATGTACCGCTTACTGCGAGATTAGAAGTGGTGGCTGTTTGTGCGGTGAAGTTTTGGAGAGTGGTGGAACCGGTGACGAGAAGGGATCCGCCGAGTTTGGAGGAGCCGGCGACTTCGAATTTTACATTCGATGTCGTGGCACTTCCGCCGATAACAATAGCTGACCCCGAGGAAAGACTTGGATAGCCGACTAATTCATCCGTCGATGTTGCCCACCACGAACCGCCGGATCCTCCCCCGCTCAAAAGCCCGCCGGTTACACACACACCGTTGATGGCGAAACACCCGCTGGTGATGTCAATGCCGTTTGAAAATGTGGAAGTAGCTCCGCTTGTGACAACAAGTGCCCCGATGGTAGAAGTACCGGAGATTGTTTCGCTGTTAGAAGTAAGTGTGGAAAGCGTCGCGTTTGTAACCGAAAGGGATGTTCCGGAAATATTTGAATTAGTAATCGTTCCGTTATCAAACGCCGCACTTGAAATACGAGTTCCATTCAACTGGTCAATTTTATTTGTCTGCGCAGCCACCTGGTAGACATATCCGACATTACGCGAATTATCTGAAACAGCATTACCAACACGATACATTTCCTGAGCCAATTTGTTTTGGAGTTGCTGAAGTTTCAAATCCAATTCTTCACGAGTAATGGAACCGGTTGTTTTTACAATCGGTGCAACCGCGCGCGATGCCTGAAGTGATTCAATCTGACTGCGGAGATTATTCAGAGTCGCTTCAAATTGAGCAACATCTTGATTCCGATTCAAACGACCGACAATGTCATTGGTAATTAATTTTCTTTCCGCTTCCGAAAGACGTGCAACGGAAGTGGTGGCTTTTTCCGCAGATACAACAACTGGCGGGATTTGAACAACCGGAGCGGTAACGCGAGGTGTAACCACAGAAAGAAGAGCGGCTTGTTCCACCGTTTTGCTTGTTATGGCCAATGAATCAGCCATAAAACCAATACCTATAGCACAAAAAGAAACGACAACCGTAACTGCTAAATGTAGAGGAATAATAGTCTTAAACACACCGGCAGAAGTCGTACTAATAAAATTAAAAAATGATTTCATTTATTTTGATTTTGTTTTTTGCAGACAATCAAGGCTAAAATACAGAAATATATTATGCATTTAACGATACTATTATAGCGCAGAGACTCTATATGCGGTACACCGAAATCAACAAAACTGTGGATAACACAACAAATAATTACCAATAAATCAGTTTGTATAATTTAATACGCTACAAAAAATTTAAAAATCAAAAAACGTAAGGTATAAAACCATATTTTTTGCTATATTTACAAATTAATAGCGAGCGAATCTAAAAATGTAAATATGAAACACCCGTGAATTCTCTACCATTCCTGATCGCCAAATTTTTAATACAGTCTGAAATTACTCCAAACAAAAAAACATATCACGCGCACGGGAGATAAATTGTTACTTATAAAATATTTTATACCAACAAAAAGAATTAAATTTTTCTCTTAATTCTTGAAAAAGAAAAAACCTCACACTTGAGTATTCAATACTATAATGTATTTAAAATAGATTCTTGAAAGTAATTAGAATAGTCCCTATCGCAATAGCTCAATAAATATGTCCTTTAGTTTAGTGGGATTAGCCGAGCCTTTTGTAGCCTTCATTCCTTGTCCTATTAAAAATTGAAGCGACGCTTCTTTGCCGGCTTTAAATTCAGCGGCAATCTTTTCATTGGCAGCAATAATACCCAAAGCTATATTCTTGAGTTCACCCGCATCACTCTTTTGAATCAAACCCTTTGCCTTAGCGATATCATCCGCCTTTCCGCCATCCGTGTACATAATAGCCAAAATATCTTTGGCTCCACGAGACGAAATATCACCTTTTCGAATAAGAGCAATAAGACTTGCATAATCAGCCGGACTGAAAGCAAACAATACCGCTTCAGTCGAAATAACCTTCGTATCATTTTTTACCAACCCCATAACATCACTCGAGAGATAGTTTGCCGCGCTCACAATAGACTCCTTGTCTCCACATAGTAAAACCGCTGTTTTTTCGAAAAAATCACCAAACGCCCTATTCGTCACAAAAAATTCAATATCAGTCGCTTTTATCCCGAAATCTTTTACATACCGAACACGTTTTTCTTCGGGTAATTCCTGCATTTCGGACCGAAGTGCTTTTTCGGAAAATTCAGATAATTCCGAAATTTTCAGTTTCGGCAAATCTGGATCCGGAAAATATCGATAATCATGCGAATCCTCCTTTTTGCGCTGTGAAAATGTTTTCTGTTTAGCTTCATCCCATCCGCATGTTTCCTGTATTATTTTTTCACCGCTCTCAATGGTATCAATGTGACGTTTTACCTCATATTCGATTGCTTTTTCAACGGACCTGAACGAATTCAGATTTTTTACCTCAACTTTTGTACCAAGCTTTTCCGTGTCGGACACTGAAATATTTGCTTCAACCCGCATTTCACCTTTTTCCATATTTGCGTCCGATACGCCAAGGTATCGCAATAGCAATTGAAGTTCCTGGGCAAACTTCCCCGCAGTCTTGGCGTCATGAATAACCGGCTCGGTAACCAATTCCATAAGCGGTACTCCGGCACGATTAAAATCAACCAAACTACAATCACCCGTCTCATGAGATGACTTCGCCGTATCTTCTTCCAAATGAACACGCGTCACAAGAACCCCGGCCAATTCCCCGCCGGAAACAAGAGGGTATTTATACTGACTAATTTGATACCCCTTTGGAATATCAGGATAAAAATAATTTTTGCGGTCAAACTCGGTAAAATCGGCAAGCTTGGCCTTGATAGCCAAACCAACCTTGAGCACGTTCTTTACCGCTTGTTTATTTATAACAGGCAACGTTCCCGGATGCGCCATGCAAATCGGACAAATATTCACATTCGGCCGTTCTTCTTCGGTATCGTTTTTGCAGGAACAAAACATTTTTGTTTTTGTCTTAAGTTCCGCATGGACCTCTAAACCGATCGTTGTTTTGTATGTTTTTTCACTCATGGGTTTTATGGCAATTAGTATATAGATTTTAGTAAATAAAAGCAAAAAGCAGGCCGTAGCCCGCTTTCACCTATTCGACTTATTCGTTACTTTATTTTGCGAACATACTCATATTCACAACCATCAAACATCTATGCTTTTTCTTCAAAAATAGCCATCAAATCTTCCCGTAATTTCTTTACCGACGCATCATCAATTATTGAAACAGAAAATACCTGCTTTGATTTCTTCTTCATTGCGGTAACGGCTTTCTTAACAATTGCGGGCGTAACGGTATCAGTTTTTGTAAGAATAATAATTTCCTGTTTTTTTATCAGTTCTTCGTCATATTGTTTTAACTCTTCACGAATTGTTTTGTATACAGAATTTAAATCTTCATTTTCCAACGATACACAATGCAATAAAATTTTTGTACGACGGATATGCCGTAGGAATTTATCTCCCAAACCGCGTCCTTCCGAAGCGCCCTCAATAAGACCCGGGATGTCGGCCAAAATAAAGCCGTAAAAAGCCCCGAGGTTTGGTTCAAGAGTAGTAAACTGATATGCTCCGATTTTTGCACTTGCATTAGTGAGCTCGTTTAACAAACTTGATTTCCCCGCATTCGGCAATCCAATAAGACCGGCGTCAGCCATGAGCTGTAATTCAATATAAAAACTCGCATCTTCTCCGGGCTTTCCGGGCGTGCATGTACGAGGTTTAACATTCTTGGATCCTTTAAAGTGTGTATTTCCCCATCCCCCTCTACCACCCTTCAAAAGAAAAACCTCTTCTCCGTCTTTTAATAATTGGATTTCTTTCCCCGAATTTTCATTTGTAATAACAGAACCAACAGGCAAATCAATAATAAGGTCTTTCCCTTTTTTCCCGAACATATTCTTTCCTAAACCGTTCTGGCCGTTATCGGCGCGAAATTCCTTTTCATTCCGATATTTGGCAAGTATTCCAATATCCCGAACACCGCGAACATACACGTTTCCGCCGTTTCCGCCGTCTCCGCCTGCAGGTCCGCCGAATTCACGACTTTTTTCATGAAGCCATGCGGCAATACCGTTACCACCCTTTCCGGCGCTAATATGTATCTTTAGTTCGTCTACGAATGCCATAATGTATACGAATATACAATAAGATGAAGAAAAAAGATACTGTCAAGAAATTGAACGACATTGTGAGTAATTTTTTTTCCCGCCATTCGACGTTTTATTATAAGAGACACATAAAGGACATTTATTAATAAAGGACAGTAATGTCTTTTATACTAACAGCATTCCGAATGTCTACCACAAAAAAAATGCTCTCACCTGGCATTAGGGCAAGAAAACTACTTTGTTATTTATTACATCGAAAAAAACTTTATTATTTTTCAAAAGCGCGACAAAAATAGTGCCTACGCCAGACGAAGCGCCTCCATCGCCAGTGATTCTGCGGCCTCGCGTGTTTTTGCAACCGCAATAAAACGCATATTATGACAATATTCCGCTCCCGGTATTCCCGTCACCTTTTCCAGCTCCATGCCGGATTTCCCCGCCCAAGACAACGGCAAATCTTTTCTATTTTTATATGAGAATGTATTATCGCGAACCGTCTTTATTTTCCATTTATCTTCAGACGGTTCAATAACATATATTGGCTCCGGAAGTTTGGCGTAAACGGCTTCCCACGGGTAATCTTGAGTCAGTGTGATTATTCGTTTATCCGCGGACCGTACATATTCTTCAAACGCACATTTCATCCCCTCACTATTATCCTGTTCCGTCGCAATCACACGCCGAAGAATTTTTTCGGCAATTTTTACCGTATCCAAAAACATTGCATCACGATTCCGAATACCCTCTTTCCATGTAGGGTTTGCCACCGACACCATTCCGGAAATAGTATTCGGAAATACACCGGTTCCAAAAAACGGTTTTATTTCACCGACGCCGTTATCCCCAATATCAATCGCTTGCACAAAGTTTGTATCAACCGCCGAAGCTACCGCTTCACTGCCGGCACACAGAGATGCGCCAAACTGTTTCCACACAAGTCCAAAAGAAGCATACGGGGCTCCGTTCGCGCGCATACCGGCCCCTCCTTTTTGATGGTGATCAAATCGGTTTAAAGATGAATCGTATACTCCGCCAACATCCAAAACATAATCCGCCCGAGCAAAATCTTTTTCTTCCCGACTTCGCACAACCGTCACTTTTCCTTCAAGCATAATCATAAGAACAGCAACACCAAAGACATCATCCGCATG
>CAJBMK010000034.1 GCA_903954165.1 uncultured bacterium | reverse complement strand
TCAATATGGTTGTTTTTTTGACGAGGACGGAATAAAAAAAGAAAACAAAATCATAAACGAAGATCGTTTGATTTTGGAAAACTTCTTCAGTAAGTTGAAGCGCGGCAATCCATATCTCTGAGAAAAGAAAACCGCACATTGCTGTACGGTTGGGAATTGGGCTGAACCTTCTTACAGGTATTAGCTTAAGCGACTAAGCAAAACGGTTGTAATCAGGAATGTTCCGAGTCTGGCTGCCCCATCAATTGCAGTCGTCGCTTGTATAACTTCGTATCCGTGCAGGAGATCATTCTCTATCGCTTTGTTCACGTTCTCCTGATGATTCTCTGTCGTATCACCACCCTCTACAATAACCACTTTTTGTTTAATTGTGCCGCTCATAATTATATTTTGAAATGTGCTGAATTCCGTTTCGTCCTTCACTCAAATGCCACATGGCATTAAGGGACTCATCGGCACAGATGTATATCTGTGGACGGAAAGGAATATAATTTGTTGACTATATTCCTAGCGCTGCACGCTACGCTCACGCTTTTATAAAGGTGACAACGATTAAGCTTGTGAATCGAAGGTTAGCTCATCCTTCGGGTACGTTTCGCGTTTCAGCAACCAGTCTGCGGTTTTATGACTCCATATTCAGCTCCTAACTCGTGAACTCTTCCTAAAAGGCTTGCGACCTTATTTGGATTGAGTCCTTTGGAGTCCGGAGTATTATAGAATTCACCAACTTTTTGGTGAACATTTTTATCACTAAGACTGCAGTTTGCTACACCAGCATCGAATATCGCTGTGACCAACTTCTCGAGTTCACCTAGGTCGATTCCTAGGTTTTCAAGAAATCTGACGAACTCTTCCTGTCCGTAGACATGAATAAGGTCACTACAGACACCTCGGTTTACAAAGTCTTGGGCGGTTACTTTGAAACGCGCTTGAGTACCGTCTTCGTTCAAGCAGATAATCAACATAATTCTGTAATAATGAACTGGTGCTCAAAGGCGCACCTACTTGAAGCCTATTTGGTTGTAAAGAACTAAACTCTCAGGATTTGCGATCGTATGATCGTAAACCCAATTGAGTCCCTGTGGTTTTAATGCCACAAGGGGAAATTGTGAAAGTTTCGAGCTTACGCTCCGGTTGCTTTCGACCGAGTGGGAGGACCACTATTCCCGTTTGCCCTCACACACCCACTTCATGCCGAGCCCCTTGATCACAGGGTAAGTGCCACACAGGGGGTCCCCCTTGTGGGCTCCGGGCACAGAACGAATGCTGCCAGTATAACCAGGATCAACTTCTGGCATAGTAGTGTATTCGGCCAATTTCTTAGTCAGATGGTAAACAATCTCGTCCGCTTCGAAGAATTTTTTCAAATCTCTCGTCACGGACTCGATTTTTTCCACCTTCTCAGTGAAGTTGCACACGCATCCGGTTGGGCCGAAAATGCCGAAGTTAACATGGAGCACTTTGCCTTCCTTACGGATCAGTCCATCCTTAACGAATTCGTCCGTAAGATACTTGCATCCGGTGAATGTGCCAAACTCCTTAATAAGACCTTGTACATTTGGATGCTCGCGTAAGATCATTTTCATGATTGAGCCGAACGGGATGGCGCCATCAATGATGGGTTCCTCGCACATCGGCTCATTGGTCACCTCTTCGTTCAGTTTGAACGAGTGACACATACGAGTCGCGTTGAAGATGATCCTGACATGACAGAAGTTCGCCGCCTCAGCAGGAACCAAGATGATTGAGTAACCTTGCCACTCGGCATCCTCGATCACATCGGCGACGATCGCATCGGCGATTACTCCCCGATAGATCGTGTTGAGGTTACCAGCAGTGAAAGCGACAGGCTTGCCAACGAGGTGTTTCTTGCAGATATCGATGTTCATTTTTTTATCTTTCTTTTAAATGTTCTTTGTTTTATCTGACAATAGTATAGCACGTAAGTCAAATATGTCAATAAGTACGTCATAAAACATGACTAATAATTCAACAAAATATGCCTATAAATAAGGATAGAATTGTTATTTTTAATTAAATCATCAAAAATATTGACTATTATATACATCGGAGTAAGATTGAGATATGGATCAACTTACTCAATCATTAGTAGGTGCGGGGCTCAATAATAAAGAGGCTAAAGTCTATATAGCTCTATTACAGCTTGGCAGAGCTTCAGCTTATTCAGTTTCGGAGAAATCAGGCCTCAAAAAGCCTACAACCTACGTGGTTTTGGATGAATTAATGAAAAAAGGCCTAGTTTTGAAGATCCCGAGGGTCAAGAAACAACACTACATAGCGAAGCCACCCGAAGAGTTTTTTGCTATGGCCGAAGAAAGGCTAAATACAGCGAAAAAAGCTTTGCCGCAACTCTTGCGGATGACAGAAAACAACAAGACTGAAGTTAGAACTTTGTTTTATGAAGGGCTGAGGGGTATAGAAGAAGCGATGTATTATCATAAAGAAGAAATGAAGGGTCGGGAAATTGTCGGATTTTATGCCACCGCGGAAGACGCATCTCCTGAATTGATGAATATTTTCAATTCGTGGCCGAAGAAAATAACAGGCTGCGGCATCAAATTGAAAGTGATTACTCCGGCTCACGATACTACAAAGGAAGTTGTTGAAGTTAGTAAAATATTGGGTTGTGAAATTAAAACCATTCCTTACGAACAATATTCATCCAAAGCCTCGATTGAGGCCGGCGATGATTTTGTGAGAATAGTATTGTTCAAACCATTGCAGGCGATAATTGTCGACAGTCCGGAATTGGCCCAAAGTCTCCGACAGATATTTGAAATGATGTGGTGTAAATATTAAATTACAATCAATCATTATAGGTAGCCCTGAACTCGCTCAGAGTGTCCGTCAAATTTTTGATATGGTTTGGAAATCGGCACAATAAAAAAACCACCGAATTGAGTCGGTGGTTTTTGTTGGGTGAATGTATATCACTCAACAACGCTTGTTTGCCCTCTTTTGGTGTTCTTGGGAGTGCCAGATATCCACCCTGCTCCGTTGACCTCGCTCGCAGAGTGAATGTGGATTGTTGCGGTGACATAAGTACCGGCACCGACGAGTGAGATGTACATCGGTTTATTTTCCGGAACATCTGCTACAAGTTTTTGGATAATATGAATACCATCAGTAGGTGTCCAGTGTTTTTTTGCCCACACTTCGATTTTTTTGTCGCCGGTCCTGGTGTTTAAGGTCAAAAGACGTTCGTCCACGAGTTCGTGGTACACGGTCGTTTCATACATAACCGAATAGTCGTTCGGAAGGCGCATGAAGACCCTTTCGATGTTGATCCGTAACTCATCAGTCGCTCCAAATAATGGTGCGGGTTGGAGAAGAAGACTAAGGCAGAGTAGTAGTATTTTTTTCATATATATTTTCCGTCTTTCAAATAGATGTTTATGGCACATCAGAAAAAGCCCTTGTTTCAAAGAATTTTGTCGAGAAACTATGGAATAGATTACGACGAAACTTACATAACAATAACACTATATGTATATAATGTCAATGTTATAAAAATAAGGATCTGGCAGGGTCCATTGCTCGTTTGGGCAAGAAAAAGACCGAAGGAAAACCTCCGGTCCGTGCTAACTGTTCTGTATTGCTCAATTTTACAACGGATTGGCTAACTCTGCGTTGGAATACGCTTTCTCATCCGTGACGTTTCGAATAACCTTTATAAACGGCGGTAATTCCAGTTCCGGCGTACGGTCGCTTCGCTCGGCTTCCATGAGGACCAAACCGTCCCGATGTCCTTCGAAGATGTCGAGCTCGAAGAACTGGTTCTTCCAGAAGAAACAAATTCGGCGTTTTCTAATCGTCACCTTTTTGGGGTTACGAAGAGTAAGGAGTACAAAGTACTCTTTGTCCGAAATCATTTTCTCGTTCTCGATTCTGACGCCCGATGAGACTTCTCGTTTCGTTGTGTAGTAGTATGAAGTCCCGCCCGCATCCGATCGTGCCCGAACGCGCCGTTCCTCCCCCGCTTCCGGAGAAAAAAGATAGTCCTGCTCAATTTTACTCTCAGTCCATGTGACCGGAATGGTGTTTATGTCGAAAGGCTCAACAAGCAGTTTGTCTTCTTTTTCGAGCGGAACGGGGTCGCCAAGAACTTCGCAGACTTCAGCCAGGAGGCGTTTCAGTTTCCCTTCGAAGTCCGTTGAGTTATCAATGACTCGCGGGTGTTGGTGGTGTTGCCACGCTTCCAATGTTCGCTGATCCAGACCGCGAGCGAATTCAGGTGTTTCAATTCGGGCTGTGTTGTTGGCCAGCGTGTAAAACGCTTCCGCTCCGAGGGCGGCTGTTCGAAGGTGAATTGCGGCGTGATACCGTCCGTCGCATAAATCCCTGTAGGTATAATGGAGTTGTGCGATAAGTTTGCCGAACTCTTCGCTTCCAAGATACGCTTGCCCGTCTACAGCGCCGCGGTCACACAAGATGACAACCTTTCGTCCCGCGTCCCGATACCGTTTGGCTATCGAGATGATTCGGTTTTCCTGGTTGATGGTATCCAGAATGATTTCCTCCTGGAATATCGGCCAGGGCAATTCTCCCGGCAGCATTCCCGCTCCAATGAGCTTGGTTGCCGATTCCGGCGAGATGAGAACCTTATACCCTCTATCGGCCAACGCCTGACTGAGCCATGATAGTCCGGTTGTTTTACCGCTACATGGTCCGCCGGTTATGACGATAATGGTGATTCCTTCTCCGAGATCAAGAACAGAAGAGTTTTTTCGTTCGCCCATATTTTTTGTAGTGTTTTTGCAATCTTTATTACATTTTCGACACAAGTCGGAACGTAATGGGATACACTTTTTTCAAAGTGCTAAAAATTGACCTATTTTGATAATAGCACGTTAAAATACTTTTGTCAAAACACAGTACGGTAATGTGATCATTGCCTGTAATGTTAGATTTTTAATAGAATGTTTAATGCGTTGTGAAAGTATTGTATTTAAAAATAGTATTATGTTTATTTGTCTGTCGTTTTGTATTTTATATCTGCAAGTTGTGTATGTAATGTGTAAATGAAATAAAGTCTATTATTCAAATATAGCTTACTGTGCTTGTATATTTTTGAGTGACTTATATAAAAGACAAGTTATCCACAGGTATGTCCTTTACATGTCTTTTATATTTGATACTATACTTTCAGATTAGAGTGGATGAAAAATTATTACAGGAAGTAATAATTGTTGGTAAATTAATTTTGTTCTTTCTCTTCCATTCGTTCTGTTCTTTGACATAGTACGCACTCTTAGTGCTCATGAATCATTTTGTAGGGATTTACTCCTTACGGTACGTATCCCAAAGTAATATAATCTTCGGATACCACTGCTTTAGTAGGAAATTAATCCTTGGTGTTTTACGATTCATTTGCACATTTTATTTTTAAACCGCCTTTATAATGCTATGTCATTTCTTTTTTATGACCGCGCATTACTAGGCGGTTTCTCTTTGGTTTTTTGGGGTGTTTCATGTGTAACATAGAAAAAAGCGCCAATTATGGCGCTTTTGTCATTTTGGCTATTTTATACTACCTTGTGTTCCTTTCTAATTTGTTTAACAACTTTTTCGTCTTCGTCCTCTTTTTTTTGTTTACCTTCTTCCCCGATTTCTCGTAATTTTTTTTCGGGTAGCCTGGAAAGCTCAATTGCTTGTGATTCCAGGTATTCGGAGGTGTTGAGTTCCGGCTTGTCGAGTACCTCTTCCAGTAATGCATGTAAAATATAGCCAATTTTTGGCCCCGGTAGCATTTTTGTAATGTCGATAAGTCTTTTGCCGTCGATTTTGAGCATGCCGACGGAAATTGGGTCGCGCATTACCTCTTCAATCATTGCTTCGTATTTCCGCAATCTGTAAGGATCTTCTTTTGGACGTCCCATACCAATACGGTCGCATGCGCGGACTTTCATGAGATCCCATACATTCTCTTGTCCAACTTTTGCAACAATTCGACGAACCGCGGAGTGGCTAATTTGCTCTGTGTCGGCAAAAAACATATGCCAACGTACAAGTTTGGTTACTTTTTCAATAATTTTTTTTGAATAACGTAATTCCGTTAATGATTTTTCGGCTAATCGAGCACCTAAAACTTCATGCCCATAGAAGGTTGCTTCCTGTCCTTCGGAGCGTTTGGTGTGTGGCTTGGCGATATCGTGGAGTAGTGCAGCCAAACGAACCTCCAGTGAAAAACCTTTATCAGCACCATGCTGTAATGCCCGAATAGAATGCTCCCAGACGTCATAAATATGAGATTTATTTTGAGCAACACCGATTGCTTTGCCAATTTCCGGTAATATGTGAGGAATAAGGCCGTACTTTTGACATATTTGCATGCCATACATAGGAGCTGATGACATAATCATTTTTGTGAACTCTTCTCGAATTCTTTCTTTCGCTATTTTTGAAAGTAGATGAGATGTTTCGATAATTCCTTTTTCCGTCTCATTATCAATGGTGAAATTAAGTTCAGCCGAGAGTCTGACAGCGCGCATGATTCGCAAAGCGTCTTCATTGAATCTGTCCAAGGGGTTACCCACCGCTCTGAGGAGGCTGTTTTTGAGGTCCTGAATACCTCCGTACAAGTCTATGAGTGATGTTTCATAGGTGCCGGCAACACTCGTTTCTCGGTCAATTTTGAGGGCTATGGCGTTTATGGTAAAGTCGCGGCGTTTCAAATCTTCTTCAAGTGTTTCGCTAAACGTAACGCTGTCCGGTCTTCGGTTGTCGGAATAGTTTGATTCTAGTCGATATGGCGTTACTTCTACGTACTGGAGTGTCGAATCAAGTGTTTCACGATTAACAATTCCGACTGTTCCGTAATCATTTTCGTAGAAGGTGTCAGAAAATAAAGCCTGGATCTGTTCCGGCTTGGCGTTGGTTGTAATATCCCAATCTTTCGGTTTTCTTCCAAGAATAAGGTCGCGGGTACAACCACCTATAAGATACGCCTCAAAATTGTTGTTTTGCAAGGTGTTTGCAACAACAACCACTTCATTTGGAATGCAATATTCTATTTTAGTTCCCCCTTTTGACATTGTGGTGTCTATTTATTATTACAGTGCGATTATAATACATTTTTGGCATTTCCGCTAAATTGAAGTATGATGCAGTAACGCTCTCGTGGTGAAATGGATATCACAACGGTCTTCGGAACCGTTATTGCAGGTTCGAATCCTACCGAGAGCACAAATATGGAGTATTTTTGCTTTCGCGTTCCGTCGGGTGGAGGAACGTGTAGGATTCGAAAACCTTCTCTCAAATTTTTGAGCGATTCTTGTTGTGAAAAAAAAGGGAAAGGTGTACTGACCGTGTAACGGTAGAATCCTATTCAGAATAGGCACTATTCTGCTATTTCCTCATAGCAGAAGTCCATGACTATCCACGTTTTTTCTCCTCATGTCCGTCTTGTTTCCATATCCTTTTTCAGTTATTCCCCACTCTATTTGAATATATTTATGTTTTCTGTATAATACTCCACATTGCGGGTATGGTTTAGTGGTAGAATGAATCCTTGCCAAGGATTAGACGGGAGTTCGATTCTCCCTACCCGCACAAATAACGGCCAGCAGGCCGTTTTTGTGTGGGTAAGTCCCGCCGGGTGGCGGGACGTGGGAGAATCGAAGCCTTGTTGAGCATATCTTTCGAGTCTGAGTTTTTACGAAGACGAAGAAAGTATCCAACAAGGGGACTGAACATGTAATGTTCGATTCTCCCTACCCGCACAAAATAACAAAAAACCGGATTGCTTCCGGTTTTTTGTTATTCGCGCGGGTAAGTAAGCTGTCTCACTGCTTGCGCGGGAGAATCGAAAAGCTGTACTGCCGCTGTAAGCGGAGATTCTCATAAATCCCCATCAATCCTGTTTCCCCCTATAAGACCCCCCATCAAAGACTAGAATATGTTCTTAATCATGACTCATACTATGGCTTTTTCTTTTAACTATATTTCACAGCCACTCGTCAATTCCCGTCATTAATAAACACATATTTACCAACACAATTCCCTTTTAAACATATCAAACTGTGGATAACTCTGTGTATATGTGTATAAAAGACAATTACCTCGACGTCAAAAAGACCAGTTCAGGCTATTAGTTTCTACGGCTTAAAATATAGATAATAAAGCAATAAGACAGAACAAAATACGTCTTAAATTGTAGAATATGTTTCACGTGAAACATAAGATGAGTGTTAATCATGAAACATTCTTGTTCTTGCTGTTTAACCCGTGCTATTGTTTCAGGTGAAACATTATGAAGACTCAAAAACAAATAATTGGCTGTTTAGGAGAGGCGATAGCGGCTCGATATTTAAAAAAGCGTGGTTTTTCCGTAATTATGCAGAATTATTGGAAACCGTGGGGAGAAATAGATATAATTGTTGAAAATAAGCATGTTCTTCATTTTGTGGAGGTAAAGACTGTTACACGTGAAATCAATGCTGATAATGTTTCATGTGAAATCAATAAGAAAGGCTATCGCCCCGAGGATAACGTGCATCCGTGGAAAATTGCACGGTTAAAAAGAGTAATTCAAAGCTATCTTCTTGAGAAAAAGGTTTCAGGTGAAACAAAAGACTGGATTTTTGATGTGGTCGTTGTATATGTAGATACGAAAACAAAAAAAGCCAAGTTAGAAATGTTAGAAAACATAATACTGTAAGCGATTACAATGTCCTTTATCTGTCTTTTATGACCGTATTTGTGATTTAAAAGTTTATAGGGTATGATGTGCGAGTTGGTTTCATATGAAACATATCGGGGTGTGGTGTAACGGTAGCATACTTGCTTTGGGAGCATGCAGTCCGGGTTCAAATCCCGGCACCCCGACAATTGAACGCAGTGAAATAGTCGGGGTGAGAAAGCGCCGGGGCGCGCTTTCGACGGGATTTGAAGCCTTGTTGAGCATATCTTTTGAGTCTGAGTTTTTACGAAGACGAAGAAAGTATCCAACAAGGGGACTGAACATGTAATGTTCAAATCCCTCATACTCTTATTATCAATATTGTTTCCCCATTTTCAAGCACTTTTTGTGCAAGAAAATGTTCCTCGTCCTAATTCCTTGTTCTCGTTGTATTTTATCTTTCCCCTAAACCATTACCCAAATATCGTTTCCCTTATAATCTATTCCCGTGCAAAAACTTAGCAAAACCACGATTTCTTCTTTTCGGCGAACCGTTCTTGCTTACTATTCGAAAAACGGTCGTTCTTTACCCTGGCGGCAAACCTCTGATCCGTATCATATTTTTATATCCGAAATTATGCTTCAACAAACCCAAGTTACACGTGTAACAGGGAAGTACCTTGAATTTATTAGTCGGTTTCCTACCGTTCGGTCTCTGGCGGCTGCGTCATTTGTTGAAGTTTTGTCTGTGTGGAGTGGTCTCGGCTATAATCGTAGGGCTAAGATGTTTCATATGGCCTCCAAGGAGATTGTTTCTAAGTATGCAGGTGAGTTTCCGACCAATGTCGAAACGCTTGATGAATTGCCGGGAATTGGTCACGCGACGGCTTCAGCTATATGTGTGTATGCCTTCAATTTTCCGCTTTCATATATTGAAACTAATATTCGTACGGTTTTTATCCACCATTTTTTTTCCGGAAAAAACGTGGTTTCGGATGGGGAATTGCTTCCTGTTATAAAATTAGCGCTTTATCATAAAAATCCTCGCATTTGGTATTCCGCACTTATGGATTACGGCGTTTTTCTCAAGGGGACGATTGGAAATTTGAGCAGAAAAAGTAAACATTATTCAAAACAAGGCGTGTTTAAAGGATCTGTTCGACAAGCAAGAGGTATGGTTCTCCGGTTTCTTACCAGTAAGAAGAATCATGAGTTTTTAAAGAATGAGTTGGCTTTTCGGTGTGCTGTGTCTAAATTAGTGTTTGAAAAAGCGTGTG
Organism: uncultured bacterium; assembly: GCA_903954165.1. GTDB lineage: Bacteria > Patescibacteriota > Minisyncoccia > Phycocordibacterales > CAJBMK01 > CAJBMK01. Next base: position 291 of record CAJBMK010000034.1, on the reverse strand, counting down.
CGGGTTTAAAGAAAGACAACTTGATACAATTTCGACGTAACATGATATGCTTGGTTCAATAATTTTTTATGAAACAATTTCAACGTACAATCGAAGATTTTGTATGCGAACACTGCGGAACAGCTGTAAAAGGAGATGGTTTTACGAACCATTGTCCGAAATGTCTGTGGAGTAAGCATGTAGACATTAATCCGGGTGATAGAGCCGAAAAGTGTGGCGGTTTAATGAAGCCTGTTGGTGTTATAAAGAGGGGAAAGGATATGGTTATTACACACCAGTGTGAGCTTTGTG
>CAJBMK010000033.1 GCA_903954165.1 uncultured bacterium | reverse complement strand
CGATCATAGAGGAGCAGTTTTTATCGTTCGAAGAAATGAATGAGATAATGGGTTAATTTGAAAATGGGTTAATTTGAAAATTTGAAAATGTGGAGATTTGGGGATGTTTAAGAAATATGGAAATAAAAAAACCCTGTTTCGACGAATCGAAACAGGGTGACTAAGTTTTAAGGACCGAAGTCCAAAGAGTGTTAGTTTTGAGGATTGACAACTTGGGGCACAGCAAATGCGAACCCGAACTCACGCCCCCACATTTTGAAAGGCTTGCTGAAGTACGCGTACAACCAGCGACCATTGTTGAATCGGCGCGCGAAAAGTAAACTGGGAACGCCTCCGGAATCTTTGATCGGTTCGTGCATGGTGGCGATCCAGATTAGACCCATCGCATTAACGTCCTCGTCCGAGAATTTTTTCCGGATAAGGCAGGCCGCCTCCTCGTTCGGCGTAGCTAGCTTGTGTTGCACAGCCAGGTCTCGGATGTTGGATATGATGCGGTCTCGGTCTTCGAGGAGCAAGCCCTTCAAGATGGCGATTCCGGTCGTCACACCTTTCGTCGGCTTGAAGTCCGGCGAGCAGAGCAGGTTTTTTCCGAAGTCGTTCAAAAGGTAGTCATTCTTTTCAAAATACTCGATCCACTCGGGACCAGTCGTGCCGTCGGAAGTGACGCTTGTGTAGATGATGCCGTCTTGTTCGCGCCAGTTACGAGTAGGTTCTGAAACCCGAGGTTTGTCCTGGAGGGAATTGATTACTCCATCGTGGCTGTCAAGTTTCTTCACGGTGTCTTCTAGTTGGCCGGCTGTAAGGTCAGCAGGTGCGAATTTGGTGCTCATAATGTCTTTGCGCAAATTTGCGCGCTGAGTTTTTCCTCTAGGCCGAGGAGGAACTATGAGCCGTAGTGGTCATAGCCAGAAAAATCCTACTTTTAGGACTCTTTTGGCTATGACCAGACTGCAAGTCGTATCAAAGAACTTTGTAAAATATACACATTAATATCATATCTATCAAGGTCCATGGTCGTGTGGTCGTTCTTGTCTTTTTAGAGAATTAAGGTCGTTATGGGTCAATTTATCAGGTACTGCTTTTGTCTGCTACTCGAATAATGCTAGAAAAAAACTGCCATTATATTGGCAGTTTTTTTCTGTTCAGTATCATTTATTTTTCCTACACTCCAAGCAATACCGGAATGACAATCGGGCGCTTGTTGGTTTTTTGGTAGAGGTACCGGCCGACATTGTCTGTCATCACTTCCTTTATGTATTCGAAGTTGATGGGGTTCATGCCGTGGGCGGTTTCTTCTACCGAACGCTTGATGATGATACGTGTCTGATGCAGAAGTTCCTGAGATTCGCGCAGGTAAACGAAACCTCGGGAAATGATGTCGGGTGATTTTTTTAGTTTGCCTGTTTGAGTATTGACGCTGGCTATAATGACGAACATACCGTCTTCGGCGAGCATCTGGCGGTCGCGGATAACTACTTCCTGGATGTCGCCGATTGAGAAGCCGTCCACCATGACAATTCCCGAAGGTGCTTTTTCTTTGAGGGTAACTATTTTACTGCCGTTATCACGAATTTCGATGACCATGCCGTTGTCGGGAATGACGATATTTTCCTCCGGAATACCGTTGCCTCGGGCGATATCGCCGTGAACGCGGAGCATGTAGTGATATCCGTGAACCGGAATGAAGAATTTAGGATTAATTTTCCTTTGAATCCATGCCGTTTCTTCGCGGTTGGCGTGACCGGACGAGTGAATGTCGGCTACTTTGTAGTGAATGATTTTGGCGCCCTGTCGTGAAAGGTTGTCCTTTAATTTCTGGACGGCACGTTCATTTCCCGGAATGACCGAGGATGAAAGCATGATGGTGTCGCGTTTGTTGATTTTGAAATACTTGTGCTGTTTCTGTGCCATACGCATAAGTGCCGCGAATTCGTCGCCCTGTGCGCCTGTTGCAACCGCCACAATTCGTTCAGGTGGAATCGATTCCATTTCCTCGGCGGTAATAAGTGTTCCTTCTTTGCACTTCAAGAGCCCAAGATGAATGGCGATTTCGATGTTTACCTTCATACTTCGGCCTTCAACCACCACTTTTTTGCCGAGCCGTTCGGAGATTTCAATGATTTTTATGATACGTTCAAGAAGAGATGCGAATGTTCCGATAATGAGACGGCCTTGAACATTGCGGATGATTTCTTCAATATTTTTATGCACGATTTTTTCGGGAATGGAAAAGCCGGGAAGTTCTACGTTTGTGGAGTCCGACATGAGGAGCAGAACTTTTTCATTTTTGAATTTTTCGTATTCTTTTTCCTCTTTTTCCGTCGGAATACCGTCTTCGTGGTCAAGCTTTAGGTCGCCGGTGTGGACGACAGATCCGTGCGGGGTTTCGATAATGACGCCCATAGCATCCGGAATGGTGTGGGTTACGGAAAAAAACTTAACATACAATTCGCCGATTTTAATACGGCTGTCTTTTTCAACAATTTGAATATTCAACGGCGGAACCTGAGGAAATTCTTCCTGGCGCTTGCGAATCATAACGGTGGTAAGCATTCGGGAATATAAAGGAGGATTTCCGATTCGGTCCATGATGTAAGGGATTGCGCCGATATGGTCGAGATGTCCGTGGGTAATAAGTAGGGCGCGGACTTTGTGCTTATTTTCTTCGAGATATTTGGTGTTCGGTAAAATATAGTCGATGCCCGGCGTATCGTCGTCGCGGAATTGAAAACCGGCATCTACGACGATAATATCGTTGCCGTACTCGATGGCAGTCATGTTCTTGCCGATTTGTTCAACACCTCCGAGCGGAATAATTCGAACATCTCTTTCTTTTAACGGCGGAATAACGTCATGTTTTTTTGCCGGTGTTGAGCGTTCTTGTCCGAAGGAATGGTCTATCGGGGCCGGTTCGCGGTGCGCAGTGGTAGTTACCGGAGCGTTTCCTTGCTTTCCGTGAGCTGAACCCCTGACGAAGGTTCGCTGTGGTCGCGGTTTCATTGTTCCAAAAGCGGGACGAGGTCCGGCTTGAAAATTACCCGGTGTAGCCGCGCGGGGTGTTGCCGTGCGCTGTTGTGGCCGAGCGGTAAAAGAATTTCCCGAATGGAAAGGCGCCCGACGTACCGGAGGACGTGAGGAATTTATGTGGGATGATGTTGTGTGGCTGACGGCTATTGACTGGCCGGGAGTACTCGTTTGAGTAATTCTTTGAACCGGTGCTTTCGTGCCGGCGAGGCTGTTAAAAAGGGCGGATGTGCCGCTTCTTTTTCCGTACGTTCTTGGTCTTCTGGGTCTCTCCATAATGATGGGTTGATTTAATAAAAAATAAATAATAATGCTTTAGGCTATCGGTGTGTGCTGTGACTTGTCGGTTAATTTACGAGGAATTTCCAAACCTTTTCTGTTTTACTGTACCATCTGTAAACAGTGTCGAATCGCTCGGCCGGCGTGGTGACAAGCCCGATTGAAACTCCCGCAACGTGGTTCGGTACAATGTAGAGAAAGTCCGGAGAATAAAGGAAAATAGCCGGCCTGTCGTTGCTAATTTCGGTTTCAATTTTTCGGAATCGGTCGGTTCGGATGGCGACGCTTGACGTTGCGCGCGTCTCGGTCAGATATTTGTCTACTTTGGCGTTGGTGTAGAGTGCAATATTATATCCCGGGTCATTTCGTTCAGACGAGTGCCAGAAAGCGAATAGGTCAAGATCGCGTCCGATAACTTCTCCGAAAAGGAGAGCGTCATATTTTCGCGGTCGGATGACGTTTAGGTTGAGCGAGACCGGATCAAACACCTCTATTTTTACGTCAATGTGAATTTGCTTCAGTGTTTCTTTTATTATTTCCGCCGCTCCTTTAAGTTCCGGAGAATCGGCTGTTGCGATTGAAAAGGAAAGCGTTTGTGTTTCTTTTTTGCTTTTCTTTTCGCGCGTGTCGGTCGTTGAACTTATTTTCCATTTCGCATCGTCAAGGATTTTATTTGCCAAGTCTATTCTACTCGCACTAGAAGTGGCTATGGGTGCGGTTGGTGTTGTTGTACCGATGACACTTGTTCGTAAAATTTCGGGTATCGGGCTATTGGCCGGCGCGCCGAAGCCGAATAAAATTTTGTCTATAATTGATTGTTTGTCGATAGCCTGCTCGATAGCCTGTTTAACTTCCGGATTTGTAAAAATAGTGGCTTGGTTTTGGTTAAAGAAAAGTCCAAAGACGCGCGGAAGTGAGGCGTTCAAAACATTGTACCCGTTTTTTTTGAGCGATTCCGCCTGTTCGGCTGAAATGGCGCTCATGCTTTCTATTTCTCCGCTGTTGAACGCTTTGATCAAGTCCGCGGTGTTTGCATAAAAATACATTTTGAATTCGTCGATGTGCGGTTTGCCCAGGACATATTGACGGAACGGAGTCAGGGAATAATAAACCGGAAGTCCCGATTTGTTGCGTTTGATTGTGTTGACGCGGAATGGTCCCGAACCGATGGGTTCTACGTTAAATTGACTGAGTGTAAATTGTTCCGACGCGGCGTCTTTCCACAAATGCATGGGCAATATTCCCATAGTGAGGTTTTCCATAAACGGCGCGTACGCCTGACGGAGAGTGAATTGTACCGTTGATTGATTGATGCGTTCCACTTTGACGCCTTCCCAGTTTGGTCGTTTGACGCTTTTTATAATCGGGTCTTGCGCGCGTTCAACGGTAAAGACAATGTCGTCCGCAGTGACAGGTTCGCCGTCATGAAATGTGGCGTCTTTTTTGATGATGCAAGTATATTCCAGACCGTTTCCGGACGGAGTGCATGATTCGGCCAAATCAGGAACGAGTGTTCCTCCTGGAGACGGACGATACAGACCGGAATATATAAGTGCGGTTAAATCACGGTCGGTGTCTGTGGATTCGAGTAGTGGATTGACGTGAAGAGGCATCCCGATAACACCTTCCGAAACGGTTCCGCCGTCCATGGGAATTTCCACCAAAAAAGATTGGTTGGCTTTCCAGAGAAGATTGAGTCCTGAAATAATAAATGCAATAGTAAAAATCCAAAAAAGTGTTTTTTCGGTAATGCTCATACGTTCAATAACGTGCTCGATATTTTTTGTGAACGGTATGAAAGATTTAGATGGAGTTTGTGTCGCGTTGTTTTCCACAGAAATTGTGTCGAATTAGTCGGACATGAATGTCAAAAGCAAGTTCATTGCACCAACATTCCGCCACGAATAAAATAAATAAAAATAGGCTACATTATACCCGATGCTTTAGAGCTTGTTGATGTACAAAGCAAGCACTGAAGAAGCAACAAATAGAATAGCCATTATGATGGTAAGGTAAAATAAATACTTTTCGGCACCACGGCGGGTGTGAAAGCCTGAACTAAAGTTATCGCCAAAAGCACCGCCTAAACCTGCGGCAGACTGTTGAAGCAAGACTGTCGTGGTCAAAAGTATGACTAATGCGATTTGCACGTACGGCAAAATGGTAGTAATTGACTGCATAGACAGAAGAATAGCATGGTGGCCTGAGAAAGGCAAATTGCTACAATATGAGGTATTGCTGTTGTGAAATAGGGAAAAAAACGCCTTGCACTTCTGTGGCTTGTCATTATAATGAGCAAACAAAACAAACAGGAACTCCGTGTCGGGAGTTTTATTTAATAGCGGTAATGATAAAAAAATGCAGAAAAATAAACCATCGACAGCGACAGCGACGGCGGGGAAAATAATCCCTTTGGGCGACCGAGTGCTCATCAAAGAGTCGGAAAAAAACGGCAGTCGGCAAACAGCTTCCGGTATCATTATTCCGGAAACCGTTAATGAAGATAAGGGGGCAAAAAAAGGTTTTGTTATTGCCGTCGGCGAAGGGCGCTACGAAGACGGAAAATTATTGCCTATGAAAGTGGCGATTGGCGATATGGTTCTCTACAGCTGGGGCGATTCGCTTAAGGTTGACGGTGAAGACTATATAGTCGTCAACGAAAGCAATGTGTTGGCCATTATCAAATAAGCGATACAAATTTCTATGGCAAAAAAAATAATTTACAACGAAGAAGCACGCAAAGCCTTGAAGCGCGGTATTGATGCCGTTGCGAATGCGGTCAAGATTACTATTGGTCCGCGCGGACGAAATGTTGTTTTGGATAAAGGATACGGCGCGCCGACAATAACCAATGACGGTGTTTCTATTGCGCGGGAAATTTCTCTCAAAGATAAGTTTGAGAATATGGGGGCGGAAATCGTGAAGGAAGTCGCTTCGAAGACAAATGATGTTGCCGGTGACGGAACGACAACCTCGGTTGTCTTGACGCAAGCTATTATCGCCGAAGGAATGAAACACACGACCATGGGGGTGAATCCCGTTGGTGTCCGAATGGGCATCGAGCGAGCCGCCGGTTATGTTATCGAAGCGTTAAAGGCCAGCGCCAAGCCGGTCAAGAGTGATGCGGAACTTCGACATGTCGCAACCATCTCGGCTGAATCCGAAGAAATCGGCGCCATTATCGCGGAGACGATTCGCGAGGTTGGCAAGGATGCCGTGGTGACCGTTGAAGAGTCGCAGAGTATGGGAATCGAAAAGGAGATTACTCAAGGTTTGGAATTTGATAAAGGTTTCGTTTCTTCTTACATGATTACCAATGCCGATCGCATGGAAGCCGAATACAATGATCCTGCAATTCTTTTGACCGACAAGAAAATTTCCTCAATCAAAGAAATTTTGCCGTTGATTGAAAAAGTCGTGGCCGGCGGAAGAAAAGATTTGGTTATTATTGCCGAAGATATCGAAGGCGAAGCATTGGCGACGTTTGTGGTTAACAAACTTCGTGGAAATTTCAACGTCTTAGCTATCAAAGCTCCGGGTTATGGCGATCGAAAGAAAGAAATGCTTCAGGATATTGCCGTCATGGTTGGAGCCAAGGTTGTGTCGGAAGAATTGGGTACCAAGCTTGAGAATGCCGATTTGACCGTCCTCGGTCGTGCCGGAAAAGTTATCGCAACGAAAGACAATACTATTATTGTCGGCGGTAAAGGCAAGAAAGCTGATGTCGAAGCTCGTGTCACACAGTTGAAAAAACAGCGTGAAAATACCACCGCAAAATTTGATAAAGAAAAGTTTGACGAACGAATCGGAAAATTGACCGGCGGCGTGGCTGTCATTCGTGTTGGAGCCGCGACGGAAACGGAAATGAAATATCTCAAGTTGAAGATTGAGGATGCGGTCAATGCCACCAAAGCTGCTCTCGAGGAAGGAGTTGTTGCGGGAGGCGGAGTTGCTTTGGTCAAAGCGGCGGTCAGGGTCGCCGAACAATTTAAGGCTGAGAAAACAAAAAACAAAGAATTATCGTCGCGCGAATTTGAAGTCGGATTTGAAATTGTGCTCAAAGCTATGGAGGCACCGCTCCGCCAAATTGTGGAAAATTCGGGCAAGGATGACGGTTCTGTCATTGTTGAACGCGTCAAGAGCGCCAAGGGTAACGAAGGATACGACGCGCTGAAAGATGTGTGGGTAGCTGATATGATTTCGGCTGGAATTATCGATCCGTTGAAGGTGACAAAGAGTGGCGTTTTGAATGCTGCGTCCGCGGCGGCAATTCTTTTGACCACGGAAGTGGCCATTGCCGACGATCCGGAGGAAAAGAAACCGGCTATGGGAGGTATGCCTCAGGGAGGAATGGATTATTAAAAAAGGTTGAATACAAAACACCCCGGGGATTCAAAATCCTCGGGGTGTTTTGTATAAAAAAACCCACCGAGCGGGGGTGGGTCAGAAACAATTAATATGTGTACTGGGGCGGAGTCTTTCTTTGTCGCCGTCTTTTCTTTTCAACAAAAGCAAGAAAATCTTTTTGATTCTGACTTTCCTCTAGTTGTTGTCGAAGTGCCAGTTTTTTTTCTTTCTCCCATTCGCTTGTCAGTTGTGTGGGCGAGGTAAAAATTTGGCAACTAATGATTTCCTGAAGTTTTGATGGTAATCCTCGAATTTTTCCTTTTCGAATTAATGCCTGAATGTTTCCAAGCAAACCTTCAGAAAACGCCAGTCGACATTCGGGACACCAAGGTTTGTTTATTAGTTGTCGTTCACAATATATACAATTTGTTACATGTGCCATCCGATATCCTTTCTCAGTGATAAAAATATCCTATACGTTCCTGCTTCTGTTGGCAAGTGAACTTTTTCCGTAATTAGCTATAATGAAACGGCGATGAAACGAAAGGAAGATAAATCAGTGTTATATATAGTCGGTATTGATGAAGCCGGTCGGGGACCGCTTGCCGGCCCCGTCTCTGTCGGTGTTTGTTCAATACGAGAAGATATTGTTTCGCATGTCGAGACGGTTCTTTTTGGCGACGGCGGAATTCGTGATTCAAAAAAGTTATCGCACAAACGTCGGGAGATTATATATAGTGAAATGCAAAAATTGCGGGCCGCAGGTTCCATACATTTTTCGGTACGTATGTCATCGAACTCTTTTATTGATGAAAACGGTATTGTGTTCGGAGTAAATTTTGCCATGAAGAAAGCCCTGCGAATTCATACGGTGAAAAATCGAAACATGCGGGTATTGCTCGACGGTGGATTACGGGCACCGAGAGAATATACAAATCAGATTACTATTATTAAGGGTGATGAAAGGGAATTGACCATAGCGCTAGCTTCAATAGCCGCAAAAGTTGAACGGGATCGCGTGATGGTCAAAATGGGGGAAAAATATCCGCAGTTCGGCTTTGAAATTCACAAAGGCTACGGCACGAAAAAACATAGAGAAAATATAGGTATATTCGGTATTTCGGACATGCATAGACGTAGTTTTTTGAAAGGCTTGACAGAGTAGGTGTATCGTGATAGTTTAATTAGTGGAAAATAGTTGCGAACAGTGACTATTATTGTTGTGGTCCATAGCAGGATCATTTTAATACATGAGAAAGGTATAGTTATGAAAGAGATGTATGATCCTGATTTGGAAAAGTCGGGATTAGGCGAGGATGGTCGCAGTAGTGCGGAATTTGTTATTGCGCCAAAGGAAATTGAGCCGCACGGAAAAGTATTTTGCTTGGTACTGCGCGCCCGGGAGAAAAATCCCCGAACGTTGAAATGGCAAGAAAAGATAGAATTTCCCGGCGGAAGAAGGCTTGCCGGTGAAGATAGTGGTGCGGCTCGAAGTCGAGAATTCAGCGCAGAGGCCGGACACAAACAGTTACCGCTCAAGCTCACCGCGTGTGGCGACGTCCATATGCGAGTGAAAAAGGGTGATGCTGATAAAGGTGGCGGTCTTCATGTACAGAAATTTTCTTCGATTTCATTCGAGGGAGATTTACGGACTGAAGAGCTCATTGAGCCGGACGGAACGATTTTGTTTCCTCCTGTTTATATGGAAGCCCGTACCATTATCAATGATCCCCGAACAAAACGGGAGCATCGCATCGCCATGATAAAACTGTTGGCAATGATTGCCAACAATGAGGAAGTCGCCGGCGTCAAAATCGCACCCAATGCGTATGAGGCTGTAGCCTACGAGTACCGAGATGTTTTGTCCCGGAAGCCTCAAGGCGAAAAGTGAAATGAATAAAATATATTTTTGATCCGCAATAAGAAATTATTGCGGATTTTTTCTAGTTGTCCTGCAACGGCACGGGTTATAAATTAGTGTATAAAGCACTGTGTTCGTTCATGTTCCTGTTTGGTTAAAAAGTAAGTTTGTCTATAATGATTTCCGTCTTGATTCATGCTAAAATT
>CAJBMK010000032.1 GCA_903954165.1 uncultured bacterium | reverse complement strand
TGGGTGTTCCTGACCATACCCGAAATGATCCTCATCCCGGTGTTTTGTGGATGAATGCAAGTCCGTATGAAAATTGGGCCAAGATAAAGAATGCTAATACCCTTCATGGCTTGGCTGGTAGCTATGCTAAAAAAGACATTCTTTTTTATGGCGATTTAAGTCAATATTTTGATTATCTTGCTTTGTATAGCAATAATAATTTTGTGAGCGCTAACACTATTGATCCGGTGCCGGGAGCGTTTGAATATATAAAGCCGGAAATTGTGAAGGTTGAAGATCAATATGTATACGGTTTTGATTCTTTTCGAAGTGAGAATCATATAATTTTTAAAAAAATATATGATAAAAAAAATCATGTGTTTATTGGAAATGCAGTGGTTGAAAATGGCGACACCTCTATTGTTTCCGATTATTTTGTTCGACTTTCGGATCAGTTGATGCGGGTGGGGCCGGGGGTTGTTGATTTGTTTATGAAAGAAGGCAAGGCGGCACGGGAAAATTATTTGGCGGAAATAAAAAAGAAAAACGAGGCGGATTTGAAAACGGCAACGGCTCTGGCGGAAAATTTATCACAGAAAGGCTATGCCGGTCTCGTATTAAGCGGGATCGTTTTTTATATCTCCGACGCGTATCAATTTGCTCTAAAAGCGGTTACAATCCCTGTTACGGCAACGGTAAACGGGGTTGTGTATGGAGTCGGATATTCATGGCAATTAGGTTCAAGTATCTTAGGAATGACTTCGTACAGCGCAAAAACCGAAGCCTCCGTTACCGAGAAAAAAGTTGAGACGTTAGCAAAAAATACCGCACAGGCGGTAGACGCAACATTGACCGCTGCCGGCAGGGCCTTTGACCGTGCCGCTCATACCGCTTTTGATGCTTATGGTGTGTCCGTGGTCGGAAGTCTTGCTTCGGTTGTTGTACCTACAGAGTCTTCGCCTGCTGTTGTTGTAAAACAATCCACTACGCTCGCCAATGCGCCACTCGCGGTCTCTACGGTAAGTGTGCCTTTATCGCACCAACAGTCCGGTATGATTCCGGGCTTCGGTGGCGGAGGACCCGGGGTATCGAAAAACACGGATATGGCGATTGTTGTAAGTGCAACAACAAGCATGGGGGAAAATGTATCCGATTTGATTCTTGTATTGGATTATCCGCGCATTGTAACGCCGTCAGATTTTTCCGTGCCGTTTGAAAATACTGAGATTGAATTTGTCGGCTCGGCGGTTTCATCGTCGACGGTAAAAAATAATTTTTCAACAACAACGATTTTGGCCGGTATCGACGGAACATGGACCCAAAAAATATCATTTCCCGTCGGAACAACCACCATCCAATTCTGGGCTGAAAAAGGTAGTTTGCTATCGGGCAGTACCTCGGTAACGCTGTCGGTACGGGATAATTCACCGGTGAATGTGGGTAGTGTTGTTTTTGATATTCCCGAGTGTCTAGGTTCAATTACACCGTCGTCGTGCCTCATAGCTTCACCGCGCGTTTCTCTTTTTTGGCAATCGGAAAATCTCACAATTAAACGGTATGAGCTGTATCAAAACGGTCAGCTTGTTTCGATTGCATCTTCTTCGGTATTGATAGAGGCGCTTTCGGCCGGTTCGTATGAATTCGATATTAAAGGTTTTAATAGCGAAGGCGCAGTTATTGCAACGAGCTCAAGGCATGTTTCAATCAATCCTTTTCCTGTTGTAATGAGCGATGTCGCCTGGGCGGGGACAACGGCAAGTTCGCGTGATCAGTGGATTGAGTTGACCAATAATACCGACGAAACGGTTTCTCTTGACGGGTGGTCTATTGTTTCCGTTTTGCCGGGAGCGGAATCGACACATCTTGATATTCCGCTTCGGGGAATAATTGCTCCGCACGGTAGGTTTTTGTTGGAACACGGTTCTGATTCGACAGTTTCGGATGTTTCGGCCGATATGATATATGGAGCGGACGACAGTGGTGATGAAACCGTTCTTGCTCAGGATGGAGAAAAACTCGGTTTGTTCTTTGGTTCGATGCTTATGGACGAAACTGCTTTCGGGGTTGACGGTCATTATCCGGCAGGCGGGGGAGAATCAAAGTTTTCAATGGAACGATATGATGTATCGGTGTCCGGAAACACCGGTTCAAATTGGGGAAATGCGATTCCATATTTTAATAAAGGACATTCTTCCGACGGTGCGCCTATTATCGGATCACCGGGTGCACAGAATACCGTTACCCATTTGATTAATTACGGGCGGGATATTTCCGGTTCTGTGGAATTAGTAAAGGACAACAACCCGTACGTTATTCTGGACAAAACTCTCTCAGTCGAAAGCGGTGGTCGCTTGGTAGTCGGTCCCGGTGTTATTATTAAAATTAAAGATGCCGGTATTAGCGTTTCGGGGATTATTGAATTAAACGGAACCGCTGATGAACCGATTATTTTTTCGAGCTTGTTTAATGACAGTATTGACGGCGATACAGACGGTGACGGTGGAATGATTGTTCCCGGTGATAATCGTTGGTATGGTTTCACTTTATTTCCGGAAGCATCCGGTTCGCGATTTTCGCATACGCATATTTCATTTGTCGCTCAACCGATACTTATACTGGGAAGTCAAAACATTCGCATAAATTCTATACTGGTTACGAACGGTATTGATAGCGTCGCGTGTTACTCGTGTGAATTAACCATGACGAATTCTTCCTTTCGGCATATGGACGGGGGAAACGGACTATTTATTGCTGATAATTCTTCATCGACAATCGATACGGTCATATTCGAGGGGAGAGGGAAACAGAACGAAGATGATGGGCCTTACGGAACCGCTTTGTTGGTAGACGGCTCTCGTGTTGCTGTAAACAACGTCACCATTTCAGGTTTCGGTTGGGCGAATAGTATTTCGGCATCCGGTATGGACGGCACGATATCGAATGTAACGATTGAGAGCGACGGATCCATGTGGGGATTGGACATTGGCCGGTCGTCGAACATTACGGCACATCATATTCGGGTGTCGGGAGCGTTTATATGTGCCGGTATTAACGGCGGTTCGGATGTGACGCTTACCGATAGTCAGTTTTCGGGCGGGGAGACGGGTGTTATTGGTGTATCATTTGGAGGAAATTCACGGGGAAATCTTTCGCATATTGTTGCGGACGGCTTCCTTTCCACCGGCGTGTCGGTAAGAAAATCAGGCGTGACAATCACCGATAGCGTTATCAAGAATAACCGGTTTGGTATTGAGATTTTACCAACGGTTTCGTATCAATATCGAATACCAGTTCGCAAAAGTTTTTTGGCACATTTATTTGACGGTATATTTTCCCCGAAATCGGCTGAAGCGCTCGAATGGTCGGATGGTACTTCGTATGTGAATATACGGAATAGCGCGCTATATAATAACAGTGTGTATAGTATTAAGAATTACACTGATTTTGCCGGTACAGCGACCGGGAATTGGTGGGGTGACGCGACGGGTCCGTATCATTCGGAAACTAATCTAAGCGGGCTAGGGGATGAGGTGGCGAATTATGTCGATTACACGGCGTGGCTAGACCATAATCCGGTGGAGTGAAAGGATTATTCGCTTGAGGTCGTGGCCGATTGACATTAGATAGTGATTAGGTTAGTATCTTCCCCATAAGGTCAGAGACAGCAGGTGCTCAAAACGGGCTCAATTTCCTGCCGAGACTTCATAACGTTTATGCGTTATACGCTCTAGTCAGCGGCCTTATAAAAAAAGGTCGTTTTTAATTTATAAGCTTATCTGATTGTACAAAAGTGGCGGGTGAAAGCTCGATATGATTGTGCGATTGGGAAGAAACAACATGGCAATTTCTAAGGATAAGAAAGCAGAAATTCTTGTAAAGTTGCAGAAAATCACGAAAGAATCGAAGTCGATGGCTTTCATGAATTTCCACGGCATTTCGGTCGCTGATGTGACCGCGGTTCGCCGAAAACTTCGCGAGAATGGTGTCGGTTATTTCGTAGCCAAGAAGAGTTTGCTTCGCAAGGCGATGACAGAGGCCGGATATACCGGTACGATGCCGGACCTCGGCGGAGAGCTCGGTGTAGCCTACAGTACCGACCTTGTCGCTCCGGCAAGAGAAGTCTATGGTTTTGAAAAGAAACTTGAAAAAGGCGCAAAACTTTTAGGGGGAGTGTTTGAGGGTGTTTACAAGAGTCAATCGGAAATGGTGGCTATCGCTTCTATTCCGTCAATGCTCGCACTTCGCGGAATGTTTGCAAACATCATCAATAGTCCAATCCAGAGGTTTGTTATTGGTTTGGATCAGATTGCGAAGAAGAAGACTGCATAATCGGCCGGAGTGCTGTATTGCGGGAGAAGATTTAATTTTTAATTAATAATAATTACTACTATGACAGAAGTAACAGTAAATGAGGCAGTTGAAGTACCTGCAAAGTTTAAGACAATTGTTGAAGCCGTTGAAAAAATGACCGTTCTTGAATTAAACGAATTGGTCAAGGTATTTGAGGCTAAGTTTGGCGTATCGGCAACAGCCGTCGCGTCAGCCGCTCCGGTAGCAGCAGGTGCAGCAGTGGAAGAGAAGACCTCTTTCAATGTTGAGCTTAAGGAAGGAGGAGCTCAGAAAATTGCCGTTATTAAGGTTCTCAAGGAGGCATTGGGACTTGGTTTGAAGGAAGCCAAGGATCTCGTTGACGGTGCTCCGAAGATGCTTAAGGAAGGTATGAAGAAAGCTGACGCTGAAGAACTTAAGAAAAAAGTTGAAGAAGCAGGCGGAAAAGTTGAATTGAAATAATATTAGAAAACAAAAACCGCTTCGAGGCGGTTTTTGTTTTGCCTAAAAACGTAGGCTGTACACCGGTGTTTGTTGGCTTGAAAAAATCCTTTCACGCGAGCGTGAAAGGATTTGATAGCAAGAATGGCATAGTTTAAAACTAAAAGAATTGAAAAACGATAAGGTAGGTATCTTCCCACGTTAATTTGTAGGAAAGATTGAGCACATTGGCAATCAATCGTGTTGTCGCCTCTGCTCCCGGGTAGTCCTTAACGCCGACAATGTGCTTGTCATCTCGTCCGGTTCCAAAGTCAAAGGAATAGCGTTCGTTATTTTTTGATCCGAATGAAACCGTTAGGTCGTTAAGGTAAAAAGCGATGTGGTCGCCTGCGGATAGTTCCACTATTCGACCCTGTTTGTTAATCATAATGTAGTAGGTCTGGATATTTTTCTGTTGAATAATATACAATACTGTGAAACGCAGTCAACTATTTGTGCTCAAATATATTGTTATTTTTGAAATGTTTTCAAATCAATAGGCTATGTAATGTCAATATTCCCGGCCGGTCTTTGGTGATACAATACGCCCATCTTACAAATTAAGCATTCTGGACTTCTATGGAAATTCTCGGCAAATTATTCGGCGGACAGGCGCGCATCAAGGTTATCAGGTTATTTTTGTTTAATCCGGATCAGGTTTTTACCGTTGAATTGATTTCTGAAAAAGCCAAGGTTGGTTCAAAGGAAGTTAAAAAAGAATTACATTTATTTGAAACGATTGGTTTGGTACGGGTGAAGACGTCCTCCAAAAAAGTTGAAAAAGAAATAAAAGGAAAGAAAACAGAGGTGACGAAAAAAGAAGACGGATGGATATTGAACGGCGCGTTTCCTTATTTATTACCACTTCAAGGTTTACTCATTCGTACCGCGCTTCTTCATGATGAAGAAATTGTTAAAAAGCTCGATAAGGTCGGCAAATTGCGCTTGGTGGTCATTGCCGGTGTATTTATTCAAAACTTTGAAAGTCGGGTTGATTTATTGGTGGCCGGAGACGGTTTAAAGAAAGGGAAGGTTGATAAGGTGGTAAAAGAGATTGAAGCGGAAATAGGGAAGGAACTCCGTTACGCGGTCTTTGAGACGCCGGATTTTAAATACCGTCTTGGCATGTGTGACAAACTAATCCGCGATATTTTCGATTTTCCGCATAAAAAGATATTGAATAAGACCGGTTTTTTGGCATAGCAAAAAAGTGTGGAGAAACGGCGGTATTTAGGTCTGTATTATATGGTAGTATTATATAAGAAGTGTACGGGCAATTGATGGGTGAGCTCCAAAAGATTGTCTCCGATTGCGGTTTATTATTAGCGTTTTTAGATAAAATAAATAATGTTTACTACATGGGGAGAAAGTGTAAGAGGTTCGTTTGTTGATGTGTGGGGCGGAGTAAGCGGTTTTGTACCAAGTCTTGTGTTTGCCTTCGTCCTTTTTGTGCTCGGATGGGCAGTTGGTGGTTTTTTGGGAAAGATTGTTTCCCAGATTGTCGGCGCACTCAAAATCGACTCAATATTGAAGGGAGCAAAAATAGATACAGTCTTTCATAAAGCTGGTGTCAGTTTGAATACCGGTAATTTTATTGGCGGTTTGATTAAGTGGTTCGTTATTTTGGTGTTCCTGATTGCTTCGTTCGATATTCTGAAATTAACACAGGTAACCGCATTTCTTCAGCAAATCGTCGTTCTCTATTTGCCAAACGTCATTGCGGCGGCTTTCATATTGATTGTTGCTGTTCTTATTGCCGATACGATGCAAAAAATTGTAGCCGGTTCCGCCAATGCCGCCGGTATTAAGTCGGCCAATTTTATCGGTCTTGTTACAAAATGGTCTATCTGGATTTTTGCCGTTCTTATGGCATTGCTTCAGCTCGGTATTGTGGCACAGCTCATCAATACTCTCTTTATGGGCGTTGTGGTTGCCGGGGCTTTGGCTTTTGGTTTATCTTTCGGTTTGGGTGGCCAGCACGTGGCAGCCGAGATACTTTCAAAATTAAAGCATGATGTTTCAAGTCGAAATATCGTCGGAGAATAGTATCCTATTTTTATCGAAAAAAGCGCCGTAATAAGCTCACGGCGCTTTTTTCTTTACTATCCTATTTTATAACCTCATATAATGGCTCACTGTGGTCACGGTTACCGTCCCGTATTATGCTTGTTTTGTAAGGTCTATTGGTGGTTATTTGGGAAAAGTATTGGATAATGTTTTCCACCCCCATTTCCGCTTGACACTATTTTGGTTTCGTATATACTACCTTTCATTACAGAACGTATGTTAAAAAACCTTACATTCAAGCGGTGATATTGAGTTCCATTAGTTGGTTCTTACTATCGACCGCCCGAAAGCGGTTTTTTCTTTCAGAAACTCAAGCCTTTTGAAAATTTCATTCTGTCGCGGTGCACTTTGTTCTTCTCGCGTTGTTAGCGGGTTGGACGGGGTCTTTTAGCACTGAAGGCAGATTTGCTTTCTGTACGTTAGATCGTATGGAAGGCATCAGCTTATTGTCCTTCAACAAGACAGTAAGGAAGAGAAACAGAATCGTTAGATAAATCATTTTGATTTCATTTAACAGAGTTGGACGGTCTCATATTTATTTATGAGACATTAATGTGGTTGATAAATTTCCTAATGGGAAATTTAAGGGCGTATGGTGGATGCCT
>CAJBMK010000031.1 GCA_903954165.1 uncultured bacterium | reverse complement strand
TTTGATATGAAAACGGCGGGCGGGCCGATGTTTGAACTGTATTTCAGAAATTCCGTTTTGCTTACTATGGAAGATCCGGATTCAGGTAATACATTGCTTGAAATTCCCCGCGTATTGGCCAGCAAACCGTTCCGCGATATGAAACTGTCTAAGTGCCGCAATCCGATGATTACACAGTTTTGGAAAGAGGTGGCCGAAAAAGCCGGTGGGGAAGCGTCTCTTGCTAATATTGTGCCGTATATTTCCAGCAAATTCGATGTCTTTTTGTCCAACGATATTATGCGCCCGATTGTGGCTCAGGAAAAATCGACATTCAATTTCCGTGATATTATGGATAACAAGAAAATCCTTTTGTGTAATTTGGCAAAGGGTCGTTTGGGCGATATCAATTCCCATCTCATTGGTCTTATTTTGGTCGGCAAGATTTTAATGGCCGCACTGTCGCGTGTCGATTCTTTTGGCAAGCCGATGTCTGATTTCTATCTTTATATTGACGAGTTCCAAAATGTTACCACTGATTCGATTGCCACCATACTCTCGGAGGCGCGTAAGTACCGTTTGTCGCTCTACATTACGCATCAATATATCGCGCAATTGGAAGATAAAATTAAAGATGCTGTTTTTGGAAACGTCGGCTCGATTGCCTCGTTCCGCGTCGGTGCGGAAGATGCCGAATATTTGGAAAAGCAATTTTCCCCCGTCTTTACTGCCAAGGATCTTATGAATTTGGATAATAGAAACGCCTATGTAAAGATGTTGGTGCGGGAAAGTCCCGTCCGTCCGTTCAATATTGCAACCATGCCGCCTCCGAAAGGGGATATGAATAAAGTTGAAGCTTTGAAGGAATTATCCTATCTCAAATACGGTCGTGAGCGGAGTGAAGTTGAGAATGAAATCTTGGCTAAATATGCGACTCAAAAACCGACTCCCGCTCCGATGAAAAATCCGTTGGAGTAAATAACAAAAGTTACCGTCGTTTTTTCGGTGTATATCTTTATTTGCGTATTTTATGTAAAGTGCGCTAGACTTCTTTGTATTAATAACAAAGCGTGATTAAAAAATATGCCTCATATTAAAGACGAACGGACTTTTGTCATTATTAAACCGGACGGAATTCAGCGGACACTTATCGGAGAGATTATGGGGCGATATGAGCGTATCGGTCTCAAATTAGTCGGATTAAAACTTTTGGTTACAACACCCGAACAAATAGAGAAGCACTATACACTTGATCCTAACTGGCTTCGGGTGACGGGGGAGAAAACTATTAAAAATTATCGCGATAAAGGACTGACCCCGCCGTCAGACGATCCGTATGTAATCACAAAACGAATTTTGAAAAATCTCATGGTTTATATGACGAGCGGGCCGGTTTTGGTTATGGTGTGGGAAGGCGCGCATGCGGTCAAAATTGTACGTAAGATTACCGGCGGAACCGAACCATTATCTTCCGATGTGGGTACTATTCGCGGCGACTTCGTTCTTGATTCGTACCAAATTTCCGACATTGACGGTCGCTCAATCAGGAACCTTGTCCACGCATCGGGATCTCCCGAAGAAGCGGAAAAGGAAATCGCCCTGTGGTTTAAGCAGGAGGAATTGATCGGCTATAAATTGCTTCAGGAACAGATTTTGTATGATGTAAACATGGACGGAATTATGGAGTAGGGGAAGAAGATGGAAGTAAGCCATTAGGGAAAAAAGAGGGTCGAAATCCCCTCGGGTGCCGTGAAGGCGCTCGAGGGGGTTTCTTTGTCGTTGCGGGCGTAGTGTTGGCCCGTTTCTAGTGGTGGGAAGTAATCAGGTCTTTTCCTCCGTCATTGCGAGCGGAGTGCGACAATCCAGTCAATAGTGTTGTGATTCCTGCTTCGGAATTCCGACTTTTCCGAATCCTGGATTGCCACGGACGAAGCGTCCTCGCAATGACGGAGGGGTGAATGTCTTTCCCAATTCTTGAGTCTATTCAATCCCTTTCATTTTGATATATAATTACCACATGTCACAATCAGAATATAACTGCCCCGACTTAGCCGAAAAACTAAATAAAGTCCAAACTCTCTATCGTGAGTACCAATCCGCACTTCCCGAAAACGGTGACAGTGGTTTTACTACAATTAAGCAGTTGGACGAAAGTGGAGAATTAGAAAAAGCTATCATCGAAATAGAAGAATCTACCTGTTCAATATTTTTGGAAGATCTTGTGGAGAAGAAAGATTTTTCTATTTCTGAATATAGAAATGTCTTCGAACCCAAAAACATCGACGGTAAAGTGGCGTACCGTGCCCAAAAAGACGACGGAAGATGGGTCATTGTCTTCGACGGAAAAGAAAGCCCCGTATCGTATAAACAAGTTGGCTACCCTCAAAACATCGACGGTAAAGTAGCGTACCGTGCCCAAAAAGACAATGACGTGTGGGTTGGGGTCGTTGGTGATAGAGAAATAAAAATAGACGGAGATATTAAGTCTCTTGATGTGGTGAAAAATTAGCTTATCGTGGTGGCTGACATGGATGGGGTGAGGAGTGTGTATAAGTATGAATAGAGAGATGTTGGTTATTAGCCACTAGGAGTTGGTAGAGAATAGGGTTCT
>CAJBMK010000030.1 GCA_903954165.1 uncultured bacterium | reverse complement strand
TCCTCATAAACGGAGCACATCATGAATTGGGATGAGGATAGTACCGGTTTAAGCTTTCTAACACATTCAATACCAGAGATACCCGGAAGATGGATGTCCATCAGTACAATATCTGGTGCATATTCAGGCATTGAATTCACAGCTTCTTCCCCTGATGAAAAGGAGGCTATACAATCAAGCTCCTGGTGCGAGTGAACGATCGTTTCCAAACCTTCGCGCATTTCCGGATCATCTTCAACAATCGCAACTTTTATTTTCACAGGTTCATCCGCAAAACACCAAAAAAATAAAGTGTATACTTATTAAAAATATTTACTTATAAACATAACCTATAAAAACTACACAGAACACACCGTGTGTATTTACATTATACACCTCGACAAGGCTGGTACAATAAGGCAAAAGCATGCTAGATTATGTATAAATAACGGCAAAGACAATCAGCCAGAAACCGTTTAATTATTAATACGTTTTCCATTTTCGCAAATAAATTATATTTACGAAAAAAGACTAATTTTATAAGAAATGAACGAGACAAAAATGCAGTCGGCAAATAGCACCCCTTCCCCGGCATCCGGGATTACATTTCTGACCAAACGGCCACTCTTCACTGTACTAGCCGCTCTTATCGTGCTCGGTCTTTCGTTTTATTTGAGTGACACATCGCCGGGAAAATTCACCATCAAAACCCAATACCAAAAAGTCTATACCTTGGTGAATGATAAAGTTTCCCTAAGCGCGCCGATTCAGATCAACCTACCCTCAGGAGTAGTAAAGGAAGGAATAGAAAAAAGCATTGCATTCGAACCGCAAATAGAAGGCACGTGGGTAAATACCGAGGATGTAAAAGTGGTTGCTTTTAAACCGAAGAATAAACTGGAAACAGGAAAATATTATACGGCTACGCTAACCACAAACAGCGGAGAAATCAAGAAAGATTTTCAGGCCGACGAAGATCCGGCTATTGTGGACATTTTCCCGAAGAAAGATAGCGAGGCCGACGAATCGTCTTCAATCACCATTGTGTTTAATCGCCCAATGGTTCCGCTGACTACCCTTTCTGAACTGGAAAAAAATAATGTCCCGATTATCATTACTCCAGCAACGAAGGGAAAATTTAAATGGATTAGCACTAGAAATCTTCAGTTTATTCCCGAGACGACACTTGTTCGCTCAGCTCATTATGAGGTGCGCGTCAATGAAGGACTTGTTTCTATGGACGGTCTTCCGGTGGCGGGCAAGGTCCACACATTTACCACCCGACCGCTTCGTTCGGAAGGTGGCACTTTTGGAACAATCCGATACAATCAATCGTTTGAATTCCGCTTCAATCAGCCGGTTGACCTTACAAAAACCTTGCCCAATATTAAGGTGATAGAATCGGGAACCGGTAAATTTGTCTTATTGAACGGTAGCTATGGAACGCAAACAGTTTTTGACCCAGCAAATCAAAAAAACATCACACTCGAAGACCGCTCGGTTATCCGTATTTTGCCGCAAAAAGACAGCCTCGGCCGTTCAGATTTATGGGATTTTAAAAAAGATTACAACGTATCACTTTCCGAAGCTTTCCCAATAGCGGGAGACATTACTTTTAAGGAAGGAATGCGCTACCAAATTTACGTCACGGGAATTGTTGAATCAATAACCGCCCAATCCGAACGTACAGACCTCACAACTCCGGAGTTGTTTGATCCAAAAGGCACAGCCACAATTTCTTTTTATGAAGATATTAATCTCGACAAGAGCGCTATTTCAGCCAAAGGGTTGAAAAAAATTATATACGGCGAAAAATGTAAAGCCGAATTAACACCGTCGAACTACTACAGCAACGGACCGTGCGACAAAGTAGAAGACCGAT
Organism: uncultured bacterium; assembly: GCA_903954165.1. Classification (GTDB taxonomy): domain Bacteria; phylum Patescibacteriota; class Minisyncoccia; order Phycocordibacterales; family CAJBMK01; genus CAJBMK01. The sequence goes on along the minus strand of CAJBMK010000030.1, from coordinate 11,918 downwards.
CAATAATTATTATTTCTTTCGACCCGAATCAACTGACCGTTCCGGGAGAAGCCGTACCGATATCACTCAAGCGAATCGTTAACGCCGACGGGTTAACGCTCGACCCACAGGAAATTATTTTACCGCTGAAGGTCTATCCTCCGCTAAAAATTACAAAAATAACACCGACGAACACCGCAGTAAACGGAAGCATTACAGAACTTATTGTATGTACAAACTCCCCTCTTCAACCAAAAGTAGGAGAAGAATTTTACAAAGCCGTCAAAACCGACGGATACTCGGTACTCAGCAGATGGAATAATCCGTATCGCCAAACACAAAACAATTACGACCAACGCCCTCCGTGTAATGTCGGCGACTTCGTTAATAATATTCGTTACGGCCTACTACCGGAAAAACAGTACCAACTCAGCTTATCCCTTACGGATGTATTCGGTCAATCAATCGATAAAAATCTTTCTTTTGTAACCGGAAGAGCCCCGAATTTCTACCTGCGATTCCATGCGCTTGATAAAGTTTACAACGTCACCACACCGAACAAAACAACACTGACTTACGCGGTGGAGAATTTTGACTATGTTGACGTACATATCTGCAAAACCAGCCCAACACGAATGGTACAGTATCTCTTCGACCGACCGGTAAATACCGTGCCGGGAGAAAATCTTGATTGTATAAGCCAGATGACCGATACCATCGAGATTCCGCCAAAACTTTGGATAAATAATTACTTCCAAATCAATCTTTCAAAATACTTTTCCGACACCAAAGGACAATACGTTTTGACGTTCTCGAATCCGCGCTACCAAAATTACAACAAGGAGCAGATGTATGAGCGAACATATGTAAGTGTCACCAATCTTTCCGTTACCGAAAAAAAGGTCTATTGGACAAAATACGACGACGCAAACTCGACATCAATAACCAAATCGACCGTCGACGCCAATGAACCGCAAGGAGAACTGTATTGGGTTAACCAAATCGACACATTAAAGCCGGCAATAAACGCAACCGTTGAAGTAATGCACGAATCGGGAGATAAAGACGTTCCCCCAACCATAGCTGCTTCGGGAAAAACAGACATAAACGGAATTGCCAAGTTTCCCCTCGTGAAAGACGTCGTTGGTGCCGTCATAAAAAACGGTGATGACGCGGCCATTGTTTCCGCATGGGCCGATACATTGAATTATTCGTCCGACGCCCAAACCGAAACAGAAATATATACCTACACGGACCGACCGATATATCGTCCGGGACAAGAAGTATTTATCAAAGGTATTTACCGTATGGGCTTTGACGGAGAATTAAAATTTGATAAAGACGCACCGATTGAAATCAAGATTACAAACAGTTCCGGTACTGAAGTGTTCAATCAAAAAACGACACTAAACAACTTCGGCACGTTCAACACAAGCTTCAAACTACCTACCAATGCGGCACTTGGCGGATACTATATTCAGGCCAACAACCAGTACACCTATTTTGACGTTGAAGAATATGTCGGTGCGGCCTTTGAAGCCAAAGCTGATATGCCGCGTGATGAATATATTGCCGGAGAAAATGCCGAATTCAACATAGTGGGCAAATATTATTTCGGCGTTCCGGTCAGTAACGGCAAAGTGGAATATTCCTTCACCGCTCAAAATTATTACTTCGACCGATATACCGACGAGTATTTCAATTTTGGAAACGATTGGTATAACTGCTACAGTTGCGGATACGGCGATAGCTATATAAAGAGCGGACAGACGACGCTCGACCAAAACGGCCAGGTCAAAATTACTCAGACCCTCGACTTCAAATCATTCTTCAAAAATACCAACGGCGATTCAAGCAAAATCGTAGTCTTTCATGCAACAATAAAAGATGCGCAGGGAAAATCGGTCAGTACGGAAAAGTCTTTCATTGTTCATCGCGGAACATTTTACATGGGAGTCAAAGCGGAACCGTATTTTGCCGGAGTAAACCAACCGTTCAACATTCGACTAAAAACCGTCGATACCAAAGGTAAAGGAATCGGACAAAACAATATCACGATTGTTGTTAATAAAGCGGAATGGAAATCGTTCAAGCGCCAGGAAGTCGACGGCAGTTACTACAACCGAACCGAACGCGTCCTTACGACGGTTGTTACCAAAAAGGTTAACACCGACGGAAACGGCAACTACACGGGAGAATTTCGAATGGACAGCCCCGGCGAATACGATATTTCAGCTTCCGGCACAGACAATCGAGATAATCCTATTACCGCATCCGACTATATCTATATATACGGGCAAGGCGTCACTTCGGTCCGCGAAACCAATAACGCAACGCTCGACATTACCGCGGAGCGAACCGATTTGAGCGTCGGAGACACGGCAAAAATAATATTCCAGTCGCCGTACAAAAAAGCCAAGGCGTTGATTACCCTTGAGCGCGGACGTATACTCGATTATAAAGTGGTGGATATCGACTCCAATATTTACAAATACGACTTTCCGATTAAGAACGTCTTTGTACCAAATGTTTTTGCATCCGTTCTCCTTCTCTCCCCCGACCCGGAGGTTAAGTTCGGACAAATAGAATTCAAAATTGACCAAAAAGAAAAAGCGCTGACCATCAACGTTGCCACGGACAAAACATCCTACCTTCCCGGAGAAAAAGTAAGACTAAACATCAAAACATCGGATGCTTCCGGCAAGCGAGTACCGGCGGAAGTTTCCGTGGCGGTAGCGGACTTGAGTGTCTTGGCGCTTAAAGGTAATCCAAAAAAGGACCCGCTTCTGTTCTTTTATAACGGCTTCCCTCTCACCGTCATGACCGCAACTAATATAAAAAATATCCTGAACGAGGCCGAGATACCGACCGGCACCAAGGGAGGCGGAGGCGGAAATGCCGAAGATTTGGCCAAAAAACAGCGCGGTGAATTCAAAGACACGGCTTTCTGGAAAGCCGAAGTGGTCACCGATGCAAACGGCGAAGCGTCGATTGATTTTACATTACCGGACAACCTAACGCGCTGGCAAATAGAATCACTCGGCTTGACTGCCGATTCAAAATTCGGCATCAAGTATAACGAAATTACCGCACAAAAAAATATTATGGTTGTCCCGCTTCGTCCGCGATTCGTCGTTCCGGGAGACGAACTTGAAATTGGCGCCCAGATTTTCAACCAAACAAACACCACACAAAACCTTTCCATTTCCTACGAAAGCCCGACACTTGGCCTCACGAGCGGACAAAATACAATCAACAAATCCATCCGCGCCGGAGAATCAATTACCGTCTACTGGAGTGTCAAAGCTCCCGAATCGATAATCGACGGCATTCACACCATAACCTTGTCCGCAAAAAATAATAACTATGAGGACACCGTTAAAAACGAGATTGCAGTCAATAAAAATATTACCTACGAAGCGGTCGCCACAGCCAACTCAACCTCGAATAAAACAGCCAAGGAATATATTTTCATTCCCGACGGAGTGGTGAAAGACAAAGGCGGAGTAACGATAAAAACAAGCGCAACATTAGCGGTCTTTCTCTCTGACGCCCTAAAGTACCTCATCGAATTCCCCTACGGTTGCAGTGAACAGTTGGCAAGTAAATTAAGTTCTATCGCCATCGTCAAGAAAGGGTTGGCCATAAAAAATCTTGGCGATAAATTCACATTGCCTGAAATTAAATTCGACGGGAATACATATACCGTCGACGAAGCCGTCTCTATCGGATTGAAAAAAATATACGAAAACCAGACCATCGAAGGAGGATTCACCTACTACAAAGGCCTGCCGACAAATCTGTACCTGACAATAAATATCGTAAACGCATTGAAAGATTTGCAGGACGCCGGCTATGCGATCGACAATCAAATCATCACTTCGGCATCGACATATATCGGTATGGAGCTTACCCAAAAAGGAACCGTACCATACAGCACAGACACATTCATCACGGGAGCATATGCTATGTCCCGCGTACAAAACGACTCATCGCTATTGAACAGCCTCCAGAGCACCATCATGAAATCGGCAAACAAGGCGTTTGTGAACGAAAAAGCCTCAAGCATGACGCTTGGATATCTGGCTCTCCTCGCGACCAAGGATAACTGGCCGAAGGCATTCACCGATTCCGTTTACACATCACTCGAAAATCGTGTTGATATTGATTCCCGCGGAGCATACGTCAAATCAAATACCGGAAACATGGTATGGCAATACTACGAAACGCCGATAAAAAATACCGCTCTCTTACTCAAAGCACTGGCTGTTCGTAAGGTAGATTTCTCTCAAACGGACAAGTTGTTACGCTGGCTTCTCGCTAGTCGCAGCGTCGACGGTGCATGGGGTTCAACCCAAAATACACTGACAGTTATTGATGCCTTTACCGAATATCTTACATGGAAAAAGGAAACCGAATCTGATTTCGCTCTCACACTTTCGCTCGACGCCAAACCGCTCCAGACTTTTGATTTCAACAATAAAACGGTATTGTCGCTATTTGAAAAATTCCTGCCGATTTCTCGATTCTCAACCAACGAAATGCACACTGTCGAATTTAGCAAGGAAAACAGAAACAATCTTACAAACAACTTTTACTACGACCTCGGACTGAAATACTACCTCCCCGCCGAACAAGTTCCGCCGCGCGATGAAGGAATCACCGTCGAACGAAACCTCTACAGTCTCTTGGACACAAAAGAAACGACGCCAATTATCGAAGCCAGCGTCGGAGATGTAATTAAGGGTAAATTAACCATCACCACGGGAAAACCGCGCCATTTATTTGCCGTTGAAGATTTTATTCCGGCGGGTTTCGAATTAGTAAACTTCAATCTCGCAACGGAAGATTCTTCACTTCTTAATAATAACGGAGCAATGGGCCAAGCAGACGGACCGACAGCAACCCTATCCCAAAGCACCATAAATCACGGATTCTTCGATTGGCTTTTCGATTCTAATCAGAATACCGCACAGACATCAATCGCTCTCGATATGTATGACACGTACAATGCGCGAACTGTGTATAAAAATAATTTCTATCCGGACTGGAGTGAGAAGCGCGACGACCGCCTCTTCCTCTTCACAGAGGAATTACCTGCCGGAAGTTATATCTATGAGTACTATATCCGCGCCACTACCGCGGGGACTTTCCGTCATCTTCCCGCCGTCGCCAGTGAAATGTATTTCCCGGAAAACTTCGGGCGAACAGGCGGTTCCCTCTTCCGTGTAAACCAGATACAAAAATAAAAGAACAAACGCAACAAAATTATTATTTCACCGTTATTGAAACCGTTTCCGATTTCCTTTCCGCCGTCGCTTTTATCTGATAGACACCCGTTTTTCCCGGAACAAAATCGAGATTATCCGACGTATCTTTAAAATCACCGTTCACGAACCACGATACCGCTTCCGAAGCGCGAAGCGGAATAATAGTTGAACCCTCGAGCATAACCATGTCACCCTCATGAGGCGAGAGAATCAGTCGGTCCTCCTTCATGAGGTTTTGATGTACGCTAATCACATCGTCGGGCAAGCCAAAATCAAGCGTATTTCCGACGGGAAAAGATCGGACCGAATCCAGGAGAAACGGTGTCTTTTTGTTGTATTTTGAATTAATCAACAGCGCCATAGATTCATTCCATATGTGCCCCGCACCCGATTGCCCACTCACATGCTTCAAGGGCTCATTTTCGGCATTCCCAAGCCATACAGCCACCACATAATCAGGAGTGTAGCCGACAGTCCAACTATCGTGATAGTCGCGAGATGTACCTGTTTTGACCGCATAATTATCCTGAGACAAATTCAAACTACTTACTAATCCGAACTGCTCTACCCCAGTCTTCCTGTCGTTTAAAATCTTTGTGACAAGCTCGGTATATTTCGGTTCGGCAACACGCGTTTCATTTTCGACTCTTCCCATCGGGGTAAAAATTTGCCCGTTTGAGGTACCGCCCTGAAGGAAAAGTCGAAGCGGTTTCATCCTGCCCCGTGCCGGAAACAGTGTAAAATAGTGCGCCAGAGTCAGCGGATCCATTTCAAGACCACCAAGCGCGATACCAAGAGCGTAACTATCCAAATCCTGCAGCGGCAAAAAATGCAATCCCTGTTCTAGAAACGTATAAAAATTGGGCAGACCGACATACTCGAGAGTTTTAACCGTCGGAATATTATAGCTATTCGAAAGGGCTTGATGAAGAGTAACAGTGCCGTGATACAAACCGTCATAGTTCTTCGGATAAAGTGAAAACCCTGTGGCAATTTGATATTTATATTCCCGATCTTCAACCAGAGTGTACGGACGAAGCCCTTTCTTAAAAGCCTCAAGATAAATAAACGGCTTTGCGGTGGAACCAATCGGGCGCGGTTCAATAGCCATATTAATACCATGCCCGTTCGCTTCCCCGTTGACGTCCGGTGAACCGACAACAGCCAACAATTCATTCTCCGGAAGTTTAATGACCACTATCGCCCCATTCCGACCGCCGCTATCCCACGCGACTTCAATGTTTCTTTGCAAAACCGTTCGCAGTCGTTCGGTTACATCTTTATCAAGCGTCGTCACACATAATGTTTTGCAAACCTGATTCAACGTATCAAACTCGAATGAAGTTTTCGTCCGATGAAGGTACTGATCGGGGGCCATATTTATTTCATAGTGCGAATCAAACGACACCCCAAGCCGTTCCGCCACTATTTCAGCGTTCTTTTTTCCGGCCGCTTTCCACGGATTTTGAACGCCGGGACTTGAGAGTGTCGCAAGTAACGCCACCCGCTCGGAATCATTCAGTATATTCAAATCTTTTCCGAAATAATCAAAACTGGCTTGGCCAAAACCCTGAATATTATTCCCCATGTAAACAGTATTCGCATACATGGTAAGAATTTGTTCCTTACTTAAAAAAACCTCAAGACTTAGCGTATAAAAAAGTTCTTCAATTTTGTGGAGGATTGTTCTGTCGCGTTCATTTGAAAGTAAATTTTTTGCAAGTTGTTGAGTAATCGTACTGGATCCGCCGGGACCTTTGCCAAAAATAGATTTCCCCACAGCCCGCATAATGCTTACGGGATTTATCCCCGGATGAACATAAAAAAATCGATCTTCTTTTTTTGTCAGTAATTCCTTGAAACGCGCCGGCAACTCGGAAACATAATGACTATACTCCCCCTTCCCGTTTGGAAGCACCGTAATAACTTCCTTATTTCTATCCAAAATGAGAACCGACTCCAACCGCGAATAGTTTTGAAAAAGCGACTTTTCAGCCTGAAAAAGAACCGCAAGAAAACTAACAGCAAGCAACGCAAATAGAACGGCCCCGTATTGAAAACGCTTACTACTTCGGACATACGACACTATACGGTGCCATAGTTTTTTCGTATATGATACGTATGTTGTCTTCACACCCTCATTTTATATGCAAACGAAGAAATATGAAACACCCCCCAGCAAGCAAAATAATCGCGGACCGCATAATCTGAAAGACAAAAAATGTTATTTTATTTTGTACGCCGAAAAAGACGCATACTATTTTACGCCGTCAGCACATCGAGAAATATCCCGTTCGTAATTAATGGAAATAAAATTCGCATACAAAATATCTCCATGTAAAAATCGGCTCATTTTTTAGAATATAAAAAAGGACCGGTCAGCTTTCGCCTCCAGTCCGTGCGGTATTATCAGGTACCCATAACATTTGAAATACGTATCACTACCTATTTCAAAGACAGCGTCTCAAGACAACTTGGTTGAAGCCAACAATTAATCGGCGGTGGCCACCCCTCCGCCGTTTCATCAAGTTTTACCCTGACCTCCCCTTCTCTAAACTTAGAAACGCAACCGGTTTGGCCTTCCAGGTATGTATGTTCTACAACCCTCACCACACTCCCGATCCGTAGTCCCCACACCACATTTCCACATTCTGCTCGAGTCGGCATTATATTTCCTTTCTATGTTACCCACTGATCATTATTATAAAAATACCACACACAGTAATTCAATTCAACTTTTTTCAGTAGATAAAAACCGACACTACTTACCGATTCTGCACGAGTTTTTCAAGTGAATTCCACGTATCCGAACCTATCTGCCAAACGCTTTCCGTCGGAATAATGCTCCCTTCCCCGTCCTTACACACCACCTTGATCGGAACATTCTTTTCGAGCGTATCGATACACTGCACCACTATTTTTCCGGACACAACATCAACAATTGCGTCGGCATGACCGCTCAACTTCTTTATTTCATCAAAAACGCCCTCTGGACGAAGCCCGAGACACCGCTTCCTGTCCGGAACAAACAAAGACAAACCAAGCGACGTATGCTCCGGCGCCTTATAGTTTTTTACGGCAGACACACAATCTTCCGCACTGGATACATCTCCCTCCGCCAATTTTGAAAGCAGTATTTTAGCATAACTCCCCCCGTCTGATTTAGGACCACTTACCGATGTAGTAGATGTTGCATCGACTGATAATTCGGGATGTGCCGCAATAATAGACTGTAAATCGCCACCCTCACCCGGAACACCGGCCGGTGGATTTACATTTTTTGAAGGAGAAGAAAAATAGACGGCAAAAATAATGGCCGTAACAAGAAAACCCGCAATAACGACCGCCGTAATTTTTTTATTGAATTGGGAAACATTTTTTGTCATAAGAAGAGTATAACAAGACTAAAAGAGTAAACCAATACCGTATAAAAAGATTTATTTTATCCCAGTATTTCAATATATTGAGGAAGGTCTCTTTTAAATACCTTAATCTTTTTGACGGGCACTGCAACACGACGACTTTCACATTCAACCACGCGTCCCTCAATCGGAGTAAATGATTTCTTATCAAAAACATACACCCACCCCGAAGCGGAATCGGGCAAATTATCTAAGGCCGCCCTTGGGAGGCCAAATTTTAATTCGTATGACCCATCTTCGTGTGTTACGGCTCCGGATTCAGCTATAACATTGTGACAATTTTTCCCGTTAATTATGGCGTGAAAAATTGCAAAGTCAGCCGTAGTCGAAGCAAATATAGAAGGCTTTCTGTCCGGCCCCGTTTCAATATCGACAGCCTGTTGTGGCACAAGTTCTTCCACATCTTCACTCGTCCCATGAAACACATAATTACCCTCTTTTTCCAAAGCACTCAACTCTTCCCTCTCTTTAGAAATCAAAACCTCCTTTTGTTTGGGAATATTTTCCATAGTGCAATCATACCAGAAAATTTAGCCATTTTTCTTCTTAACAAAAACTAGTCCAATTTAGAAAAAATCGGATGGTTATCCTCATCGTCAACAGAAATCCTACCATCCAAATAACCTTTTGTTTTTTCGATAATTTTTTGTGCGGCAACTCTTTGCACCTCGGTAATATTCTGAGGTAATGGAGTAGTAAGAATATGTTCAATTATCTCCCGGACATGAATAAATTTTTTACCACACTGTTTTTCAACTGAAATGATGTGTCGATACAACCACAACACAACATTACATAACGCCACTTTTCCATCACGAATGTACAAATCAGTATCAACCAAGTAAATATGCGGCTCCGCATCCCCTTTTTTCTTACCATATACATACTGAGACGGATTATTAATATCAGCAAGATACAAACCATCTTCTACTGACATTTTGTCTAAATAATACTGAGCAATTTTTTCATACAAATTCTCAACTTCCAAAGATATTTTTGAATCAAATGTACTATTGCCCAAATCGGCACCGTCAATCTTATCGACAATCCCATATATAACATCATTATTCCGAGAGTCTTTACCAGCCAAGAATTCAACAGGCGCATCAATTCCATAGTTACTCTTCAGTTCCCCATACAATTTTTGCCCCAATTCACCGACAACAATCGGATCAGCCTTACCCTTATATCTCCTTTCCAAATCTTCAAAAGTCTCAATCCGAACAATCTTATCGGGATTGTCTTTTATTTCAAATAATTTCCCCCGTCCTTTGTGAACGGGTGATGTCTCACTTTCTATCAAATAATCACTAAAAGATAGTTCCTGTTCGAAATTTTCCATACAAAAATCATATCCGCAACGAAACAAACAAGCAAATTTTGGTTTTTATCATAAAACTACAAAAATCTCTTATTCTTTCTATTTATTTTTGGCAAAACACTACCAACACCTGCAATCATCTCATATTCATCAAACAAACTTTCCGGATTCTCCCGAACATGCGACACAAATTCACGAAAACGTTCTATTCCAAGACTCTCGAGAACCTTCTTCGCCATTTCAAAACCCACAACATAAAACGGACCCATATTACTCAACCCTTCTTGATATTTCCGTTCCATCACTTTCAAATCGTCCAGCATTAAATATTCATTCAAATAACGAAACGACTCAATGATAGTTTTTTCATAATCCTTACCTATTGATTTGTAATGCTCTTCCAAGTACCCTGGTTTACCCCCGACAAGAACGGCCAATCCTTCATCTACGGTATTATACAGAGCAGCGGAGCAGGCGCTATTTTGCGATGTAGGTTCTTCTTCATGTAAACCTCTTTCAGATATCCATTCATGAAATAATTCATGAGTAATTCCATAAACCACACTCTCAAAAGGGTTCGGTTCAAAAGAAAGTCGACGTAAGTCAATCTCACACTCCCCTTTTCGCGGATGAATAAAATTAGCATTTTCAATAACCCGAAAAGAAACCGAGACTTCTTCCGGTTTCCAGTTAGGTAAAAATGTCGCCAAACGTAGCTTAACCTGCCGAACAATCGCCTCCTGCTTGCCCTCCATCTCCGCTCGCATCCGAGACGCTGTCATTTTTCCCTCTTCGGAAAGACTAACCTCATTTTTCACAAACAATTTTATCATCTCTGAATCAGAATACCCCTTATCCTTTCTCCAAGATTTAAAATTATCAAACTGCCATTTATTCTCTTCAATAAATTTTTCCGGATTCCCCAGCGCTTTTATCCGTTCATCAAAAAATGAATTTATTTCCTCATCTGACCAGTAAGAAATTCTTACATTCGAAAAATCGATAATAGATTCTTTCTTCTGCTCAAATTGTTTAGAAATATCTTCCATACCAATAGTATACCAAATAGGAATCAAAATAATCAGTTCACTCACCACGCGCGGTCACAAATCACTAAGTATTTTGAAATGAAGACATTATAAAATACAAAGATTTTGCGACTACCACTCGGCAACAACTCATATCGGAATATGAGTTGGCTTCACGCCTCCGTTTTTCGATTCTCTCTGGGTACACAAAAATATAGTCGCCAAACATTCCATGTTTGTCTCGTTATTTTTGGGTCAGGCACTGTCGGGTCTTATAACAGTGCTCGAGGATAAAGAGTATATGGTTACTTTACGCGAAAAAATGAATAACATCAAGAAAGTTGCCAAGTTTTACAACTACGACCTCCTCCTAGCCAAAAAGTAAAACGTTATTGCCCCGTGTCTGCCCTTGGGGCGAGTTTTGTCCCCCGGGTAGACCTTTGACACCTCCTGCGACATAGCCCAGTGGTTTGACGAAATTTGAGAGCTTGGGACGATTTGCTTAACTTCGGAAAAATTAAGCAAATATGACTCGATTTAAATCTCTGAGTTATTTCCAAATTGGAAATAACTGAACCATATCAGCTTAACTCCGCTAGACTTGTTCCCCGGGCAAGCGTATGTTCTTGCTTGCTATGGAGGACGATGACATTGAAGCGATCCTTCGGGACGCTAAAAACATAAGAATGCCACATCGACGCGGATCGTTTAATCCGTTATCTTCTCTTCCGGAACCTAAAGCCAAGATCAAACAAGCAATCAAAGAACGAATCAGACTCTTGGCCGGTGCTTATATCTCACTGGCCGGATTTATGGGATGAGTCCTGAAAAACTTGACGGGTTGATAAAAAAGGATCCGGCCTTTGGAAACATTGTCTGCCGTTGCGAGCAGGTTTCC
>CAJBMK010000029.1 GCA_903954165.1 uncultured bacterium | reverse complement strand
TACACTCTTTCCCTACACGACGCTCTTCCGATCTGCAGGTTTAACGTTAGGAATAATTTCCACGGTGTTGAACGCGGTCAATCTTGTTGCCGTTGCTCTTCGTGCGTAACAATCATCGTTGTTACGAGGGTTTCATCTGATCTGTTTGTTCTAATTCTGGCAATTCGCCAAGCAGACTTAACTTTGCCAAAACATCGAATAATCGGTCCAAAGTTCGAGTCTCGTCCCGATACGGGTCACAAAAACAACAAGCCAATGCGACCAAGCATTGGCGCCTATGTTTTTGTCGACTCTACAGGGAATCGAAAGACGGAGCGGGACCCAATTTAGCAGAATTGGGTGCGAGTCGGGGTAGCGGAAATTTGACTACGACGGCATTCAAATTATCCGTGACCGAAAGCGTACTCGCAGTTCCCTGTAGGGTCACAATCAATATTCCAAAAAGATAGTAGATTCATCCATTCTGCATACCTCCTTTTTCTGCTCTATTTGTTTTGTGCTGTTGACAATTTTATTCCCCAGTGTTATTTTTTCAGCAAATAAGGAGGCTCTGCTTTACCGGTACACAGAATCCAAGTTTACCGGAGGTCGTGGACCCGAGCTATATCAGAAAGCACGTTTTAACGGTATATATAAAAATAATGTTTATGAAACGGATTGGAAGCATTTTTCCGGAAAAGAAACAATCGAAATACCCATAAACCACAAACTCTATTATGGATGGCATACATACAGTGGTCGCCTTCTCATTTAAATTTTTAAAACCGCAGTAAAGCCGTTCTTTCTTAGAGCGGCTTTTTTCTTGCCAAATTTATGATTTTATAGTATTGTTTTCCCGGGTAATTAATCAAATTACACATAACACGTAAACAATCCTTACTACAGAGCACACTATGGATCAAAAGCGATTATTTGAGATTTGTAAAAAATTGATAATTGAAACGGGGAGAAACAAAACGAAGTATTGCGAATCTCTCCTATCGGAGCTCAGCGTATCGGCAAACGACATTGAGGCCGTCAAACTCCAGACAACATTCGGGGTCGGAGCGGTTGAAGTGTATCGAAAGAAAATGGTTCACAAAGTGTACGCCATTCTTCGAACCGCACTCAAACAATACGCCCTTTCAAAAAAGGTAATTGCAATCGGAAAATCTCTTCCTATGGTTGGATTTTGGCCGTGCGTCACGCTTACAGGATTTCGAGACGACCACATATTCATAATATCTAGAAACGAGAGAACGAAGGGAAATATTTCCAAAACCCTGGACCCAATGAAGAACCCGCAGTTTATTACTTTTCTCGAAAGGAGATTGTAAAAATAAACTGCCGTCCTAACAGCACTTATTTAGTTAAGTGCTGTTTTCTAATACATACCGGCCACCGAGCATGCGAAATCTATCCGCAGAAAGATTGACATATATGTCAACATGTGATATACTCGGCTAAGTATTGAAACAAAGCTCACATTACGTGAGTTAAACAATAACAAAGGATTCCGGATGAAAAATAACACTGACACCCTTACGCCAAGGGAAACGATCGTTTTACGGGAGGTCACGAGTGGAAAAAAAACACGAGACATTGCTGGACATTTCGGCGTCACACCTGAAAGAATTCGAGCAATACGCCGAAAAGCGGAAAAGAAGGTCAACAAAAGGAAGGCCGTGAACGAACTCGCAGGTAACGAGAAGAAACTGTACATGTTGCCGGTTGGGGTGGTTTTTTCCACCCGAACATCCAACCGCCTCGTTGGGGCGAAACTCAAGAAGGTTGGTGACCTTCGTGAGAAGAGCGATCACGAACTCCTGAAACTTCCTGGACTTGGAACCAAAGGGATTCGTGAAATCAATAACTTCTTCACCGAGCACCAGCTGGACCGAACTCTTCCCGAAAATCAAAGCCTAAAGGAAAAGGTAACGGTGTTCCTCTGCGACACAATCGGGAGAGAAAAAAACTTTGGGAAAGGCAAGGCAAGGATGATCGCCGAACTAACGGTCAAAACTGGCCTCGTAACAGAGGCAAGTTTTGAAAAACTACTCAGGGCGGAGACGAAGTCCCCTTGAAGCAAAAAATCACACGAAAAGCGTATACCTTTATGGGTTACGCTTTTTTTATGCGTGTGTTGAACCAGATAGCTTCTCTATTCAAGCTTTATACTAATTATGTTATCAATGAAAGTCGTATACATTTATCTATCCCGTCGTGCATCATAAATATTTTCACGCGTTCCAAATATACATTATAAGTACGTACCTATTTACATTTATAATAAAGTGTGCTAGTATAAAAAATGGCGTAGAAACAATTCAGTATAGCACAAATATGGATATTATTAAGTTTTTTGAAAACGAAAACAAGACACTGGCTTTGGAAGTAGTCAGTACTCTTGGCGGTGGTGAAATCGCCAATGCAACAATTCCTTTATGGAAAACACTTGAAAAAGTGGGTACATTGGCCGGAGCATATCGCCTTATTGTGAAAAGCAAAACAACGGGCGCGAGTGGTTTTACGAACCGCATTAAAGTGGTTGGGTTAGGCCAAGTAGGCGGTTACCCGGCCGTGATGGTTAAGGTTCAGTCGTCGGCATCAAACTGCTATAACGGTTTGCTTACCAAACAAAAGGACGACCCGGAAGCGATCACAGGGTCGGTTTTACAGGAAGCACTCCGAAAAGTAACCAGTCACAGCTGGTATGATCCTGACCACCCAATGAACAGAGAAGAAGATTCCGTCAGCGAAGCACCGGAGCGACTCCAGTCAGTTTCGCCGATACTTGAAGCTGCGATTAGCCGGCCCGCCACTCTAATTCAAAAAGAGGAGCGGACCGTCAAAGGAATAATTAAAGACAGCGCTGCGGAAAAAGATATTTTCACTATGATGGCCGAAACGGCACAAAGTGGAATAATTGAATCCAAAACTGTCTCACGACTCATCGTTGAATGGGCATACGGCGTCGGGAGCGAAAAAACACCGAAATGCGCAGGGCCGGTAATAAAGTCCTGGATAAAAAAAGGATGGCTGATCAAATCAGCATTAGTTCAGAAAAGTTACACGATCTGCCCTGTCGCAGTAACGACGTTTGGTTTGAAATTGAACCAGGCGCCACCCACGCAATCGCCCAAAGCCATACTCCCCGCTTCCATTCCAACCGCTTCTCCTTCAAAGGAAAGAAATCGTCTGGAATCAATTCAATACCTAAGGGCACAGGTAACGGAAATAAAAAAGGCGGAAGACCTACTGGAGGACATAAAGGACCAAACCGAAACCCTGAAACAGGAAATTGAAGGCCTGAAACAGCGAATCGACGCCCTGAGTGCGAAACGCCAGGAAATCAAAGCATACTTGGGAAGCCCGGAGGTTTCCGATATTCGGGAGTACCTCAAGGCGGCAAAATCAATCGAGCTCTAAGAAGAGCCGAACAGTACAAGGCAGAGAGAAATCTCTGCCTTTTTTTTATAATTTAGCGTATCGATTATATATCATTGTTCCTATACCCAATCCATGTTATTCTCAGCAAAATCAAGTTCTTCACAAAACAAGAAAATAAATATATGAATATTGAATTCCACGGTTTTCCTCCGGACACTCACAAAGATCTTCGGGATAGAACATGGAGCAAAATTATCTGCAAAGTACCCCACAATAAACAAGACCGCTACACTGTCACATTTTTTCAATCTGAACCGAGCAATATGCACGGCAGAGCACAACCGTTTATTCGTCTTTATTCAAAGGACACTGCGGAGTTTGAGACAACTATTCAATTTATTCGAGACATACCGCTTCGCGGTGCGGGGATAACGATTACTATCGAATGCGTCGCTCTTGACCGCACAGTTACGCTGTAACTATCCCTGATGTATGTTCTAAAACCCAAACAAAATTTGTTTGGGTTTTTTTATTTTTTACGACAACCTATCTCTTGCACACCCCAAAATATTCATTACAAAAGCACTACTTCCCCAGTGCCGTACCGATAATTTTCTTTACTTTATGAGCCGTATTGCCTTCCTCCATAAGCTTCACCCGTAATTCTTTTGCGCCCTCAAATCCGTTCACGTACGCCTTGAAATGTTTTTTCATAACCGCAAAATTTTTAATGTGTTTTTTTACCAATAGTTTTTCAAAAAGCGCCGTATGCTCTATCAAAATCTGCAAGCGTCCGTCTAAGGAAATTGACTTCATTGTACTATTGAGCAACCATGGCGTACCGAAGAATCCGCGGCCAATCATAATTCCGTCCGCACCGGTTTCTTTTGCCCGCTGTATTACCTCGGCAAGATTTTTCACATCACCGTTCCCGATAATAAGCGTTTTGCTTTTTAACATATTTCGTATCTCCACCGCCCGTTTTACCATTTCCCATTTCGCCGGAACAAGTGATAAATCCTTCTTTGTTCGAGCGTGCACGGTCACGGCCGCGGGATTTTCGGCCAGTAATTCGGGAAGCCATGTTTCAAGTTCATTTGTATGGAAACCAATTCGAGTCTTGACCGATACCGGCATATCTCCGGCGCCTTCCTTTGCGGCACGAATTATTAGACGCGCGAGTTTTGGATTTTTAATTAAGGCCGATCCGGCTCCCTGTCTGACAACCGCTTTGTCGGGGCATCCCATATTAATATCAACTCCGTCAAAACCAAGCTTTTTTACCAAAGCGGCCGCTGTACGGATAGTTGAAGGGTTGGCGCCAAATATCTGGGCAATTATCGGTCGCTCGTTCTCATTAAACGCCAAATTCTTTATTAAAGCTTTTTTACCATCCTTTGACGCAAGACCGTCGGCGGAAATAAACTCCGTCCACAGAAGTGTCGGCCCGCCTTTTCCGCGCCGAGCCGAAGCGATTATATTTTTCCCATATTTAACAATCATCTGCCGAAAAGCGATATCGGTAACGTCCGCCATGGGAGCCAGGGCGGTAAACGGCTTATTTTTTTTAACGTTACTCCAAAATGAATAATCCGGCATCAAAATACATTAACACAAAATATACCGTCTGTCACATATTGCGGTTATTGCACTGTATTTATTTCGTAAACCCCTACCCCGTCCGCCGGGTGCTTTTACAAATCACGGGTTTATTTATAGAACACTTTATTCGCGTAACGCAAATCGACGGATTCTATTTTTTTCATACTGCTTGAAGTGCCGGTAGTTGTGCTAAATAAATCGCTCACCGTATCCAATTTTTCAATTACTTTTTGCTCGTCCTGTCTTCCTGATAAAATAATTTTCCCGTTATTTTCAATATAGAATTCCTGATCGCCGTCGTCAGTCACAATCATTTTTTCGATAATCAATTTTCGCTCCGCAAATTTGGCAATTAAACTATTTATGACAACAAACCGTCCGCCAGCCATGAAATCTTTGTCCACCGGGTTAATATCTTTTATATCGCCAAAATATACAACATACGCACCGCTCGGAACATCGGGCGCTTTTGCAAATATTCGTCCCGTTTTGTCCAAAAAATAGCAATCGTCTTTGACGGATAACGGCTTCGGTGTTTTTGAAATAGATGCTTTTTCCGCCTTTGAGACCGCGACACTTTTTGTCTTTTCAACAATCGCCTTTTCCGTTTTGGATTTTGAGACCAGAAGAGTGCCCTCCGTTTCCGACGAAACTGTCGCCGTAATCTCTTCGGGCGTCCGACACCACAGCGCAAACGGCTCCCGTTCCTTGATTGTTATATTCAGATTCGTTAATCCGGATAAGCCAATCGTAACGCTCTCGACGCGCGGATATGCTGTCAAAATATCCTTTTTTATTGACGACTTTGGATAGAGTAAAATATTTTTTTTCGGAAATATTGCCAAGAATGAACCGCCGTTTTCCTTTTCGACTATATCCGCAATCTCCTTCATGCCAACAACCACGTTCCCCTGTATATTTACATTTTGAATAGTAATGTATTTACTATTAGCCAAAAATGAAACGGCTCCGACAATAACGACAACGAACACGATAATACCTATAGTCTTCCAAATCAAAATCTGCTTTTTACGGCGTAGTACTTTTGAATTTTTCGGGTAAATTACCTTATACATAGGTGCTCGTTATTTTTGTACGATTATTGAATAGAATCTTTTCCGATATACGCACGAAGCACTTCCGGCACATTAATGGAACCGTCCTCGCGTTGGTTGTTTTCAATAAGCGGGATAAGTACGCGCGGAGTGGCGACAGCGGTATTATTGAGTGAGTGCGTAAAACGCATTTTACCGTCGGTGTCTTTGTACCGAATATTCAAGCGACGAGTCTGAAAATCATGGAAATAGGAGGCTGAGTGAGTTTCCCGATAGGTGTTTTGAGACGGCACCCAAGCTTCAATATCGTATTTCTTCACCTGACCCAAACCTAAATCTCCTCCACAATTTACCACTGTGCGATGCGGAATACCGAGCGACTGCATAAATTCCTCGGCATTTTCGGTCAGCTCCTCATGAAAGCGGACGGATACTTCGTGACTGGCTTCGCAGAGAATAATTTGTTCAAACTTCATAAATTCGTGCACGCGCATAACCCCATTCGTATCCTTACTGTGACTTCCCGCCTCACGTCGGAAACACGGCGAAAATGCAAGAATTTTTTTCGGCAAATCCTCTTTTTTCAAAACTTCGCCGGAGTAAAAACTCATCGCGGCAACCTCGCCAGTTCCGGCCAAATAATCATTATCCTGAGTTTTGTACATATCGTCCTCGCCTTGCGGTAAATATCCGGTACCAAGTAGTGTCTCCCGGCGAACCAGCGACGGAACAAACATCGGCGTAAATCCTTTTCCGGCAAAAAACTTCATGGCGTGTTGCCAAACGGCAAAATCAAGCACAGCGCCGTCACCCGTCAAAAAATATCCGCGAAATCCCGCCACTTTTGCCCCGCGTTCAAAATCAGCCATCTTTAACTTTTCCATAAGCTCGATATGATCTTTCGGTTTGAAAGAAAAAACAGGTTTGTCTCCCCATGTTTTTACCTCGCGATTTCCTCCGTCATCGTCGCCTTCCGGGACAGACATATCGGGAATGTTTGGCACTTGAAGCATCAATAACTGCCAATTCTTGGTCACTTCTTTCAACTGCTCTTCTTCGGCCACAAGTGAATCCTTTACCTTTTTCATTTCCGCGATAAAATTCGTCCGTTCAACCGGGTCAGTTACCTGCATAATCTTATCGTTAAAACTATTCTGTTCGGCACGCTTGGCTTCAATCGCAATCATGAGCGCGCGCCGTTTATCGTCAGCAGCCAAAAGAAGTGACACGTCAAATGCAATGTGTTTCTTCTTGGCCCCCATCTCGATCAGTTCTTTGTTTTCGCGAATGAATTTTATATCAAGCATAATACGTGTGATTATTCAGTCTATTATATATAAGAAATGTATTTTTAGAAAGCATGTTGATATGTTTAACAGTACAGTAACAAAGTGTGTGAAGATTGAATTGCATTCAAGGTTTCCACATCGTCATAGCGAGAACGTCGAGCCCGCCCGCCGAGAGACGGGCAAGTGTCAATCAAAGATTCAAGAATCGGGATTCCTTACTTCATATAATTCAAATTACAACTATATAGACTGGATTGCCACGCTTCGCTCGCTATAACAATCAGACTGAGTCATTACCCGCCGAGTATCGGGCAATCGCTTCAACCGCAATAAACGATATTACCCTTTCCGTCATTGCAATAATTCACATACGTTCATTACCTTCAGAGTGCTCCTTTTCCTCCGTCATTGCGAGGACGCTTCGTCTGTGGCAATCCAGGATTCGGGAATCGGGTATTCAAAATTTTTAAATTTTATACCGCTTTGTGAAATATTACTATGGAGAAAAATGGGGTATACTGATGACAATGTCTTACTCTGTTCAAATACTTGAACAACACAAATTTCCCCGAAGGATTCGGGAAATTGCCGACCCGCCAAAAAACATGACGTTTGCGGGTACGATTCCGCCCGAAGAATATAAGTGGCTTGCTGTTGTGGGTTCGCGAAAATATTCAAATTACGGAAAAGAGGTCTGCCAATCGCTTATTTCCGGACTTCAGGGATATCCTATTATTATCGTTTCGGGACTTGCGCTCGGGATTGACGGTATTGCGCACAAATCAGCACTTGATGCCGGGCTGTTTACGGTCGGGGTTCCGGGTTCGGGTTTGTCGCCTTCAGTTCTGTATCCGCGATCGCATCTCGGCCTAGCGGAAGAAATTATCCGATGTGACGGAGCGCTTCTCTCCGAATTCGAACCAAATTTTAAAGCCACTCCGTGGAGTTTTCCCCAGCGAAATCGAATCATGGCCGGACTGTCGGACGCGGTACTTATTATCGAAGCGGAAGAAAAATCGGGAACTTTAATTACGTCCAAATTTGCCACCGAATACAACCGCGACGTTTTCACGGTCCCCGGGTCAATCTTTTCAACGAGCTCCGCCGGACCTCACATGCTTCTCCGACTTGGCGCGACACCAATACGGTCATCGCGCGATATTTTGGACGCATTCAATTTAGTGCAAGATAGTAACCCCACCGCGCAAAAAGATTATACGGACTGCACAACCGATGAACGCATTATTTTAGAATTACTCATCAATCCGATGTCGCGAGATGAAATTGCTTTCGAGACAAAAAAACCAATATATCATATCAATGCAACGCTCTCGATACTTGAAATTAAAGGCTTTGTTTCGGAATACATGGGTGTCATTTCCAGATCATAAAAAGACAATGACCGATAACATAGTTGAAAAATGAACCGTAAATGAATATATTTTAGGACAGTAAAGGACAAATAAATAGAGCCTGATTACACTATATTTTGTGCCAAAATTTGACGTACTTGTCAATGTATACCATATTGAACATTATATTTGACAGGAGTACAATATAATTATATACCTTACATGCGGGGAATGCTCGTTCACGACTTTCCCTGCGCCAAAAGGACAGTGAATTTACTATCTTTCTGGCGCAGGAAAACGTACTGTGTGCATCCGTTACTCTATTCCTTTCAAGAGGAAACGGACGTATCGGCATCGGAGACTTATTCCGATGCCGATTTTAATTTCAATTCTATATTTCAGTTGTCCCCATTTGCAATTAGTTTAATTATTGTGTCATACTAACCCCCAATGAAACTTTTGATTGTTGAGTCTCCGGCAAAAGCCAAGACCGTTTCTAAATATCTCAACGGTGAGTATACGGTCAAAGCATCGGTCGGACATATTCGTGATTTACCAAAAAGCAACAAACAAGCCATCGATATTCCCGGCGGTTTTATTCCTCATTATGAAATATCCAAAGGGAAAGAACATATCGTTTCCGAAATAAAAACACTTGCAAAAAAAGCCACCGAAGTTGTTTTGGCGACCGACCCCGACCGTGAGGGCGAGGCAATTGCGTGGCATATAAAAGAGGCTATCGGCCTAAAAAATCCGAAACGCGTCGCCTTTCATGAAATTACCAAAGACGCCGTTCGAGAAGCAATGGAACACCCGCGTGAAATTGATGAAAATCTTCGTCAGGCGCAGGAAGCCCGCCGAGTCTTGGACCGCCTTGTCGGCTATGACCTTTCCGGCCTTATTTGGAAAAAGGTTCGCTACGGCCTTTCAGCAGGACGAGTTCAATCACCCGCTCTTCGCATTATAATGGAACGCGAGCGTGAAATTCGCGCTTTTATTCCCGTCACCTATTGGGATATAGAAGCCGACCTCAAAACGGCATCGAGTGCGGTTATTACGTTTGCCTGTTCAAAACAGCCGCACGAAAAAGAAACGACGGAAACAATTGTTTCTAAAGCAAAAGCCGGCGCGTGGCGTGTCGTCGATGTAAATGAAACCGAAGCCAAGCGTTCTCCCCGCCCGCCGTTCACAACATCAACACTCCAACAATCAGCCAGCTCTCGCCTTGGATATGCGCCGTCGCGAACCATGCAAATCGCACAAAAATTATATGAGGCCGGACATATCTCGTACATGAGAACCGACAGCACTAATTTGAGTAAACAGGCAATCGACCAAATTTCTTCAATTATCGAATCGAAATACGGAAAAGAAAATCTCCACGTACGAACATACGCAACCAAAAGTAAAAACGCTCAGGAAGCTCATGAAGCTATTCGTCCGTCTGATTGCACAAAACAAACCGTTTCCGGAACTCCTGAACAGCTCCGATTATACGAATTGATTTGGCAACGAGCCATCTCTTCCCAAATGGAAGACGCAAAACTACTTCGTACAAAAATAGTTGCCAATATCGCAACCGACGACATTCCGCCATTTTGGGCAAACGGCAGTCGCGTTATTTCCGCAGGCTGGCTTTTAGCCGATACAGAATCTCGAGGCGAAGACGTGGAGCTTCCGGCCGTAAAAGCGGGCGACAACATGTCGCTTATCGATTTACGTTCAACCGAAAAGCAGACGGAACCGCCGTCGCGATACACTGAAGCCGGCCTCATAAAGGAACTGGAAAAGCGCGACATCGGCCGACCGTCTACCTACGCGTCAATTATTAAGACGTTACAGGACCGGGATTATGTTATTAAGGACGGAAAAGCCATGAAGCCGACCGATACCGGCGAAGTAGTGAGCGACTTCTTGGAGCAAAATTTCGGCGCATACATTAGCGACACCTTTACCGCAAAAATGGAAGATGACCTCGATGAAATTGCCAACGGAAAAGCCTCTTACTTGGATACGCTCAGAAATTTTTACGGGCCGTTCTTGAAAGAAGTAAAACTGAAAGAAAAAAGCGAAAAAGTAAACAATCTGGGCGAGGCAGATCCAATTCATATCTGTCCAAAGTGCAAAGGTTCAATGGTTATAAAACTCGGGAAAAGCGGTAAATTCTTGTCATGCAAAAATTATCCGGACTGCGACGGTGCCCGCACTATTGAAGGAAAAGAATTGGAAGGCCCGAAAGAAACGGGCGAAAAGTGTCCAAAATGTGAAACGGGAAGTTTGGTACAGCGACAGGGCAAGTTTGGAATCTTTGTTGCCTGCTCCAATTATCCAAAATGCAAATTCATCAAGACCGATCCCGAAGAAGAAAAGAGACGGAATACCGGCGTAGTGTGTAATCTTTGTAAAAAAGGGACCATGGTGGAAAAACGCGGACGATTCGGTTTTTTCTATAGTTGCTCCAGCTATCCGGATTGCAAAAATATCATCAAAACTCGGCCGACGGGAAATACGTGTCCGGTATGCCAATCACTCATGATGGAAGGAACAAAAACAATCCCTGAACGCTGTTCGAACAAAATGTGTAAGAATCACAATCCGCACAAAACAGAGAACGAAACACCTCCACAACCGACGACCGCATCATAATACGCCGGCGACATGCAAAATGCCCCTTAATCTACATTCGGTACTTCTATTTGACACGGCTATTCTAATGCAATAATATCCAATTCAGAAAATCGATCACTCAACAGAAGATATTTGTCATGAAAAAAGCCGGGTTACTATTTATTATAAAAGACCGCCGAAATCTTTCGGTGATTTTTCAAAAACGCGGGCGAGCGGGAAAGCCCAAAACAACATTACGAATCCCGATTCACTCGTTTCTCTATTCTCATGAAGACAATTGGGAATGTATACTCCGCAATTCGGATAAAGAATTAGGCCCTCAAATAACCGATATTTTGTCCAACAAATATGCAGACGGATGTATATACATAGCTCTTGAAAATAACGAACCGGGGAATGAGCATCTTATATATTTCACGGTATTTACCCCCATCGAAGCGACTCGTATACACTCGCTGGCGGTTTCCGGAAGTTTGCACACTGTCCCCTCGCGCGATATTAGACCGGACGGTACACCGAACGATTACGACTATATTCCGGAGGAATTATCAGCCGTACATTTTGCACTGAGAGCCGTTTCGTTAACAAGAGATACAGAACAAAACGCTCGCTAAATTCTTCAATCGCCTCATCAATACATTGGTGAGGCTTTCTTTTTTTCTTCCATTGCGTTACTATCACTATATGACCGACTCCTTTGTGTACAATGAGCCCGATATTAAAGAGATACTCAATCTTTTACAGGCTCCGACGCCGGCAGACATTGCTCTTATTACCAAGGCGTACGATTTTGCACACGAAGCACACAAAGACCATAAACGTTTTTCCGGTGAACCATATTTCATTCATCTTTTTAGCACGGCCAAAACACTTGCGGAACTTGGAATGGGACCGGTCACGATTTCATCCGGATTACTTCATGACTGTATCGAGGACGTTAATGTTACTCCCGAACTTTTAGAACGGGAATTCGGCAAAGAAATTCGTTTTCTTGTGGAAGGCGTCACCAAATTGGGTAAATTAAAATACCGCGGAGCCGAACGCTATGTCGAAAGTTTGCGCAAGCTTTTTGTGGCGATGGCTGAAGACCTTCGCGTCCTTATTATCAAGCTTGCCGATCGCCTGCATAACATGCGCACGCTTGAACACGTGCGAAAAGAAAAACAATTCAGAATCGCAAGCGAAACGCTTGAAATATTCGCCCCGCTCGCCTACAGACTTGGTATCCGCAAAATTCATCGCGAGCTGGAAGACCTTTCTTTTGCGTATGTGTATCCCGAAGAGTATGAACGGATGAAGAAAATCATTAAGGAACAGTTCCAAAAAAGTCAGGATCGGCTGATTCGATTTCATAAATCTGTTGCTAAAATTCTCGTAAAAAAAGGAGTGAGTAAATTTAGAACCGAATACCGCATTAAAGGACTGTATAGCCTCTACCAAAAACTGGAACGCAGGGAACGGAATATAGAAAATATTTACGACATTATGGCGTTGCGAATTATCGTGCAAGACATTGAAGAGTGCTATAAAACACTCGGCATTATTCACAGCGTATGGCGACCGCTTCCCGGCCGTATCAAAGACTATATTGCGCTCGAAAAACCGAACGGCTACAAAAGTATTCACACAACCGTTTTCACCGGAGACGGCAGTATTATTGAAATACAAATACGAACAGAGGAAATGCATCGTTCCGCCGAATACGGTATAGCGTCGCATTTTGAATATAAAGATTCCTTAAATAAAGAAAAAGTTAAAGCAAGCTCGAACATTGCATGGGTCAAACAATTTTTACCGATTTTTAAAGAATACAAAGACAAAACCGTCAAAAGAAAGAACGTCAACGAAAATAAAGATTTTGTGGCGGACGTCCCTTCATGGATTAAGGAACTTGCACAGTACGAATCAAATTCATCGGAACAAACAGACTACATAGAAAGCATCAAAACGGACTTTTTTGAAAATCGCGTTTTCGTGTTTACACCGAAGGGAGATGTTGTGGATCTACCACTGAACTCAACGGTGCTTGATTTTGCGTACGCCATTCATTCCGATATTGGAAATCATACCGCGAGCGCCAAAATAAACGGTAAAATTGCTCCGATAGACAAGGAAATAAAGAACGGCGACGTGGTAGAAATAGTAACCAAAGAATCCAGCCAGCCGACCCAAAAATGGCTGAGTCATGTAAAAACCACACTTGCGCGAAGACATATCACGAGCTCACTCGAAAAAAAGAAAAAATAGCTAATTATCCGGCGACAGATACGGTATAGTTCATAAGAAATGTAAATAAAAAATACACTCCGCCCACTATTGTGCGGAGTGTATTTTTTGACAACACACAGAATCTTTAAACTGTAAAATTACTGACCGAATACATATCAGGGTCTTCTTCGTCATGAGTCACTTCTTCTTTTGAACGGTCATCAAGCGGAACATCCAGCGATTCTGCAGGCTCAACATTCTGGACGGCTTCCGCCACTGTTTCCGTGTGTACAACAGTATCAAGTGACGGTGCAATAGGATTTAGTACTATTGGTTCCGGCGCGACAGAATGAGGTAAAACAGATTCCATAGCGACGCCCGCTGCCATCACACCTTCAGGAACAACTACCGCCGATCCTCCTTCCATTCGCGCGATATGTTTCTTCAGGATTTCATTCGGATCACGCTTACCGCCGACGCTAATCAAAGCCAAAATATTTTTTAAATCTTCCGGAGAAAAGAAATCGATAAGAATTTTTCCTCCCACATCGCGTCGTTCAATATGGACACGCGTCCCGAGTGATTCCTTGAAACGCTCCTCAATCTCAACCATTTCCGGATCAAATGCGCGTTCTTTCTTCCTGACGCGGTCATATGCGATACGTCGCGCAATCGCTTCCGCTTCACGCACGGTTAATTTTTTGTAAATAACTTCTTTATAAAGAGTCAGCTGTTCTTCCGGACGACTGGTCAACATAAGGAGCGGCCGCGAGTGACCTTCTGAAATTTTGCCCGCAGACAACGCATTTAGAATTTCTTCCGGCAACGCCAATATACGAAGCGTGTTGGATACATATTCACGGCTCTTGCCCACTTTTTCTGCAATTTGATTATGCTTAAAACTAAAGTCGTCCGCCAAACGCTGAAATGCGCGGGCGCGGTCAACGACATTCAAATCTTCACGCTGAAGATTTTCAATAATTGCCAATTCAAGCTTCTCACGGTCGCTTTGTTCGGCGTTTCGAATGAGAGCGGGCACCTGAGAAAGTCCCGCGAGTTTGGATGCGCGCAAACGGCGTTCACCGGAAATAAGCTCATATTCAACCACAAGACCGCCGTCGTCTTTTGTTTTTTCTTTTCTGGTCACAACTAACGGCTGTAAGATTCCGTACATCTTAATAGAGTCGGCCAAATCCTGAAGTTTTTCCTGATCAAACTCTTTTCGGGGTTGGTACGGGTTTGGATGGACCTTTTCGATATCAATCCAAAATATAGAATCATTATAAAATTGTGATGTCATGACGGCTATTTTAACATACTTTCCTTTATAGACACCATAGGATTTCCACACAAAAGGCAATACACACGATTTGTATCTATATTTGTGACACTAATTTCACAATGAGTCAATGACAGACTTTCCCTCCTTTTTGCTATACTTTATTTATGAGGAAAGCACTCGGATTTTTTATATTGTCAGCATTCATTGGTATCAGTATTTTCGGATTTATGGGTATTCACTGCGATGACGGACAGTGCCAAAACGACTGCCTGGCAAGCGCGGAAGGACAAACATCCTGCCCCGCACAGACAAACATGCTCTCTTTTATATCGTTTCATTTGAACGCGCTGAAACGGTTTTCGGTAGCCACGTTTGATGTGACCGATTTTATTCTCTCGGTTTTTTTGCTTATCGCCGTCTCATTTCTACTTTATCGGCGCCATATTCACTATCGAAATAGTATTCAAACAAGCCGAAGGCACGAACACAAAACACATACCGCATTTTTAGTTCCGCATCCATTCCTACTATGGCTTGCCATTCTTCGGCAAAGTGAAGACCCGATCCAAACACGGTAATACTACCTTTTACAAACAGTGTATTTTTATTCGTGCTTCTAACTTCATTCTATGAGTAAATCATTAAAAATATTATTCGGTATTGCGGTGCTTTTTGTCGTCGTTAGTGCAATTCTAAACATGACAGATGTCGGAACTACATTATTCGACGGCGGAAAAGCAACATGGATGCTTCCGCTTGTCACCGTAACCGCACTTGTCGACAGCATCAATCCGTGCGCATTCTCTGTCTTAATTCTTACCATTGCCTTTCTTTTTAGCACAGGCAAAAGCCGTAAAGAAATAATTAAAATCGGCGGTGTATACATTACGGGCATATATTTGGCCTACATACTTATTGGTCTCGGAATTCTTCAGGTATTATCATTCTTCGGCGTACCCCACGTTGCTTCAAAATTCGGGGCGGGCTTGCTCATTGTCGTCGGCGGACTATCAATGATAAACGAATACTTTCCAAAGTTTCCGATTAAATTAAAATTACCGAATGCTTCCCACGGAATTATTGCGCGATACATGGAAAAAGCGTCAATTCCCGCGGCACTCATCCTCGGAATTATTGTCGGCGGATTTGAATTCCCGTGTACCGGAGGACCGTACCTTATGATTATCGGGCTCTTACACGATAGCGCGACGTTTATTCAGGGTTTCCTTTACCTCATCTATTACAATCTCCTCTTTATCGCGCCGTTGGTCATTATTCTCGCCATCGCAAGCGACAAAACACTTCTCGCAAAAGCGCAAGCATGGAAGAAAACAAACAATAACGGCATGCGTCTCTGGGGCGGATTAGTCATGCTTCTTTTGGGCGGACTTATGTTATTATTGTAAAAAATTTAGCAATTCATAAATTATACGCATGGCAAACGAAACACAACAACAGTCATTTGACGATATGGTAAAAAAGATACAGACGCTCAAACAATCGGGCGGTATCGACCTTTCCGTCGATGAAGACTTGAGTATCGCAATTATGAACCTGATCAGTCTCGAAGAACACTTTTTTTTCTCGGGCGCAAAAACGGGAAAGCCGGACTACTTCAACCTCATCATTGAAGTTCGAGAAATCCGCAAAGTGCTTCTCGGCCGAATGATGGACAAAAACGAAGCCGAGTCGTGGTGTATTTCAAAACACTTGCTTGCAACCACTATGCGGCTTATTGAAGTTGGCACCAAGCTTCAGCACGACAAACAAATAGAAAAAGCAAAAGAAACATTCACATACGCATACAAACTGTATTCCATGTTTTGGGCGCTTCGTCTGAAAATAATCACCACTGAAAACATCAAACAAACTCCGCCGGAAGATAAGCCGTGGTCCACGGAGGATATCGTCAACAAGCTGGTTGACTGTTGCATTGAATAATTATTCTTTACATTAAAATCATATGGAAAACAAACAATTTGTGGTTAGTGTTATTATGGTCGCTCTCATTATGATTGGCGGGATGGCCTGGTACATAACCGATTCTCAGAAACCAAAATATACCAACGGACCAAACGCTTTGGACGGATTCGCCCAATGTTTGGCCGAGAAAAAAGTCACTATGTACGGCGCCGCGTGGTGCACGCATTGCCAATCCCAAAAAAAGGAATTCGGGTCATCTTTCAAATACGTTCCTTATGTTGAATGTCCGGATAATGTAAAAGCTTGTCTCAACAAAGGTGTCAAAGCATATCCGACCTGGATTTTCCCCGACGGTACAACGTCAGTCGGCGAAACATCACTTGAAACTATTGCGGAAAAATCAAGCTGTTCACTTCCGGGTGAAGATAACAAAACGGGAACAAGTACACAGAGTACGATTATTTCATCTTCAACAGCAACAACAACCGAATAAATAACAAAAAAATATCCCGCCACATATGGCGGGATATTTTTTTATTGTAATTTTATACAACCTTGAACGCCGTCTTCCCCGCAAACTCCGCCTTTGCACCCAACGCTTCTTCAATACGAAGCAATTGATTGTATTTTGCAACGCGTTCGGAACGACACAAAGAACCTGTTTTGATCTGACCCGTTCCAAGCCCAACCACAAAATCAGCAATGGTAGAATCCTCAGTTTCACCCGAGCGGTGCGACACAATCGAAGTATATTTTGCCTTCTTCGCAAGATTGATAGCGTCAATCGTTTCGGAAACTGTCCCAATCTGATTTAACTTTATCAAAATGGAATTTCCAACTTTCATGTCAATTCCCTTCTGCAAACGCTCAACATTCGTGACAAACAAATCATCACCGACAATCTGAATTTTCTTTCCGAGCTTTTCTGTCATGAGCACATAGCCCGCCCAATCATCCTCCGCCAAACCGTCCTCAATCGAGACAATCGGATATTTAGCGACCCAGTCTATATAGTACGCAACCATTTCTTCACTGGAAAGGATTTTGTTTTCCGTAGTCAAATGATACTTTCCGTCCTTATAAAATTCACTCGCCGCCGCGTCAATTGCAATCGCAATCTCTTTTCCCGCCTTGTACCCCGCTTTTGCAATCGCCTCTAGAATAACGTCAATCGCAGCGGGATTTCCGCCCGGAAGAGACGGTGCATATCCGCCTTCATCTCCCACCGACGTGTTTAAATTCCGTTCTTTCAAAATTTTCTTTAATGCGTGAAAAACTTCAGTTCCCCATCGGAGCGCTTCCGAAAAAGTTTTTGCGCCAACAGGCATAATCATAAATTCCTGAATGTCGGTTGAATTTTCGGCATGCTTTCCGCCGTTCAAAATATTCATCATTGGAACGGGCAAACGAACCGGAAATCCTGTTTTACCAATATCTTTAAAATATCGATACAGCGGTTTCTTTTCTGAAAGTGCTTTTGCTCTGGCAAACGCCATTGAAACGCCGAGGATTGCATTTGCACCAAGCGTACCTTTGTTCTCGGTTCCATCAAGGGCAATAAGCGCGGCGTCGAGCGTTCGCTGATCCCATTCTTTTCCGACAATTTTCTTTTTGATAATAACGTTCACATTTTCAACCGCTTTCAGTACGCCTTTACCGCCATAACGCTTTGCGTTTCCGTCACGCAATTCTACCGCTTCATGGCTTCCCGTTGACGCACCTGACGGTACCGCCGCCCTACCAAGAGAACCGTCCGCTAGAATAACGTCCGTTTCAACCGTCGGATTGCCTCGAGAATCAATAATTTCCCGCGCGATAACCTTTCCAATCTTAGACAATGCTGTTGCCATAGTATGTTCGATTACTAAATAATTAAGTACGGAAGAATCATACCACCTTTATGCACCGACAATATAGTTGACTTTTTTCTATTTTCTGATTTAATAGAGCATCACGAGCCTTGCGGCTTTATTTTTCTCTTAAAAGATCCGCACAGATTCTCATATATTATGGAAGTACGAAATATTGCAATTATCGCCCACGTTGACCACGGTAAAACAACCCTGACCGACGCCATCATGCGACAAACCGGAATGGTAAAAGAAGGTTTCAGCATGGACTCAAACGCACTCGAACAGGAGCGCGGTATTACCATTTATGCCAAAAACGCCTCCGTACGATACAAAGACACGAAAATCAACATCGTTGATACGCCCGGCCACGCGGACTTCGGTTCTGAGGTGGAACGCGTACTCCGTTCAATCGATACCGTTATTTTGGTTGTTGACGCTCAGGAAGGCCCTATGCCCCAAACCCGTTTCGTATTAAAAAAATCACTGGAGCTTGGCTTGAAACCTATTGTCGTTTTAAACAAAATCGACAAACCGGCGGCTCGTCCAATCGAAGCTCATGATGAAGTCCTCGAACTCTTTATGGAACTCGGAGCAAATGAAGAGCAAATTAATTTCCCAATGATTTACGCTATCGGCCGTGCCGGTATTGCAAAATACAATCTGGAAGACGATTCAAAAGACCTTACTCCGCTTCTCGACACCATTTTAAAACATGTTCCCGCGGCCAAGGTGGATATTTCCGCACCGCTCCGCATGCAACCGTTCAACCTCGCCTACGACAACTTCCTCGGACGCATGGCTATCGGACGTATCTATGACGGAACCCTTCGTATGGGTGATACGGTTTTTGTTCGTAACAATCAGGGAAAATCAAGTAAAGCAAAAATAACCAAAATTTTCACATTTGAAGGAATGCAAAAAGTTGAGGAGAATGAAGCTATCGCCGGAGACATCGTCATGGTATCCGGTATGCCGGACGTCTATATCGGCGATACCGTATGCGCGCTCGATACCCAAGAACTTCTTCCGGCTATCGCAGTTGACGAACCGACAATTTCGCTTAACTTTATCGTGAACGACTCGCCCTTTGGCGGACGCGAAGGAAAATTCGTTACGTCCCGCCAAATTCGTGAACGCTTGGAAAAAGAACTTGAAGTCAACGTCGGTCTAAAAGTTGATTTTTCCGAAACTGATTCTTTCAAAGTTTTCGGACGAGGTGAACTCCACGTATCAATTCTGCTCGAAATGATGCG
Source organism: uncultured bacterium (assembly GCA_903954165.1). GTDB lineage: Bacteria > Patescibacteriota > Minisyncoccia > Phycocordibacterales > CAJBMK01 > CAJBMK01. The sequence goes on along the minus strand of CAJBMK010000029.1, from coordinate 2,511 downwards.
TCGCGAAGGATTTGAACTTCAAGTCTCACAGCCTCAAGTTATTATCAAAGAAGTTGACGGCGTAAAAATGGAACCGTTTGAGGAGGCTATTATTGACGTTCGAACTGAATTGACCGGCAGTATTATCGACAAACTGAATCGCCGTCGCGGAATGCTCACCAATCTCAAGGAACACGAAAATATGACCCGCCTCACGTTTGAAATTCCAACGAGAGGCCTACTGGGCTATAGAAATGAGTTCATTATTGATACGCGGGGCGAAGGCATTCTCTCGGCCCGTTTCGTCGGTTTCAAACCATACGCGGGAGAAATCAAACGACACACCTTTGGTTCCATGATTTCGATGGCTACCGGAAAGGCACTCGCCTATTCTCTCTGGAACCTTCAGGAACGCGGTTCACTCTACATTCCGGCCAACATTGATGTCTACGAAGGCATGATTCTCGGCAACGTCACCAAAGGTGATGATTTGGACGTCAACCCGACAAAAAACAAGCAGATGACAAACGTTCGTAACGCGGGCAATGATGACGCTATTGATTTGATACCGCCAATACTTCTCACGATTGAGCGCGGATTGGAAATCATGCAAGGTGACGAATATCTCGAAATTACGCCAAAAAGTGTCCGGCTCCGAAAAGAACATCTAAACAAAGCTATGCGCGCGAGACACGAACGATTGGACGAACAATATTAAAAAATGAAAATTGCTCGCTTGAAAAACAGCGGGCATTTTCTTTGCATAAAACAAAACACACCGCAGAAGCGGTGTGTTTTGTTTCGCGGCGAATCCGCCGCTATTGGTTAGAAGCTGCGTCGGCCGCCTCCAAAACCTGCCTCGCGAGGAGGACGATCTGAAAGAGGGCGTGCTTCGTTGACCGTGAGGTTTCTGCCGTCCAATTCCGCGCCGTGGAACATAGCAATTGCTTTTTCAGCATCTGCGTCTTCCATTTCAACGAAACCGAAACCGCGTGAGCGACCGGTCATTTTGTCTGTAATAACAGCTGTAGAAACAACTGTACCAGCCTTGGAGAAAGCCTCCTTGAGACCGTCGGCAGTGGTGCCGTACGACAAATTTCCAATATACAATTTCTTTGCCATATTGAGATTTACATTAACACTTATACACTATCGTCCGACCTTCCCACTATGCCCCGAAGGAGGCCCGAAAGCCTGACCAACACTAGCATCGAGAATTAACGACAAAGTGGATGATACTACGAATAGAGAGTAAATGCAAACGAAATCTGCGCAAAAGAAACAGAATATCTTCCTTGTTTTCGCATCCTTAATCCCGAAAAATCCCGGCTTCGTATACATTTTTCGTTACCTCGAAGCTTTGTTTACTTTCCATCAATATTCGTGCCCGAGAACTATAACGAGCGGCAAGATTGAGCACTAATTCATATTTACCGGCGTAGACCGAATCATATTTTGAGGGAGTATATAAATGAATTACCCGTATTTTTTGACCAAGAGTACCAAACCAATGTTCCAAAACTTCCTCGTAATGATCATTTTCAATATCATGAAGGGCATGATTAATGTCCAATGTTACGCCGAGACTTTCCTCAATTCGTTCGGGCAAAATACCCTTATTCAGCAGTAATGTTTTTATTCGGGAAATCAGTGTATTGAGTTCATCGGGAGTCTGACCGTACGCTCCGCCATCTCCTTTTCCGGGCATGTTTTCAATAGCGACACAAAAGACTTTTTCGGAACCATTAACCTTTTCCAAATACTCCGCAAATACGGAGGCGTAACTATCAATAATGGTATCCTGTGTTTTTCCGTCGAGCTCGCTATACAATTTAAAATTTATTGACGGAGGATGCACGGTGAATGATTCCGCACTGAGAAGCGTTGCGAGCGAAAGTTCGTACGTTATTCTCTCCTGATTTTTCATACCGGCGTCATCTTCATTAATTTTTGGCGATTCCCCGTGCAATGAAAGCGCCATATCCGGATTGTTCTTACGGAACGTTTCAAACAGAGGCACCGCTTCGCGAATTTCTTCAGCGGTACGGTTCCTAAAATCAAACTGAACACACGCGGGACAAAGCTTTTCAATAAAACCAATCTGCTCAATTAAAGATGTAGTATGCCCACTCTTTTGCGTTGTACATACCGCTATCCCAAAACCCTCCGCAAGTTTTTTCCTAATTTCTGCAAACGACTCCGCATTATTTTCATTCAACGACACATCAGATTCAATTGACATATATGAATTGTAACAAAGTAAAAAATAAATGAAATAAACCAAAATTTCCAACACAATATAACATCCTCAATCACACAACCTCTCCTTTCCGTCACAAAGTCCCCTCCATATTTGTAATAATTCACAAATGTTTATTTCCGTCGTGGTACTTCTTTTTTCACCGTCATTGCGATAATTCAGATACGTTCATTACCTTTGGGGTACTCCTGTCCCCTCCGTCACTGCGATAATTCCACACATTCATCACCTTCGTGTTGTTCCTTTTCCCTTTTCGTCATTGCGAGGACGCC